>JBBINC010000037.1:0-23144 GCA_037444085.1 Acidobacteriota bacterium | reverse complement strand
TGACTTCAGTTTCTCCAAAGTGCCCAACGAGCCCGATAACTGTCGAACGCGGGCTCTCGAGACCGCGGGTGTGGGCGCGAGCGCGCCGGCCCGGGGGGCTGGGCCGCGTGCCTACAGCGAACGGGCGTACATGCGGTAAACCTTGGTCAACTGCGCGTCCATCAGACGCACCGTGCGCAGCGCCAGCTCGTTGTCCTCCAGGATCCACGAGTACTCGCAGCGCCGGTAACCCCGCTCCAGCGCCGCCTTGAGTCCCTCGTAGAACAGCACCGCCTCGACCCCGCGACGCCGATAGATCTCCTTCACCCCCATGGTGATGAGCCGCAGCGCCTCGCGTTTGCGGCCGATCAGCATGGCCTTGAGGACCCGCACAGGGTTGGCCATTGACCCGTTGAGCACCGCCAGCGCCGGATTGACGTCCGGGAGGGCGAGGAGGAAGGCGGCGGGGTCGTCGCCCATGAACGCGATCTGCAACAGGCGCTGGTCCACCAGCGGCTTGAGGTCGCGGGCCAGGAGGGAGAACTCCGCCTCGGAGGTTGGCACGAACCCCCAGTTGCGTTCCCAGGCAGAGTTGTAGATCTCCCTGATGATCGCGACCTCCCGCGAAAAACGCTTGAGGTCAACCTCCCGCACGGTCAGTTGGGGCTCGCGAGCGCGCGCCTTCTCGGCCACCCGCCGCAGCCGTTCCAAGGAACCCGGATGCACCGCCGACTCGTACGCCAGCAGATCCTTGACCCTGGCGAGGCCGCACCCTTCCAGCAGCTCCGCGTACCGGGGCGGGTTGTAGGTCATCATCACCCGCGGCTGGGCGTCAAATCCCCTGACCAGCAGGCCGCACTCGTAGTTGGTGGAGGGGTTGACGGGACCCACCAAGGTGTCGCAGCCCTCGCCGCGAACCCAATCCGCCGCTGCCTCCACCAGCTCCACCGCCGCCGCGGCATCGTCCTCGCACTCGAAGAAGCCGAAGAATCCCCAGCGATCCTCCTGGAAGCGATTGTGGGCGCGGTTCGAAATGGCGGCGATGCGGCCGGCGACGCGGTTGCCCCGCCAGGCCAGGAAGAGCTGGCGCCGCGCGCCATCGTCGCGGTAGAACGCGTGGCCGGGGCCGAGCAGAGCGCGCACCTGCGACTTCAGCGGCGGAACCCAGTAGGGATCGCCGGCGTACAGCCGCCACGGCAAAGAAATGAATCGCCCCAGCTCGTCGCGTCCGGCCACCGGAGCCACGCGCAGCCGCGCGTCGTTCACGCGATCAGTCCCATCTCCTTGCCCACCCGCGCGAAGGCGTCCATGGCGCGCTCCAGCTCTTCCCGGGTGTGCGTCGCCATGTACGATGTCCTCAGCAGCGCACGACCGGGCGGCACGGCCGGAGTGATCACGGGGTTGACGAACACTCCCTCCTGCTGCAGCCGCATCGCCATGACGAAGGCCGCACGGTCGTCGCCAACCACCACCGGGATCACGGGCGATTGCGAGTCACCTGTGTCGAACCCCAGCGAGCGGAGGGCGCTGCCAGCGAAGGAGGTGTTCTCCCACAGCCGCGCCCGCCGCTCGGGCTCCCGCTCGATGATCTCCAGCGCCTTCAACACCGCCGCCACCGAGGCGGGTGGCGGCGCGGCCGAGAAGATCAGCGATCGGGCGCGGTGTTTGATCCAGTCGATCACCCGAGTATCGCCGGCGATGAACCCTCCCACCGAGGCAAGGGACTTGGAGAAAGTCCCCATGATCAGATCGACCTCGTCTTCGAGCCCGAAGTGCTCCGCGGTGCCGCGGCCGTGTTCCCCCAGCACCCCGACGCCGTGCGCGTCGTCCACCATCAGGCGACACCCGTACTGATTGCACAGGGCGACGATGCCCGGCAAGTCGACGATGTCTCCCTCCATGGAGAACACACCGTCCACGACGAGCAGTCCCCCCTTGCCGTTGGGGCGGTTGCGCAGCCGCTCCTCCAGGTCGCCGAGATCGTTGTGCCCGTACTTGATCACCGTCCCGAAGCCCAGCCGTGCCCCGTCGATGATGCAGGCGTGGTCCAGCTTGTCCAGGTAGACCACGTCACCCCGCTCGACCAGGCACGAGATGGCGCCCAGATTGACCTGGAAACCGGTGGAGAAGGTGAGCGCCGCCGGCTTGTTCATGAACGCCGCCAGCTTCTCTTCCAACTGCACGTGAATGTCGAGCGTGCCGTTGAGGAAGCGTGAACCGGCACACCCCGTGCCGTAGCGCGCGACGGCGGCCTGGGCCGCCTGCTTCACCTCGGGGTGATTGGTCAGGCCCAGGTAGTTGTTCGAACCGAGCATCACGACCTCGTGCCCGTCCATCATCACCACCGGATCCTGGGCCGATGAGATGACACGAAAATAGGCGTAAAGCCCCGCCGCCCGGACCGCGTTCGCTTCCTCGAAATCAAAGCACTTTTGGAAGATATCCACTCATCCTCCACAGACCAACGGCTTTCAAGCGCTCACGCCGCGCGGATGATACCACGCCGCACCCACCCGTGCTGCCGATACCACGCCCAGGTGCTGCGCGCGCCGTACGCGAAGGGTACGAACCCGGCCAGGCCAAGCGCGGCCAGCGACGCCGCCGTCGCTGCCGTCCAGTGGCGGGCGAGCAGCTCGCCGGCCTTGTCCGAAGTCATCGCGACACCGCGAGCACCGAGCCACTGCAAGGCGTCCCCGGCCAGCCCGGCGGCGCGCAGCACGACGGCCGGCACGGCTGGCATTCGCGGCCTCGGCACCCCACCGGCTTGAGCCAGGGCGGCGATCAGTTCGTCGAGGCGCTGAGGGAACGGCTCGCCCAAGTGGAGAACGAGGTTCGTCCCCCGACTGCCCGCCGCCAGGACAGCGCGCGCCACGTCAGTAACGTGAGCGACGGTGACCCACCGCTCACCGGCGGGCAGCGGCACCATGCCGCGCGCCGCGAGGCGGAAGAATTGCAACACGTCCCGGTCTCGCGGCCCGTAGATGGCCGGGGGTCTGAGAACCACCCACGGACCGCTCCACCCCCGCACGTACCCTTCCCCGCGCAGCTTGGACCGCCCGTAGGCGGACACGGGGGCCGGAGGATCGTCGGGGGCGCGACCCTCGATCACCGGGCTGGGCCCGGCGGCGGCCAGTGAGGACACGTAGATCAGGCGCGCTCCGGGCGCCGCCTCGGCCATGGCCCCGAGCAGCCGGGCGGTGCCGGCAGCGTTGGCACGCTCGAAGTCGGCGGCGCGGGCGGCGCGCACCAACCCCGCCACGTGCACCACCGCACCCGCCTCACGCACCAGCGCACGCAGGGCGGCCCCGTCCTCCAGCGACCCCTCGACCACCTCCTCGGCCGGCAACGGGCCACCGGCACCTCGCCCGCCGCCCCGCACCAGGACTCGGCGCGGCACCCCTGCCGCGCGCAGGGCGTCGAGGATGTGGCTGCCGACGAAACCAGTGGCGCCGGTGAGCGCGACCGGCGGAGCGAAACCGCGAACGAGGCTGTTCAGTTCATCCTCTCCGAGTTCTGGAGAGAACTCTTCGAAGCCCTCAGGACCCATCCGTTTCCTCGCCGTACTCGGCCCAGCTCGTCGAAGTCTCCCAGACACGCACCCGCTCGACGCGCACACCGGCCGGCACCGAATATCGAGCGCCCGCCGACGTGACCACCTCACCGCCCTGCCGGAACGCTGCGTCTAGGCTCCGGAAGAGGTACCGCGCCATCACCTCAGTGGTGGCGTCCCCGTCCTCGAGCAAGACCACCCGCCCGGAGACCGCTTGGAAGGTCGCCGCCAGCGGATCGCCGGCGGCGAGCACCATGGCGTGGTCGAAGCGGTCCAGCTCACGCCTGGCCAGCTCCTTCAACACGTTGTAGTCGCACACCATGTCGTTGGCGTCCAGGGCCGCGGCGCGCAACACCACCTCGACGATGCGAGTGTGCCCGTGGGGAAAGCGGCAGCGCTCGGGGTGCTTGTGCAGCCGGTGTCCCGATTCGATCTCGAACCGCTTGCAGATCCTGAAAAGACCAGTGCCCATGGGCGGGCCTCAGAAGCGCACCAGGTCGTGCATCGCCTCGAAGATATCCTCCCCCTGCGGTAGGATGACGTTCTCCAGCGCCGGCGCGTAGGCCACAAAAGTGTCTTTCGCGGCCACCCGTCGCACCGGCGCGTCCAGGTAGGGGAACAGTTCTTCACTGATACGGGCGGCGAGTTCCGCACCGTACCCAAAGGAGTATGGTTCCTCGTACACCACCAGCGCGCGACCGCTGCGCTTCACCGAGGCGGCGACGGCCTCCCAGTCGTACGGCAGGAGGGTGCGCAAGTCGAGCAGATCCACGGTCTTTCCGGTCGCCTCCTGGAGGCGCCGCGCCGCCGCCGCGGCGCGCACCACGGTGGCGCCGTAGGTGACCACGGTGAGGTCGTCCCCCGCGCTCACGCGTGCGGCTCGACCGAAGGGGATGGTGTAGTCGGGCCCCGGGTATGGCCCCTTGTTGTGGGTCTGACGGTACAGGTGCTTGTGCTCGAGGAAAATGACCGGGTCATCGCAGCGAATGGCGGTGCGCAGCAGGCCGCTGGCGTCCAGCGCCGTCGACGGCATCACGACGCGCAGACCGGGGATCGAGGTGAACAACACCGCGCCGGTCTGGGAGTGGTACGGGCCTCCCCCCTTCAGGTAGCCGCCGGCAGGGACGCGGATCACCACCGGGGCCGACCAGCCGCCCCCCGAGCGCCAGCGAGCGGTCGCCAGCTCGTTGCGAATCTGTTGGTAGGCAGGCCAGATGTAGTCGAAAAACTGAATCTCCACCACCGGCTTGAGGCCGCGCAGCGCCATGCCGACGGCGCGCCCCACGATGTTGGCTTCTGCCAGCGGGGAGTTGAACACTCGCCGCGAGCCGTACAGACGCTGCAGGCCGTGCGTCACCTTGAACACGCCGCCCTTGCCCTTGACCTCCTCGAGAGCACCCTCCAGCGAGCAGTCGGCGACATCCTCGCCGAACACGACGATGCGTTCGTCCCGCGCCATCTCGTCCCTCAGGCACGCGTTGAGCAGATCCACCATGGTCTTGGGTGACGGGTCGTCGGGTTGCGGCTGGCTCTCCCACGCGGGCGCGGTAGGGTCGACGTCGGGTGAGTACACGTACAGCGCCCACTCTTCCGGCTCGGGCTGGGGCATCGCCAGCGCCCGCTCGGCATCCGCCGCCACCAGCGCCTGCACCTCCTCCTCGATGGCCGCAAGCTCGTCCAGGCTGGCGCCCAGCTCGTCGCGCAGGAAAGCCCGCATGAGCACCAGCGGATCCCTGGCCGCCTCGGCCTCGCGCACCGACTCGGGCTTGTACAGGCGCTCATCGTCGGACAGCGAGTGGGAGTAGGGACGAACGACCTGGGCGTGCACCAGGGCGGGCCCGCCACCACGGCGCAACCGGCCGACCGCCTCAGCAAGCACGGCGAGCGATGCGCGGTAGTCGCAGCCGTCCACCTCGTACACGGCCAGGTCGGGGAAGTGCGAAACGAGCCTCGAGATGGAGCCGCCGGGAGTCTGCACCTGCACGGGCACCGAGATCGCCCAGCCGTTGTCCTCGATGAGGTACAGCACCGGCAGGCGAAGTGTGCAGGCGCTGTTGAGCGACTCCCAGAATTCCCCCTGGGAGGTGGTGCCATCCCCCACTGTCACCAGCACCACTTCCCCGGCTTGCGGCCCGGTGTCGGCGTGCAGCGTCTCGGCGACACCGATGCGGCCGGCTTCGGCGAAACCCACCGCCTGCAGGCATTGCGTTCCAGTGGGCGACGACGAAGGGGCCACGTGCAGCCGCCGCATCCCCCAGTGCGACGGCATCTGACGCCCGCGGGAATCCGGCGAGGCATCGGCGCCGGTACTTCCGAGAAACATCTCGTAGGGCGTCATTCCCAGCCCCAGCATCAACGCCCGGTCGCGGTAGTAAGTGAAGAACCAGTCGCGCTGAACATCGAGCACCTGCGCCGCCGCCGCCAGCACCGCCTCGTGACCGGCGCCGTTGATCTGAAAGAACGCCAGGTTCTGCTGCTTGAGCAGAATCTCCCGATCATCCACACGCCGCGAAGTGAGCATCGTGCGGTACGCGTGCAAGGCCTTCTCCCGGCTCACCTCCACCGCGCCACCAGTCGGTCTTTCCCCCATTCTCACCCCCGTCATCGGCGATGCCGCCCGTTGCCCGGACGCCAGCGTGTGACCTGTCATTGTAACCAGGAGGCGGCGTCGATCCCTTCCCGTCCCACCGCATGGGGTATTCTGCTGGGAAGAACGCGGTACCTGGGAGGACGACATGTTCAAGCACCTGCTGGTCTGCGTTGATGGTTCCCACGATGCGGCCGCCGCCGAGGAACTTGCCCTGGCGCTGGCTCCCCGCCTGGATGCGGTGGTGCACGGTGTCCATGTCATCGATTCGAGCTTTCTCGAGGGCGCCTTCATCACCGACATCTCCGGCGCCATGGGATTCGAACCATTTTTGAACCTGCAAGCGCAGGTGCGCGCCACCCTCGCCGAGGTGGCCGGAGCGATCAGGGAGCGGTTTACCGCCCATTGTGGCGAGGCCGGCGCGGAGGGCACCTTCCAGATCGTGCACGCTGCGGTCGTCAAGGGAATTCTCGATGCCGCCAAGCTGGCCGACGTCATCGTCGTTGGGCAGCGGGGGGTGAACGCGCGCTTCCACGAGGATCTCCTCGGTCCCACGACGGAGACGCTGCTGCGGCGCTCGCCGCGGCCCGTGTTGGTGGTCCCGGCGGACGGGCGATTCCCGACCAGGCCCCTGGCCGCCTACGACGGCAGTCCAAAATCGGCACGCGCGCTGCAGGTCGGCGCCACTCTGTGCCGCCAACTCTCCCTGGAGCTGACCGTGGTAACCGTCGAGGACGACGCAGCGCACGGCGAGGCGAACCTGCGCGAGGCCGCCGCCTACCTGGGGCCGCACGGCATCCCGGTGCGCTACCGGCGGGAAGGCGGCGAGCCGGTCGAGGAAAGGCTGCTCAGGCTGATCGACGTCGAGGGGTTCGATCTCCTTCTGCTCGGCGCCCACGGCCACACCCGCGTCGTGGAGCTGGTCCTGGGCTCCACGAGCGAGTTCATGGCGCGCCGTTCGCCCGTGCCGGTGCTCTGCGTCACCCGCGCGTAGAGGCTCTCGCGAGGGCGCGCAACAGCGGCAGGTCGGCCGGCGGCGCCGCCAGAGCCGCCAGCTCACCTCTCGGGACCCAGCGAATCTCCTGCCCTTCGCGGCCTTGCGGCTCGCCGCCGACAACGCGGGCGCTGAAGAAGAGCAGAAGTACGTCCCGCGCCTCATCGCGGTGCCAGGCGAAGGTCAGCGGCTCACCCACGGCGAGGGTCACCCCGAGCTCCTCGTCCAACTCTCGCACCAGCGCCTGGGCGGGGGTTTCACCGTCCTCCATGGCGCCACCGGGAAACTCCCACAGGCCCTCGAGGTGGCTGCCGGGAGGCCGGCGCGCCAGCAAGAAGCGCCCCTGCAGGTCTTCAATGACCGCCGCGACGACCAGCCGCGGCCTAGCGCCCACCCCCGCCCGCCAGAGCCTGCTTCACCTCCGCCGTCAACCCCTCGATCACTGCCTTGGCCCGCAGCTCCTCGACCTTCGCCTGCACCACTCCCTGGGCGGCGCGCTGGCGGAGAAACGCCTTCAGTCGACCTCGCACCTCATCGTACGGCGAGACACCTTCTTCCCGGCGCTCCTCCACCTTGAAGATGTGAAAGCCGTTGGGGCTGCGCAACACGCCGCTGACCTCGCCGGCCTTCAGCGCCCACACGGCCGGTTCCAACTCGGGGAGCAGGAGCCCGGCGCGCACCCACCCCAGCTCCCCACCACGCTCGGCCGTGGAATCGGTGGACACCTGCCGCGCCACGGCGGCGAAGTCCTCTCCTTTGCGCACCCGCGCCGCAGCGGCCTCGGCCTTGGCCCTCGCCGCGTCGATGACTGACTGGCTGGCCTGGGGCGACGCCTCGACCAGCAGCATGCGCAGCTTGACCTGCGGCGGGTGCTTGAATTCGCCGGGATTGGCGCGGAAGTACGCCTGTGCCTCGTCGTCGCTGATCTCGACTCCCGCGAGCAGCACGCTGTCCACGAAGCGGGCGATCACCTGCCGCTCGCCTTCGATGCGCAGCAGCGTGGCGCGATCCAGGTTGGATGCAGCCAGAGAGCGGGCGAACTCCTCTTCCCCGCCCAGCTGCGCCGCCTGTGCCGCCAACGCCCTTTCCGCCGCCTGCTGATCGACAGCCACGCCGGCGGCGCGGGCTGCCTGCAACAACAGCGCGCGCGCGACCAACTGATCCACCGCGTGGCGGACCAGCTGGGCCTGGTCCATCTGCCCGCCCTGGTCCATCATCTGGATCGCCTGGCGAGCCAGGTCGAGCTCCACGTTGGTGAGGGTGATCTGGTTCACACGCAACACCGGCGTCGCGGCCACGGCGACCTCGGCGGCACACGCCAGCACGGCGACACACAACGCGTTTCGCATGGCATCTCCCCGTCTCCGCCCGGCGGGCGGGCGGCCGGCGGGCACCATACCGCCTCTGGCGGGAAAACGCCAGAGCCCCGCAGCCACCGTTCATCCGCCGGGCGAGGAGCGCTTTGCCTCCTCCCACAGCACGTCCAGCTCGGCCAGGCTCATCGAGCGCAACGTCCGTCCACGCTCCCTGGCGGTGCGCTCCATGCGGGAGAACCGCGAGGAGAACTTGGCGTTGGCATCCTGCAGGGCGGCCTCGGGGTCGATATCCAGCCGGCGCGCCAGGTTGGCGATGACGAACAGCGTGTCACCCAGCTCTTCGCGAATTGAGTCACGCCGGCGCCGGGCTCCCGCGATGGCGAGGGCTTGCGCCAGTTCCTCGACCTCCTCCCGCAGCTTGAGCACGATGTCCTCCACCCGCTCCCAGTCGAAACCCAGCGCGGCGGCCTTCTGTGTGACGCGCAACGCCTTGAGAAGTGCGGGCAGGTGGCGCGGGACGCCGTCGAGAGCACCTCGCTCGCCGTTCTCGTCCTGCTTGATCGCCTCCCAGTTACGCACCACCTCCGCCGCCCCCTCCACCTCCTTCTCGCCGAACACGTGGGGGTGGCGCCGCACCATCTTGGCGTGCACCTGCCGGCACACTTCGTCGGCATCGAACCACCCCATCTCCGTGGCGATCTGTGCCACGAAAACGATCTGGAACAGCAGGTCGCCAAGTTCGCCGGCCAGCGCCCTGGGATCCTCGACGGAAAGACACTCGACGACCTCGTAGGTCTCCTCGAGAATGTAGGTGCGCAGGCTCTGGAGAGTCTGCTCCCGGTCCCACGGGCACCCCCCGGCGGCGCGCAGGCGCGCACACAGGGCCACCAGCTGCCTAAACGGCGTCGAGTCAGACATGGGCGCCGAGTATAGATCAGCGGAATGCACCGGGTTCGAGGTGCTTGTTCGCCCCGCACGAACCGCGTACCATGGCCGGGTGTGAATCGAGGTGCGCCGAGTGAGTGAAGACTCTCCCGAGAAGACTGTCCGAGTCGTCGACCGCCGGTGGTTCACGGCCGAGGGTGAGCTGCGTGACCTCCCCAAAGAGCCAGCCGCCGGCGCAGGCCAGCCCCAGCCGTCACCCACCCAGCGGGAGTCAGTGCCCGAGGTTTGCCCGCCGGATGACGCCCCGACCAGGACTCGCGGGGAGACCGCCGGGGTCAAGCACGACCTCGGTCTGGTCGACCTCATCGACGCCCTGGCGCAACCGGCGGCCGCGCTCCTCTCCGGCCAGCTCCCCGGCCGCGGGCGCGATCTCGAGGGTGCACGCTATTACATCGACTTGCTGGGTGTGGTCCGGAGCCGCATGGGCGCCCCGTTGAGTACCGAGGAGACCCGCTATCTTGACGATGTTCTCTTTCAACTGCGCTCCCTGTTCGTGGCGGCGACTCGCTAGCGCCGGCGTGCTCGTAGCCCTACTGGCGGCCTCCCCGGCCGCCGCGCAGGGGAGCGTCCCGGGGCCTCCCGGAGAACTCGATCGCGCCTGGGCTCGGCTCGCTGGCGCCCTGGACCCGCTTGATGAGGGGGACCTGCGGCAGAACTGCGACGCGCTGCGGCGGGTCGCCGCGTCGTTCGATGTACAACGGGCGACGGCCGCCAGCGTCGCGCTGGTGCTGCACGCGCGCGCCCTGCCGCCGCCCCAGGCGCGTCTGGTGCTGCAATGCGCCGCGTCGCTCGATCCGGGCGCCCCCGAGCCCCGGTTCGCGCAGGCCGCCCTCGACCTCAAGCGGGCAGCACTGCCCGCGGCGATGGTCGCCTTGTGGCACGGGGGGTGGGCGCTTGTCCGGGACGCCCGCATGGCTGCCGTCGTCGGTGCGAGTCTCGTCCTCGCGACGCTCATCGCCATACTGGGCGCCTTTCTCCTGTGGGGAGTCCTGGCCCTGCGGCGGGTCACTCCTTTGGTCTGGCATGACCTGATCGAGACCACCGGCTCGTGGCGCCTGGGTCCCAACGGCGTCTGCGTTGCCCTCCTCGCTATTTCGCTGCCGATCTTCATCAGCCTGGATGTCGTCTTCCTCATGCTGTGGCTTCTCGCCCTGGGCTGGGCGTACCTGGACAGGTTGCACCGCGCCCTCGGCGTGTTTGCCCTTCTTCTCGTCGCCGCCGCCCCGACGCTGATCGAGTGGGGTGTGAGCGGCGTGAGTTTCCCCGGCGATCCGGTCAGCCGCGCCGCCGCGTCGCTGGATGAGCATCGCTGGGATGCCCGCGCTCCAGACGAACTGGCCGGACTGGTGGATGTGTTCGGAGATCAACCCGGTTTTCACCGCCTGCGTGGCGACACCTTCCGCGCCCACGGCCGCCTCGACGCTGCGCTCTGGGCGTACCGCGAAGGTTTGCGCCTGGACCCCAACCACGGCGATCTGCTGCTGGGTCAGGGCACCGTGCATTTTCTGCTCGGCGAGTACCACGCCGCCCTCGAGTCGTTCCAGCGGGCGCGCGAGGCCAGCTCGGACCGCGCCGTCGTCGGCTTCAACCTGTCGCTCACCCTGGCCCACACCTACAACTTCCGGGAGAGTGACGAGGCTCTTCAGCAGGCGCTGGCCGCGGACCAGCGGCGGGTTCGGGCGCTTTCCCGCGGCCGTGAGCACCAGATCATCCTCCCGACCTTCACGAACTTTGACGCTGCCCGGTTGCTGGCGAGCAAGGAGCGGGTCCTGCTGATCAACCGGGGGCTGGTCCGACCACCGCTCGTCGTCGAGCGCAGCCTCGGTCATCCCCTCACCCTCGCCGCGCTGCTCGCCCTGGTGATCGCCATCGTGCACTCGCTGCTGCGCGAGAAGGGAGGAGGACTCGCCACGGCCTGCGCCAAGTGCGGGCGCGCGTTCTGCCGGCGCTGCCGGCTGGCCACCGAGAGTCAGACCTATTGTTCGCAGTGCACCAACATATTCCTCAAGAAGGACATGGTGGCCATCGACGTGCAGCTTGCCAAGCGCCGTCAACTGGCGCGTCGCCGCATCGGACTGAGCCTGGAGCGGCGGGTGGCCGATCTGCTGTTGCCCGGGCTCGGTTTGCTCTTCCACGGCAGGCCGCGGCTCGGCCTTCTTCTTGCCGCGCTGTCGGTGGGCGCCATCGCCCTTGGAGCGCTGTGGTTCCCCCTGTACGTGAGCCCCGCCCTGCTGCAGGTTTCCATCTGGCCGGTTTCGGTTCTGGCAGGCGCAGTCTTCACGGCAGCGCTGGCGGCGGCACACCTGGCGCGAACGGAGGCGAGGTAGGCATGGCGCTGGAAGGGACCTTGAGGGACTTCTCCCTCGCCGATATCTTTCAGCTCATCGGCCTGCAGCGCAAGACCGGCGTACTCTCCCTCCGCTCCCCCGACGATGTGGTCACCATCTCGTTCGTCGACGGCAGGGTGGTGGCCGCCGACTCCCTCAACGACCGCCTCGAAGACCGCCTGGGACAGATCCTCATCAAGACCGGTGCGATCAGTAGCGAGGAGCTCTCCGCCTCTCTCAAGGAGCAGATGGAGACCCTGGAACGCCTCGGGCGCGTGCTCCTGCGCCGCAAATCCCTCGACCGCGATGCGCTGCGCGAGGCGCTGCAGCGCCAGACGTTGCAGATCATCTTTCGCGTCTTCCGCTGGCAGGACGGGGACTACAACTTCTCGCAGGAAGTCTCGGTCGACTACGACCCAGATCTGGTGGTGCCGATCACCGCCGAGTCGATTCTCATGGAGGGGGCGCGGATGCTCGACGAGTGGCCGATCATCGAGCGCCGCATCCCCCACCGCGGCATGTTCTTCGTGCCCACGCCAGCCGCCAGCGGCGTGGAAATCATCGAGGGCGAGGATGATCTGATCGACCTGGATCTGCAGCAGGACTCACCCGAACCGCCCGTCCAGCCAGGCCGAGTCCGGATTGGCCCCAGCGAGCACACCGTGCTGCAACTCGTGGACGGGTTCAGCTCGGTGGAGGAAGTCATCAAGAACAGCTCCCTGGGTGAGTTCGACACCTGCAAGGCACTGTACACCTTGCTCACACGCGGTCTAATCCGTGAGGCGAACCGGCTCGAACTGGTGCGAGCCACCCGCCGCGACGCCGTGCCGACACGTGCCTCCCGTTCGGTGCAGGGCTTTCCGTGGCTGCTCCTGCTTCTCGTCCCACTGTTCGTGTCCTCCCTGCTTGTGGCACGGCACAACCCCCTGAACCCGATCGCCGGCCCGTGCCCGAAGCTGACGCCCAGGATCCTGGTCTCGGTTTCCCGCGCCCGCATGGAAGGACTGTGGGAGGCGCTGCACGCCCATGCCAGCCTCGCCGGTTCCCTGCCTGGAACCCTGTCCGAGCTGGTCAGCACCCGCCACCTCGACCCCCGCACCGCCAAGGATCCCTGGGGGCGCCCCTACCAGTACATCTTGCGGGAGAACTCGCTCATCCTCGCCGGCAGCGGAGAAGCCGGGTCGCCCGATCCAGAGTTGATTCTCTCCCACCACGCCCTCGACCCGCGTGAGAAGGTCGAAATGGGGTCCGGAGTATCGCTCCTCGGACCTTGACAAGATCCCGCTCAGGTTCTACACTTCCACGTGTTGGTTTTTTGAGGAGGACTTCATCAATGTCGAAAATCATCGGCATCGACCTGGGAACGACGAACTCGGTTGTCGCGGTCATGGAAGGCGGGAAGCCCGCCGTCATCGCCAACCAGGAGGGCAGTCGAACCACCCCATCGGTGGTGGCGTTCGCATCCGGAGGAGAGCGCCTGGTGGGCCAGTTGGCCAAGCGGCAGGCGGTGACCAACCCGGAGCGCACCATTTTCTCCATCAAGCGCCTCATGGGCCGGCGGCACGACGAGGTGGCGCAGGAAGCGCGCACCCTGCCGTTTCGTGTCGTGCGCGGTGAGAACGACACGGCACGCCTCGAAGCGGACGGCAAGGTCTTCTCGCCGCCGGAGATCTCGGCCATGGTGCTGCAGAAGCTCAAGGGGGCCGCAGAAGACTACCTCGGCGAGAAGGTCCACAAGGCGGTGATCACCGTCCCCGCCTACTTCAACGACGCCCAGAGGCAGGCCACCAAGGACGCCGGTCAGATCGCTGGCCTGGAGGTGGTGCGCCTGGTCAACGAGCCCACCGCCGCCGCGCTGGCCTACGGCCTCGACAAGAAAAAGGATGAGATCATCGCGGTCTACGACTTCGGCGGCGGCACCTTCGACATTTCCATTCTGGAGGTTGGCGAGGGCGTCGTCGAGGTGAAGGCGACCAATGGCGACACCCACTTGGGCGGGGATGACATCGACCAGCGCCTGATCGACTGGCTCGTCGAGGAGTTTCGCAAGGACCAGGGCATCGACCTGTCCAAGGACCGTATGGCCCTCCAGCGCCTCAAGGAGGCTGCGGAGAAGGCCAAGTGCGAGCTCTCCTCGACGCAGGAGACGGACATCAATCTGCCGTTCATCACGGCCGACGCCTCGGGGCCCAAGCACCTTAACGTCAAGCTCACTCGCTCGCGCTTCGAACAACTCGCCGGCGACATCATTCAGCGCACCGCGGGGCCGTGCCGGCAGGCGCTCAAGGACGCCGGCCTGGAGCCCAAGGACGTCGACGAGGTTGTGTTGGTGGGCGGCTCGACGCGCATCCCGGCCGTGCAGCGACTGGTGCAAGAGCTCTTCGGCAAGGAGCCCCACAAGGGGGTCAACCCCGATGAGGTTGTCGCCATCGGCGCCGCCGTGCAGGCCGGGGTGCTCATGGGCGAGGTGCGCGACCTCCTCCTCCTGGATGTCACACCCCTGTCGCTGGGCGTGGAAACCCTGGGCGGCGTCAGCGACGTGGTCATCCCACGCAATACCACCATCCCGACCCGAAAGGCGAAGGTGTACTCCACCGCCGACGACAACCAGACCCAGGTGGAGATCCACGTCCTCCAGGGCGAGCGCCCCATGGCCCGCGACAACCGCACCCTGGGCCGCTTCCACCTCGTCGGGATTCCGCCGGCTCCCCGCGGAATCCCGCAGGTCGAAGTCACCTTCGACATCGACGCCAACGGCATATTGCACGTCTCGGCGAAGGATCTGGGGACGGGGAAGGAGCAGCGCATTCAAATCACCTCCTCGTCGGGCCTCAGCGAGAGCGAGATCCAGCGCATGGTCAACGAAGCCGAGCAGCACGCCACCGAGGATCAGGAGCGGCGCGCCGAGGTCGAGTCCCGCAACCGGCTGGACGCCCTCGCCTATTCAACCCAGAAGCTCCTCGACGAGCACAAGGAGAAGCTCCCCGAAACGCAGCGCTCCGACATCGAGGCTGCCCTCGCTGACGCCCGCAAGGCGCTCCAGGAAGGCAGGAAGGACGCGATGGATGCGGCCCATGACCGCCTCACCAAGGCCTCGCACCGTCTCGCCGAGGAGATCTACCGGGCCGCCGCACCAGCCAAAGAAGAAGCCGTCGGAGGGGGAGGCTCGACCCGTGCCGCTGGTTCCGACGACGACGTGGTCGATGCGGAGTACGTTGACGTAGAATCGAAACCCAGCAACTGACCCAGGGGGGAGTAGAGGCCGTGGCCCTGGACATCCGCCTCGTACAGGAACTGCTGGCGCTGAGGAACCGCTTGCGCGAGGCTGTCGACCGCGCCGAGTCGCCCTCCACGGGGACCGGTCTGTGGCCCGAGGCGACCGGCCTGGAGCCCGCCGTCGACGTGTGGGAGAGCGCCGGGGAGGTCGTTGTCGAGATCGAATTGCCGGGCGCCCGATCCGCAGACATCTCACTCCGCCTCGACGATCACGAGCTGATTGTGACCGGACGGCGGCCCGCGGGAGCGGGCGAAGATGCCCGGTACCTGCGCATGGAGCGGCCACGCGGCGCCTTCTCCCGTCACATCCCGCTGCCCGTCGAAGTCACCGGCAAGCCCCGAGCGAGCCTGCGCAGCGGGGTCCTTCGCGTTCACATGCCCAAGGCCGCGGCATCCCAGCGCCGCACCATCCCGGTGCACCAGGAGGGACCATGACTCCCTCGTCGTCCCGCCGCTACCACATGATCAGCTGGGTCGCCAGCCGCTATGACATCCATCCTCAGACCCTGCGGCTGTACGAACGCGAGGGATTGCTCCAGCCCACGCGCAGCGAGGGCAACACGCGCCTGTACGACCACGAGGCGTGCGAGCGACTGGAGTTCATCCTCGCCCTCACCCGCGACATGGGAGTCAACCTCGCGGGAGTCGAGGTCATCCTCGGGATGAAGCAGCAGATCGACACTCTCACCAGGCAGGTGGCGCAGCTTCAGGAGTTGCTGGAGCGGGAGACGACCCGGCGCACCATGATCGGCCGGGCCAACGCGCTGGTGCCCCGCCCCGCCGGAGGCCTGGTGCCCAGCGAGGAGGAGTGATCAAAGACCGGGACTTCAACGATCCCGAGGCGACCCTTCTTCGCCGCTACCTGCACGAGATCGGTCGCTTTCGACAGCTCACTCCCGAGGAGGAGAAGGAATTGGGGGTCCGCATCCAGGCCGGGGACCCGGCGGCGCTGCGCAGCCTCGTCGAGTCGAACCTGCGCTTCGTGGTCGCCTACGCCAAGCGCTTCCGCCACGCCCGCGTTCCGCTCCTGGACCTCATCAATGAGGGCAACATCGGCCTCATCCAGGCGGCCTCCAAGTTCGATCCGGACCGCAACGTGAAGTTCATCACATACGCGGTCTGGTGGATACGACAGGCCATCCTGCACGCCCTTTCCGAACACGGGGCGACCTTCCGCCTGCCGCAGAAGCAGGCCAACCTCCTTTATCGGCTGGAGCGCTCCAGGCAAGCCCTGGGACGAGAGCTGGAGCGCGCCCCCAACGACGATGAACTCGCCGATGAACTGGACATGAGTCCCGAGGATGTCCGCCTGCTGCTCTCGTCGAACCAGAGCCTTCTGTCGCTCAACCAGCCGGTGGACGAGGAGGGTGAGGCGGAGTTCGGCGACCTGCTGGAGCAGTACGTCGTACCGGACACTGACGAGGAGGTATTGCGCCAGTCGTTCGAGGACACTCTGCGCGAGGTCCTGGGCGAGCTGTCGGAGAAGGAACGCGAGGTGCTCACCCTCCGCTTCGGCCTTACCGACGACCAGCCCCGCACCCTGCGGGAGATCGGCGAACGTCTGGGGATCTCCCGGGAGCGGGTCCGGCAGATCGAAAGCCAGGCGCTGGCCAAGCTGCGGCGCAGCGCCAAGGCTCGTACCCTGGTTGGCTACCTGAACTAACTGAGCCCGGAGGATTCAACGGCGTTCCGGCAGGAAGGCGGATTCCGTTGCGCCTGGACGAAAAGGGGGAATGCCGAGCTGGGGCTGACGGCACCGGTACTCGCCTGGCGGCAGGGTGGGCAGGCGGGGAGGTGGGCAGGGGGTGCCCCGTTCGATGACCGGGGGAGGCACGGGACAACAGTATCTCTCGGGCGTCTCCCGGCATCGCACGCCAACCGGCGGGGGCCAGGTGACTACGGGCGCTGTCTGAGGTTTCCCGGCAGCTCCTCGACCGCGTAGCGCAGCAACCTGGCAATCTCGTCGCCATCCGCGGCCTTGACCAGGTTGGCGACGGTGGTGCGGTTGCGGCAGATCCACGACAGGCGCGCCAGCCACCGCAGATGCGCCATGTCCTTGCGCAGCGCCAGCAGGAAGAAGAGGTGCGTCGGGCGCTCGTCCGGGGAACCGAACGCCACCCCCTTCTTCGAGCGAGCCAGGAAGAGAAACTGCCGCGGGAACTTCTCGGCGGCCCGGTGGCGCGCATGCAGGAACGCCACGCCATTCGGCATCGCCGTCGGCACCATCCGCTCCCGCTCGGTCAGTGCCGTCTCCAGCCATCGTGCGTCGCTGACCAGGCCCAGCTCGCCAACTCTCGCCACGATGGCAGAGATGACGGTCTCCCGGCTCTCTTCTCGCAGGTCGGCGACAACGTGCGTCGGGTCGAAGAGCTCCGAGAACCCAGGATCAGCCGCTTCCACAACTCCGGGCATGTCGGGATCGTTCACGGCCACTCCTTCCTCCTCCACTTCGAGGGGGGCTCATTGTAGCCCAGCCTCCTCGCGCAGAAGCGCGAACGTTCGATCCAGGTGATGCTCACGTGTCGCCAGGTTGCCCACGGCAACGCGCAGGCACAGCTTCCCTTTCAGCCGCGTGTGCGAGAGGTAGGCCTCGCCGCGGGCGTTGATGCGCTCCAGCACCGCCAGGTTGAAGCGCTCCACTTCCGCCTCGTCACTCATTCCGGGGGGGCGCACGCGGAAGCAGACCACCGAGAACGGCACCGGCGCCAGGCGCTCGAAGGCCGGATGCTCGTCCACCCGCGCGGCAAACGCGCGCGCCAGGCGTACGTGGCGCCGCACCGCCTCCTTGAGCCCTTCCGTCCCGAAGTGGCGGAACACGAACCACAGCTTCAAGGCCCGGAACCGCCGCCCGAGCTGGAAGGAGTAGTCCATCAGATCCACGACCCCGGTGGCGTCGGTGCGCAGGTACTCGGGCACCAGCGCGAGGGCGCTGCGAAACACCTCGGGCCGAGAGGTCATGAGCACCGAGCAATCGATGGGAGCGAACAGCCACTTGTGTGGGTTGGCCACCAACGAGTCGGCCTCATGGCAGCCGTCCAGCGCCCAGCGGAACTCCTCCGCCACCGCCGCACTGCCGGCATAGGCGGCGTCGACGTGCAGCCAGATGCCGTGCCGGCGGCAAACCTCCGCGATCGCCGGCACCGGGTCGACGGCCGTGGCGGACGTGGTTCCAACGGTCGCCACCGCGGCGAACGGCAGCCTTCCTGCGTTACGATCCTCCCGCAGAGCGTGGTCCAGCGCGTCGGGCTTCATGCGAAAGCGGTCGTCGGTGGGGATTCTCCGCACGTGGCGACGCCCAACCCCAAGCACGATGGCCGCCTTCTCAACCGACGAGTGCGCTTCCTCGGAGCAGTACAACACCAGCGGGCGAATGCCCGTCAACCCCTCCTCCCGCACGTCCGCCCCCGCCGCCTCACGCGCCGCGGTGAGCGCCACCAGGGTCGAGGTGGAGGCGGTGTCGGTGATCATCCCGAACCACTCGGCCGGCAAACCGAGGGCGCGGGCGTACCACCCCACCACCACCTGCTCCAGCTCGGTCAGCGCCGGGCACGTCTTCCATAGCATGCCGTTGACGTTGAGAGCGGCAGCGACGGTCTCGGCGAGGATGCCTGGCGCTGATCCGCTGATTCCGAAGTAGGCCAGGAAGCCCGGATGGTTCCAGTGCGTCACGCCGCGCATGACGATGCGATCCAGGTCCTCGAGCCAGCGTTCTACCGCATCGCCGTGCTGGGGCGGTTCCAGCGGGAGGGCGTGGCGAATCTCCCCGGGCTGGACCCGCGGCAAGACCGGGAGGGAGGCGACCGTCCTGCGGTAGGCCGCGACCCACGCGGCGACCTTCGCCAGCGCCGCCTCCAACTCCTCAGGGCCGAGGTCGTCCCGCCCGGGCCCGCCGTCTCCTGCTGCCATGGTGCCTCCTCCCGCGCGCGTTCCCGCAGGTGCCGAGTGGGTGTATCCTTGGCGATCTGCCGGCGCGCGAGGCCGGCATCATGGTGGAGTGTCCGTGGATCCGTCAAGCGTGATCGATTGCATCGGCAACACGCCCCTGCTTCCCGTCCGCCGCATGGTTGAGCCGGGGATGGCGGCGGTCTACCTCAAGATGGAGGCGTGGAATCCCTCCGGATCGCTGAAGGACCGCATCGTCAAGACGATCCTCGAGCGCGCCCGGGCCGAGGGCAGACTCAAACCCCACCACATCATCATCGATGCCTCCTCCGGGAACACCGGCATCGCCCTGGGAATGATCGCGCGAGTGCTGGGCTACCGCTCGCGGATCTTCATGCCCGAGACCAAGTCCATCGAACGCCGCAAGATCATGAAGGCCTGGGGCACCGAGGTCGTGTTGACCTCGGGGCACGACCAGAACTCTCACATCTGGGCGGCCGAGGAGGCCGCGCACGATACCGAGAGGTACTTCTACCTCAACCAGAATGGCGACCCAGGCAACTGGCTGGCCCACTACGAGGGCACCGGCGCCGAGTTGGTGGTCCAGACCGCCGGCAGGCTGGACTGTTTCGTGGCCGGGGTAGGGACCGGAGGCATGCTCATGGGTGTGTCCCGGCGCCTTGCCGGGGCCGGCCTGGCCACCCGCATCGTCGCCGTCGAGCCGGCCGACGCCCACTCGCGCATCGAGGGCCTTCTCCACCTCGACGGCTCGTACACCCCTCCCATCTGGGAGCCCGAGCGCATCCACGGCCACGTCCAGGTGACGGATGACGACGCCTTCCGTGCGGCGCGCCGGCTGATGCGGGACGAGGGGATCTTCTGCGGCCCCTCCGCCGGAGCGGCGCTGCACGTCGCACTGGCGGAGGCGCGCCGCCTGGGTAGCGAAAAAGTGGTCGTGGCCGCCGCCTGCGACCGGGGCGAGCGCTACCTCTCCACCCGCCTCATCGAGGAGGAGTAGCGCTCATCCCCTGCGGTGAGGCAGATGCCCCCGCAAGGGACGCGGCGCAGGCACCGCCACGTCAGGACACGGGGAGAAGCGGGAGTCCTTCACCCGCCGGCGTTACCTCTCAAAACCCCTGCACGACACTCGCCATCTACACACCACAACCCTGACCAGCGCCGCGGCCGGCGCCGCCTAGGAGGCGCCGGCGCTCAGCGCCACTTGATGGTGCAGCCCAGCGCCTTGGTTTCGGCCACGGGGACCCGCTGGCCCTGCGCCACCGCCTGGAGAGCGTCCGCCAGGTAGCGCTTCTCCACCTTCTCGGGCTCGCGGGCGTTGTCATCGATAGCGCCGTGGTAGGCCAGCTTGCCGGCCGCGTCGAAGAGGAACACCTCGGGGGTGCGAGTAGCACCGAACGCCTTCGCCACCCCGGAGGTGTCGTCCACCACGTACGGAAAGGCGAAGCCGCGCTCCTTGGCGCGCTGCTGCATCACCTCGTAGGAGTCTTCGGGCACCTTGGCGGGATCATTGGGGTTGATGACCATGACCCCGAACCCCATCTCCTGCGCCTGGTTCCCCAGCTCGGCGATGCGCGTCTCCCATGCTTTCACCCACGGGCAGGCGTTGCAGGAGAACATCACCATGGTGCCCTTGACTCCCTGCACCTCGGCGATTGACAGCATTCGTCCGCTCACGTCCTTCATCTTCACCGTCGTGGATGGGGCCGGGTCGCCCAGTTCCAGCGCCGTCGCCGCGCCCGCCACCATTCCCACCATCGCTGCCAGGATCAAAACTCTCTTCATCCTTGCCCTCCCTTTCCGTTGCTCGATTCCGCGGCGGCCTCGACGGCGGCGCGAAACTCCTCAAGGCTGGCGCCGCCCTCCCAGAACCGTACCAGATCCCTCTTGTGGTTGAACACCAACGTCGCCGGCAGCGCGCCGGACCAGCGCTCGGACAGTGCGTTGATGAACTCCTCGTCGCTCCCCTCCTTCAGGTACGAGGGGAACGCGACTCCTTGACCGGAAAGGAAACTCCGCGCCGCCTCCACCTGATCCGGGAAATCGACCGACACCAGCACCAGGTCCAGGCGTTCCCTGGGCAGAGTCTGCGCCAGTTGCACCAGAGCCGGGAACTCCTCCCGGCAGGGCATGCACCAGGTCGCCCAGACGTTGACCAATACCACCTCGGCGGCTGAGTTGCGCACCCGTTGCATCAACTCCGCGCCACTCACCGCCAGGATATCGGGCACCTGGTCCGCAGCCGCGCCCGGCGGCGATGAGCTCCGGCCAGCTCCGCCGCAGCTCCATGCAGCGGCGCCCAACGCCACTGAGAGAGCCACGCTCTTCAACGTTCCCGACATTCGCCCGTCCCTCACCGCCTGAGCAACACGGGCCAGTCCGGCTGTGTTCCCATCGCTGCACAGCCGCCGGCGAACTCACTCCGGAAAGCGACGGGTGATGTTGAAACCCAGTCGAAGGTCGCCGGTCTCGTACCCGCCCGGCAGATCCGTCCCGGTGAGCAGATCAACGGTCGTCGCTCGCGAATTCCCGAGGAAGATGAGGAACTCGTGCCCCGGCACCCGCTTGACCACCCCCAACGCCCACGCTGCCGTCCCACTCGGGGCGTCGCGGTTGGCCGGGGCGACCTCCACTCGCACGTCCCACGCCCTGCGCCAGTGCCAGGCGGCGGCGATGCCCACATTGGCGGCGCGGCGCAGGCTCGGCGTGTCCGAGGCGAACGACGGTATCGCGTACACCTCCAGGCTCTCAAACAGGCGGCGCGCCAGGATCACCTGCGCGAACCCCAGCCAGCGCTCCTCCACCCCGCGCGCGGCGCGATAGCCGCTCCCCACCCGAACGGCCAGACCCACGGGCGACCCACCCTCCTGCCGCGCCAGGGTAAGCTTGGCCGCACCCTCCAGCTGCTTGAAGAACGACGATCGGTACAGGCTCACCTCGAGGTTCCGCCCCAGGCCCAGGTCCAGCCCAATGCCCACATCGGCACTGGAGTCGAGGCCGAACAGCTCACGCGCCCCGGCGTCCGCCACCGTCTGCGCAAAGCGATGCGTGAACACCACTTGCAGCGTCCCCCGCCCCACCGGAAGGTGGGTGGGGAAGTTCACCACCCGGTTCTCCGCCATCGCGGTCCCGGCCACCGCCAGCCAGAGCCCTCCGGACACCGCCACCCGCCACCTGCGAAGCACGCCCACAACGCCCTCCTTCACCTAGTCGCGAGGGGCGCCGCGGCGCACCCAGTCGCTCACCAGCCGTACCTGCGCCTCCACGTACGGGCCGCCGGGGGGCATGCGCCCGCCAGAGATGTCGGCATCGCCGCGCATTTTCTTGACCAGGTACGAGCGCTCCGCGTCGCCCGGCTCGACCCGGTTCAACCCAGCGCGCTGCACCGCCGGCACACGCACGACGTTGGCGTAGGCTGCGGTTGCTGATAGATCCAGGTTCGAGGCAGGCGCCGCGCCACTGTGGCAGCCGGAGAGGGCGCAGGAAACCGCAAGGACCTCGCCTTGCACTCGCGTGAAGGTCGCCGCCGGATCCGGAGCTTCGTCGTCCGGGCCGGTCGCGAGTGGCTTGACCTCGCCACACCCGAGCGTGAGTGCCGCGGCCAACGCCAGTACCCACCCCACGCGCCTTGCCCGCGCACTACTGGTCGGGAGCACCGGCGATGATCCAATCCCGCAGCAGCTGCGTCTTCTCGGTGGACAGAAACGGCCCCCCCTGAGGCATGCGACTGCCGCTTATCCCCGGACCACCATTGATCTTGCGATACAGGTAGGAGGCGTCGGGATCCCCCGGCTTGACCCGCACCAGCGCCGGCTGCTGGGTGGACGGCACATTGACCAGGTTCCCGTGGCTGTTCCCCCGCTCCAGGTCGAGCCCTCCGTTGGGGGGGTGGCAGCCGATGCAGAAGAGGTCGAAGATCTCGCCCTGCACGCGCGACAAGGTGGCCGTGGCGGCGGGATGCACGGAGATGACGCGGGTGTCGGGGGTGGGATCGGCCAGCCCCTTGGCGTCGGTGGCCGTGAACGTAACCGTGAACGTTCCGGCGGTGACGTAGGTATGCGCCCCGGGGTTGAGTTGCGCGGACGAGACGCCATCGCCAAAATTCCATACCACCGTCACCTCATCGCCGTCGGGGTCGCTGACGCTGCCCGCAAAAGTCACCGCCTGCCCGGCCGTGATCGTCACGTTGCCCGCCGGCGAGGTGATGACCCCATCTGGCGGCTGATTGGCCGCCGCCACCGTGATCGTGCGAGTGTCGGGAGTAGGATCG
>JBBINC010000036.1:0-23593 GCA_037444085.1 Acidobacteriota bacterium | reverse complement strand
CCACTGGCAATCGTTGTCGTACTCAACCACCCACCAGCAGGCGATAGCGGGGGAAGCGAGAGAGGCCAAGATAAGGCTGAAAGGCAACGCGATGAGCGCACCAAGGCCGGCGCGTTGACTTTGAAGCCTAGAAGCCCTGTGAACATTGTGCCTGTTTGAGTTCATGAGCGTGTACGCACGGACAGTGACCTTCCTTGCCGCCGAGCAGCACAGGCGCCAGCATTCCGATACCCCGGCGCTAAGGGCCATTCGTCTCTCTCTCTCATGGTCTCTACCCTCTTCCAATTCTTGACAACGTATCGTTCCCCCCTGGCACCTGTCAAGGATCCTCCCGTCAAGACCCCGGGGAGTGCGCCTGAGGTTTTCGGGGGCGACAAGGGGTCGGTCGGCCGGGGCGAGCAGCGCAAGGTCCCCGACCGACGCTCGGAACGGCCAGCGGCGAGGTGCGCCAGGTCCGCTGCTGCCGTTGGGGGGCGACGCCCCACCGGCTGCCCCAGCCGGTGTACAGTGTCGTCCGTCGGTTGCCCGGAGGGGAGGCGCGCGCATGCAGCTTGTCAGTGTGCTCGGACTGGTGGTCATCCTCGGCCTGGCGTGGGCGCTGTCGTACCACCGCCGCGAGGTGCGCCTGCGCCCGGTGGCGTGGGGGCTTTCACTGCAACTGCTGTTCGCGGTGATCGTGTTGCGCCAGGATGCCCTGTCGTTCACCGGTATGGTGGTGCTGGCCGCCCTGCTGGCGGCGTACCTGCTGCGGCGCTGGCCGGGCGTCGAGCCGCGCCCATGGGCTGCCGTGGCGGTTCTCGCCGTGGCCGCCGCGGGCGGGGCCGCGGTGCTGGCGTTGCTGGACGCCTCGGCGACGCTGTGGGGCGTCGCGGTGGCGCTGGCCCTGCTGCTGGCCAACGGGCGGGCGCAGGTGGCGCCGCGGGCACAGCCGCTGCTGGCGGTGGTGCTGGTGGCATGCGGCGTGGCGGCGCTGGTGGCGCATGGGTGGCACGGCCAGCGCATCTTCGCGGCATTCTCGGACCAGGTGTCCAAGTTTCTCAACCTGTCCGACTACGGTGCCCGCTTCCTGTTCGGCAACCTGGCCGACCCCGCCCACTACTTCACCGGCGAGGGCGCCGCCTGGCCGGGCTTCGGTTTTCAGTTCGCCTTCAAGGTGTTGCCGACGATCATCTTCTTCGGCGGGTTCATGGGGGTGCTGTACTACCTCGGCATCATGCAGCGGGTGATCGAGGCGCTGGCGCGCTTCATGCGCTGGACGATCGGCACCTCCGGTTCCGAGACGCTGTCCTGCTCGGCCAACATCTTCGTCGGGCAGACCGAGGCGCCGCTGCTCATCAAGCCGTTTCTCGAGGGGTTGACGCGTTCGGAGTTGCTCACCGTGATGGTGGGCGGCTTCGCCACCATCGCCGGCGGGGTGCTGGCGGGGTACATCGCCATGGGCATCCCGGCGGCGCACCTGATCGCCGCCTCGGTGATGGGGGCGCCGGCGGCGCTGGTGATGGGCAAGATCCTCTTTCCCGAGCGCGAGTCGTCGCAAACCGCCGGCGATGTCAAGGTGCCCGACATCCCGGTGGGCAGCAACGCCGTCGAGGCGGCCACCAATGGCATCAGCGACGGCTTCAAGCTGGCCTTGAACGTGGGCGCCATGCTGGTCGGGTTCATCGCCCTGATCGCCGTGGTGGACGTGTTCCTGAACTGGGGGGATGCGCTGGTGGACGGCAAGCTGCTGGGCGGCGCCTGGGCCGCGTACGGCACGGCCGGGCTGTCGCCGGCGGTGGGGGAGTACCAGGGAGTTTTTCCGGGCTCGCTGCGCACCCTCTTCGGCACGCTGTTGCGTCCCCTGGCCTTCGTCATGGGGGTGCCGTGGGCGGACGCCGGGGCGGTCGGCAATCTGTTGGGTATCAAGCTCTCGCTCAATGAGTTCGTCGCCTACGGCGAGCTCGCGAGCTACATCCAGGGGGGTGCCATCGGCGACCGCGCCGAGATCATCGCAACGTACGCGCTGTGCGGCTTCGCCAACTTCTCCTCGGTGGGCATCCAGATCGGCGGCATCTCCGCCATCGCTCCCAGCCGCAAGGCCGACCTCGCCAGGGTGGGGATCAAGGCGATGCTGGGCGGGGCGCTGGCCACCTGCATGAACGCCACCATCGCCGGGATCCTGCTGTAGGGCGAGACATGGAGCGTACCCGGAGGTGCGGCCAGGGGGGCCGCGCCGCGGCAGGAGCGGGCGAGGGGGGCGGCGTTGACACTGCGTCGCGGCGATTGCTACCCTCCTACCTTGTACACCCTCGCGACGGCGATACGTACCCACGTCGAAGAGGACCAACGCTGCAACGGGGCGATGGCGGCCCCGGGACAAGAAGGGGGACGGTATGTTTCGCCGCATCGGAAACCTGATTCGTGGCTTCCTGAGTCTCTTCATCTCCGGGCTGGAGCGCGCCAACCCGCGGGCCCTGATCGAGGCGGAGAAGGAGAACCTGCGCCAGCAGATCGCCCGCTTCAACGACAACCTGGCGACCCACGCCGGGTTCTGCGAGCGGCTGATCAGGCAGATCAAGAACCTGGAGACGCAGGAGCGCGATCTCGCGGCCAAGGCGGCGGCCAACCTCAAGGTGGGCAATCGCAACGCCGCCGGGCAGTACGCCCTGCAGCTCAAGACCGTCAAGGAGCAGCTGGAGGAGAACCGCCGCCAGCTGGAGGCGGCCGAGGCGACCTACAGGAAGCTCGTCCAGGCGCGCGACGTGTCGGTGCGTGAGGCGCAGGGCAAGATCGAGCAGCTCAAGCGCATGCTCTCCGAGACCGAGATGCTGGAGGCGCAGGCCGAGCTGCAGGAGATGGCCAACGGCATGATCTCTTCCATCGGCGGGGCGGGCGATACCTTGAACCGCGTCGAGGAGTACCTCTCCGAGCGGCGGGACAAGGCGGCGGGCAAGGCGCGGGTGGCGGCGTCGACGATCGATACTTCGCAGGTGCAGCTCCTGGAGGCGGAGCAGCAGGCGCTGGCGGACCAGGCGCTGACCGAGTTTGCTGCCGCGTACGGTCTGGAGATGCCGGCGGCGGCCGCGCCAGAGGCTGAGGCGGCACCCGCCCCGGCGCCGGTGCGCGACATGGGTCCCGAGACGGAGAAGCAGTAGGACGGCGGCGACCGGAGCTGCCGCGTGGCAGCGGCGCGCCGGTTTTCTCGCCGCGAGAGAACAGGGGAAGGAGCAGGCCATGACCGGTGAAAAGAGCGTTGGACCGACCGCCCTGGGCAAGCTGGTGCTTGTCCTCTTCGTGCTCGCCCTGGTGGGCGGCGCCGCCTACTACTTCCGCGACGTCCTCATGCCGTCGGGCAAGGGGGCGGCCAAACCGGTGGACATCGACGCCTTCAAGGCGCAGCAGGGGAAGGTCGAGGCCCCCGATGCCAAGGGGATCACCACCGTCGCCGAGTATACCTATGTGCCCGCGGAGAAGCTGCCGCCGGTGAAGGGGGTGTCGGGGTACAACTGGGACCCGGCCGCCAAGGTGGTGCAGTTTCCCATCAACGTGTGGATCGGCTGGCTGCCCATCGTCGCCGCGAATCACGGCTTCGCCCCGTCCGCCGACAGCGTCTTCTTCAAGGAGTACGGCTTCAAGGTGAATCTGAAGCTGATCGACGATCCCGTCGTGGCGCGCGACGCCTTTGCCGCGGGCCAGAGCCACATTCTGTGGGGGACGCTGGACATGATGGTGCTGTTCGCGCCCGAGCTGATGCGCGACTCCCGCACGGCGCCGCGCATCTTCCAGCAGATCGACTGGTCCTCAGGCGGCGACGGCGTGGTAGTACGTGGCAACATCCACTCGGTCAGGGATCTCAAGGGCAAGACCATCGTTTACGCGCAGAACAGCCCGTCGCAGTACTTCATCAACAACCTGCTGCTCAACGCCGGCATCCAGCCCTCCGAGGTCAACCACAAGTACACGGCGACGGCGTTCGAGGCGGCGGCGGCGTTCGTCTCTGACAAGCGCATCGACGCCTGCGTTTCGTGGGCCCCGGACATCTACACCATCCCCGAAAAGGTGGCGGGAACGCGCATCCTCACCACCACGGCCGAGGCCAACAAGCTCATCGCCGACGTCTGGGCGGCGCGGGCGGACTTCGCCAAGGACCATCCGCAGGTCATCAAGGGCCTGGTGGCTGGCATCTTCAAGGGGATGGAGCAGCTCAAGGACCCGAGCTTCCGCGCCAGGGCGTTTCAGTGGATGGCCGAGGGGTACGGCATGCAGGCCGACGAGGTCAAGGCCATGGAGGCCGACGCCCACTCCACCAACTTCGCCGAGAACAAGGACTTCTTCTTGAACTCGAACAACCCCGCGAACTTCGAGAGGACGTGGAAGAACATCACGTTCGTCTACCGTGAGCTGGGGCTGGTTGGCACTCCCGTGCGCTTCGACGAGGTCATGGACTTCTCGGTGCTGCAGCAGTTGGACCGGGAGGGGGGGTTCGCCCACCAGCGCGACGAGTACCGTACCAGCTTCGCGCCCACCTCGTACGCCAAGGTGCAGGCCGAGGCGCCGATTCTCACCCAGACCATCCGCATCAATTTCTACCCCAACTCCGCCAACATCTTCGAGCCGCAGCACGACGAGCTGGGCAACCCTATCGCCAACACGCTGTACGACCCGTCGGTGGCGGCAACGCTGGAGAAGGTGGCGCGCCTGGCCGGCCAGTACGAACGCGCGGTGATCGCCGTGGTGGGGCACACCGACTCGTCCATGAAGGGTCGCGGGGTGCGCGAGCAGGATGTCAAGTCGCTCTCCACCGACCGCGCCAACGCGGTCAAGAAGGCGCTGGTGTCCAAGTACAAGTTCGACCCCAACAAGTTCATCGTCGAGGGCAAGGGGTGGAACATTCCGGCTGACCCCGAGGATGCTCTCAACCACGCGCTCAACCGGCGGGTCGAGATCGCCGTCTACCCCCCGGAAGCCAAGTGAGCGACACGGCGGCTTCTGCAGGGGTGGAATCGGCCCCGCAACCCGGCGCCCCCGCTTCCGGGCAGGCGGGGAAGCGCTCGAAGCGGGGCGCCTGGCTGGCGATTCGCGAGAGCATCCCCGGCTGGCAGTCGTGGGCGCTGGGGGCGCTGCCGATCCTGGGGCTGCTGGCCGCCTGGAGCGTGGCGACGGCCGGCGGCGCGCCGGAGGAGCGCTGGATCTCACCGACCATCCTGCCGTCGCCGTGGGAGGTGGTGGCGTCGTTCCCGGAGTTGTGGTTCGACCGCGCGCTGACGAGAAACCTGGTCGTTTCTTTCGGCCGGGTGGCGGCGGGATTCGCCGTGGCGGTATTGATTGCCTTCCCCCTGGGCGTGCTCATGGGCTCGTTCACCAAGGTGAGGGCGGCATTCACCCCCCTGTCGGTGTTCGGCGCCTACCTGCCGATCCCGGCCCTGGTGCCGTTGACGCTGTCGCTGTTCGGCACCGGCGAGGGCCAGAAGGTGGTGTTCCTCGCGCTTGCCTTCGTCATCTACCTCCTCCCGCTCACCGTGACGGCGGTGGACGGCGTCGACGACGTCTATTTGAAGACCGCCTACACGCTGGGCGCGCACCGCTGGCAGGCGGTGCGCAAGGTGCTGCTGCCGGTGGCGTGGGCGGATATCTACCAGGCTCTGCGCCTCGGCTTCGGGGTGGGGTGGAGCTACATCCTGCTGGTGGAGATGGTGGACATCGGCAAGGGGTTGGGCGGGATCATCATCGTCTCCCAGCGGCGCGGCCCCAGGGAGCACATCTATCTGGTGCTGCTGTTCATCGTGGTGATGGCGTTTCTCACCGACAAGGTCTGGGCGGCGTTGGGCC
This sequence comes from Acidobacteriota bacterium, assembly GCA_037444085.1. GTDB lineage: Bacteria > Acidobacteriota > Thermoanaerobaculia > Thermoanaerobaculales > Thermoanaerobaculaceae > CALEVZ01. Next base: position 17,785 of record JBBINC010000036.1, on the reverse strand, counting down.
GCCGGCTGTTCCCCTACCGGGAGGCGAAGTGAGCGCGCCCCGACCCCCCGTGGTGGAGTTTCGCGGCGTCGAGAAGACGTTTCACGCCGGCACGCCGAAGGCCTTCACCGCACTCAGCGACGTCACCTTCCGCATCGACGATGTCCAGAACTACGGCGAGTTCGTCGCCATCGTCGGTCCATCGGGGTGCGGCAAATCGACCATCCTCAATCTCATTCAGGGGTTCCCGGACGTCTACCCGCCCACCCGGGGGCAGGTGCTGGTGCGCGGCGAAGGGGTGATCGGTCCGGGCCGCGATCGCGGCATGGTGTTCCAGCGCTACAGCTCCTTCCCGCACCTGACGGTGCTGCGCAACGTCCTGTTCGGTCTGGAGTTGAACGCCTCCCAGATGGGTCTGTCGCGCTCTGCCATGACCGCGCTGGCCCGGGAGTGGATCGCCAAGGTGGGACTGGACGGGCACGAGCACAAGTACCCCCATCAACTCTCCGGCGGCCAGCAGCAGCGCGTCGCCATCGCCCGCAGCCTCGTGCTGAAGCCGCGCATCATCCTCATGGACGAGCCGTTCTCGGCGCTCGACGAGCCCACCCGGTACGAGATGCAGCGCCTCATCATGGAGTTGTGGCACGAGGTGGAGGCGACCGTGCTGATCGTCACCCATTCGCTGGCGGAGGCTGTGTTCCTCGGCGACCGCGTGTGGGTCATGACCCGCGCCCCGGGGCGCATCGCCGCCGAGATCTCCGACGCCATCCCGCCCACCCGGGACGCCGACCCGCTGGCTGTGCAGGAGTCGAAGGCGTTCAAGGAGGCGGTGGCGGAGGTTACCCGGGTGTTCCGCGAGGTGGAGGCGGGGGGTCCCCGGTGAGTCGGGTTGCGCTGGTGTCGAGGTCGATGGCCGCTCATGGCCACTGAACCGCTGGCCTACTGGGATTTCGTCAAGGCGGCGTTCTCTCGCCCTCTGCGGGTGCCCTTGCTCGGCGCCATGCCGGTCAACCAGATGGGGCTGCTCGCCTTCGCCCTGTTGGGCTTCGTCAACCCGGGGTTCTGGTTGCTCGGCGCCGCCATGGAGCTGGGGTTCTTGGGGATGAGGTCGGCAAGCCAGCGCTTCCAGAAGCTGGTGGAAGGGGAGCGGCTGCTGGCCCGCCAGCGGGGGTGGGAGGCCGGCGTCCAGCGGGCGTTCGGCCAGTTGCCGGCGGCGGCGCAGCTGCGCTACCAGGCGCTGCTCAAACGTTGCGGGCAGATCCTGGGGATCACCACGCCGGTGGACTCCACCGGCATGCTCTCGGATCTGCGGGCCGGGACGCTCAACCAGCTCCTGTGGCTGTTCCTGCGCCTGCTGTCGTCGCGCGAACTGATCATCTCCACCCTGAACCAGGTCATGGAGGGGGAGCTGGAGCACGAAGCGGCCCGGCTGGAGGAGCGACTCGCCGGCGCCGAGGCCGGCAGCCCGCTGGCCCGCTCCCTGCAGGCAACTTTGGAAATCCAGAAGAAGCGGCTGGACAACCTGGCCACCGCGCGCACCAACCTGGCCGTGGTAGAAGCGGAGCTGGAGCGCATCGAACAGCAGGTGCGCCTGATCGGCGAGGAGTCGGCGGTGGCCGGGGGCCCCGACTTCCTCTCGGCGCGCCTGGACGCGGTCAGCTCCACCCTGCTGGAGACCTCCCGGTGGATGGACCAGCACGCCGAGTTCTTCCGCTCGCTGGGGGGCGAGGAGGAGGCGGTGCCGGCGGTGCTGCCGCGGTTGCCCGAGCCGCCTCCGGCAGCCGAGACCGCCCCCGAGCCGCCTCCCCCGCCGCGGTCGCGGGCGAGCCAGAAAGGGTAGAGCATGGCCGAACTGCCAGCCTGGGCCAGGGAGGTGCGCGCCGCCTTCCGCTCCGGCGCCACCAGCCAGTTCATCCTGCACGGCGACGTGCACGACCTGCAACCCACCCCCCAGGGCCAGTACGTGTCGCTGCGCCGCTTTCTCACCGACGTGATGTTCGCACCCTTCGACGTGGTCATCCACTACGACCGCGGCCGCGGCATCCGCGTGCGCAAGGGGGGCGATGCGTTTCACCGCTTCCTCAAGACGTTCGACACGTTTCAGGGCACCTCCTGGGCGGCGCTGCCGGACCTGGGGCCGGACAAGGTCGAGTCGCTCGACCTGGGCAACCTCCTGCCCCGCGAGCCGCGCCGCGCCCTGGAACTGGTCGATCGCTTCCTGCGCGGTGCGCTGCATCGGGTCAAGGTGGTGGATGGGAAGACCGTTGCCGACCCTCTGAAGGTGGCGGTGGTCGTCGACTACGCCCATTTCATCGCCCCCCAGGGCGAGGCGCTGTACGTCTCGGGGGAGGCCAGCCAGACGCTCATCCAGCTCAACGACTGGGCGTCCGATCCCACCATCACGGGGGCGTTCATCGCTACCGTGCTGCTCACCGAGAACCTCTCCGACCTGCACCGCTCGCTGGTGGAATCGCCATACTCGGCCAAGATCCGCCTGGAGCTTCCCGCCGCCGCGGAACTCGATGCCTACCTGTCAGCGCTCACCGCCGGAATCACCGATTTCTCGGCGGTCAGCGACATCCCCCGCGAGGACCTGGCGCACCGCCTGGTGGGGCTGTCGCGGGTCAACGTGCGCACCCTGGTGCGGCGCGCCCTCTCCGGCGGCGAGCGCCTCACCCACGCCTTCGTCACCCGCCTGAAGAAGGAGTTGATCGAGAAAGAGGCGGCGGGCCGGCTGGAGTTCATCGAGTCGCGCCGCAGCCTGGAGGACGTCGCCGGCCACGACGAGGCCAAGGCGTGGCTGCGCCAGGACGCGGCGCTGCTGCGCGCCGGGCGCACCATGGCCATCCCCATGGGGTACCTGCTCACCGGCCGCATCGGCACGGGCAAGACCTACCTGGTGGAGTGCTGGGCGGGGGAGGTGGGGGTGCCGTGCGTCGCCCTGAAGAACTTCCGCGAGAAGTGGGTGGGCGCCACCGAGGGCAACCTGGAGAAGATCTTCGCCATCCTCCACGCCCTGGGGCAGGTGGTGGTGTTCGTCGACGAGGCCGACCAGATCACCGGCAAGCGTGGCACCTCCGACACCGACGCCGGCCTGTCCGGGCGGGTCTACGCCATGCTCGCCAAGGAGATGTCCAACACCGCCAACCGCGGCAAGATCGTCTGGATCTTCGCCACCTCCCGCCCCGACCTGCTGGAGGTGGACCTCAAGCGGCAGGGCCGCCTCGACGTGCACATCCCCCTCTTTCCCCCCGGCGATGCCGCCGGGCGGGCGGGGCTGTTCGCCGCCATGGCGCGCAAGCTCAAGATGCCGATCACCCCGGCCCGGCTGCCGGTGCTCCCGGACAACGACCAGATCGGCGGCAATGAGATGGAAGGCATTCTGGTGCGGGCGCTGCGCCTCTATGAGACCCGGCGCGCGGCGGCCGAGGCGTCCGGTGGCGACGTGCCGTCGCTGGTGGCGTGCATCGAGGAGGCGATTGCCGACTTCCGCCCCTCGGCGCACATCGAGCGGTTGGAGCTGATGGACATGCTGGCCGTCAAGGAGTGCACCGACTCCCGCTTCCTGCCCGAGCGCTACCGCGCCCTGTCCATCGGCGAGGTCAACGCCCGCATCGCGCACCTGAAGGCGGTGCTGGGGGAGTGAGGTGCGAGCGGGGGGCCGCAAACCACAGCTGGTGCCGGCGTCGCCGGCCCTGCGCGTCACCGCGCGGAGGTGACCAGGGAATTCCTGCTGGATGGCCAGATGTGGGCGAGCCTCGCCACCTTGACCGCCCTGGAGATCGTCCTCGGCATCGACAACCTGGTGTTTATCGCGGTACTCTCCAAGCCCTGCCCGGCAAGCGCCAGCACGCGGCGCGGCGGCTTGGCCTGTGGCTGGCGGTGATCTCGCGGCCGGCGCTGCTCGCCACCATCTCGTGGCTGGCGTCGGTGACCTCGCCGCTGTTCGTCCTGGCCGGGCACGGCGTGTCGGCGCGCGACCTGGTGCTGTTCGGCGGCGGGCTGTTCCTGCTCGCCAAGGGCACCACCGAGATCCACCACACGGTCGAGGGGGTCGAGCGGCGGCGCGCCGTCGAGGCCGTCAGCTTCACCGGCGTGCTGGCGCAGATCGTGCTTGTGGACGTGGTGGTCTCCCTGGACAGCGTGATCACCGCGGTGGGCATGGCGCGCCACCTGCCGGTGATGGCGGCGGCCATCTTCATCGCCGTGGCGATCATGCTGTTCGCCGCCGATCCGCTGGCGCGCTTCATCGACGCCCACGTCTCGGTGAAGATCCTGGCGCTGTCGTTTCTCATCCTGGTGGGGCTGGCGCTGGTGGCGGATGGACTCGGTTTCCACATCCCCAAGGGCTACCTGTACTTCGCCATCGCCTTCTCGATCGGCGTGGAATTTCTAAACCTCACCGCGGCCCGCCGCCGCGGCCACGCCGCCCGCGAAGAAGGGCGGGCTCCGCGCCGTCGAAACATCACCCATCTGGGTGAGAACAACCCGGGAGCCCGCCTCTATCTTGGCTTCATGAATCGCCAACGCCTGTGCCTCGGAGGTGTCCATGCGATGGAATAGGGTCGGGCAAGCGTGTCTCCTTTCGGGATTGGCAGTGGGCGTTGCAGCGATAGCCGGCGCGGCGGAGGCGGTGGAGGTGGCGTTCGATGCCCGCTTTGCGGGGCTCGCTGCCGACGCTGCCTCACCAGGGTGGACGGTGCGCGCGCAACCGCTGCGCAGCGATACGACCGCCGGCGAGGTGGTCACGGTGGCGGCGGCGGCCGGCCAGACGCGGGTGACGGTGCCGCTCCCTGCGGGTGGCGCGTGGCGGGTGACCGGCGAGGCGCCCGGGTGGTGGGCCGCCCCGGCGACGATCAACGTTCGCCAGGGGCTGCCACCGATCTCGCTGGCGTTTCGTCCAACGGGCCGCCTGCGTGGGCAGGCACGCTTTGCCCGGGGTGTGGCGCCGGCGACGTCACTTGAGGCGCGCTTCGCACCTTCACCCAGCACCACCGAAGTGGAAGGGGCGGTCTCGTGTGCGGTCACGGATGGGCGCTTCGACTGCGAAGTGCCGGTGGGCACCATGGACGTGCGCCTGCGCCTGCCCGGGTGTATCTCCCACTACGCCTGGGGGGTGGAGGTCAAGGCCGGGGCCGAGGTGGCGATGGGGACACTCCTCTTCGAGCCCGGGGCCTCACTGGTGGGCTGGGTGGAGGCGGGGCGCGGCCACCGCCTGTCCTCTGGCGTCCGGGTGGAGATCGCCGGGCAGGCGGACCCGGAGAGTGCGCCTGCGGCTTCCCCCTCGCGCTGGACAGCGCTGCGCAGCACGGCCACCGTGAACGAGCGCGGCTTCTTTCACTTCCAGGGGGTGGCGCCGGGCACCTACCGGTTGATCGCCACGCAGCCCGACGGTCCCCCGTCGCGGCCGTTTGCGGTCACCGTGGTGGAGGGCAGCGAAGTAACCCTGGAGCGGCCGCTGCTTCTGGACACCTGGGCGAGCGTGGAGTTGCAGGTGGTGCCGGCGAAGACTCCTCAAGATGAGCGGTGGCGCCTGGAGCTGCGGGACGTGGACCTGGGGCGCGGCGTGTTCGAGACGGTGGCGCGGACCATCGCTGACGAGGGCGGGCGGGCGAGACTCGAGCGTCTCACGCCGGGGGAGTTCACCCTGCGCGTCAGCGGCTTGAGCGGCGACCCGGTGCACTCCGCGCCGCTGGTGGTGGAGCCCGGCGACGGATTTCACGAGGTCCGGTTGGGGCTCGTCGAGGTGAGGGGGAGCGTGACGCTGGGGAAAGAGCCGCTCGCCGCCACGGTGTGGTTCGGCGGGCAGCAGGGCAGTGTGCGGGTGAAGGCGACCGCCAACGAGAAGGGGAAGTTCGTCACCTTTCTGCCGCGCCCCGGCGAGTGGATCGTCGAGGTGATCGGCGAGGGGGTCGGTGTGCGCCGCCGCTTTCAGGCGGTGGACGTGGGCGGGGGAACGTCGCGGCCTCGCACGGTGGACCTGGTGATTCCGGCGACCTGGATCCGCGGCGAGGTGGTGCAGGAGAACGGAGCGCGGGCCCAGGGGGCTCTGGTGACGGTGACCGGCCAGGGTGGGTTCGAGCAAACGGTGCAGCTGCGCGCCGAGGGGGGCGAGTTCGAGGTGTGGGGCCTCGATCCCGGCCCGGTGATGATCCGCGCGCAGGAGCGGGACGCCGATTCGGACTGGGTGTCGCGAGTGCTGCGCGACGATGGGTCGCCCGCCGAGGTGCGGCTGTCCCTCCGGCGCAAGACCACGCTGGCCGGGCGGGTCGTGAGCGCCGGCCGGCCAGTCCCGGGCGCCGCCCTGGCGGCGTGGTCGACCTCGGCGCCGGCGATGATTCCCGATGCCATGGCGATGAGTGGGGTGGACGGCGCCTTCGAGCTGCGGCTTCCCGCGGTTGCCACCGAGGTGATGCTCACCGTCGAGGCTGCGGGGTTTGCGCGGCGCTTGCTGCGGCTGCCGGTGCAGGGGAAAGGGGAGGCCATCGAGCTCCCGGTGATCCCCGGGGGAGGCACGCTGGTGGTGCAGTTCGCTCGCCCGCCACAGTTGCAGGACCCCATCTTTTCGGGCTACCTGGTGGTCCACAACGGGGCGGTGGAGGACTACTACGGCCTGGAGGTGTGGGCGCGGCGGCACGGCGCCGCGGTGGACGGCGCGGCGCGGGTGGCTATCCCAGCTTTGGAGGACGGTTCGTATACGCTGTGCCGCGGCGGCGCCGGGGAGTACGCCGCGCTGGTGGCCGGCAGCCGTCTGGGCGACCGCTGCCGCTCGGTGTTCCTGCCGCCTGGCGGGGAGGCGACGCTGGCCATGCCCTGACGCCGCTCCGGTGGGGGTGGGCGGTCTCGTTTCAGATGAGCGAGCCTTCCGCCCACCCGAGGCGGACAAGCTCGATGCGCTCCAGGGAGGACACCCCGAGCCCGTAGGTCCGGTCGGCGAACTGGATGTGGTGGGGCGGCGGGGCGATGGGCCGATCGTGGCCGAAGTGACGGCGGCGCTGGGCCTGGATGATCGCGGCGCCCACCGCGTCGGCGGCCACCGGGTCGCGGCTGACCAGCAGGCCGCCGTAGGTCCAGGTGTACGCCCTGGAGAAGTGGTGTGGCCCGGTGGAGTGGAACTGGGGGGTGAGCATCACCAAGACGTTGAGGCGGGTCTTGCCCTTGACGTGCGGCAGATGCCAGATGGCGCCGAGCGGCTCGCAGGCGTTGGCGTGGTAGGACCAGGGGTCGGGCACGAACATGACGTAGTTCTTGATCAGCGTGCCCAGCCCGGACCAGTTGTGGGTGCGCAGCGGGCGCACGTTGACGAGCGCCGTGGCGGCGGCGAAGACCCCCTCGCGCAGCACAGCGCGGTCGGCGACGGCGATGCGCTCCGGCTTCACGCCGGCGTCCTCGAGCCGCCCGCGAATCGCCGCCTCGAGGGCCGGCGGCGTTGGCAGATGGCGCCACTCGTTGCTCTTCACGCCGACCACGTCGGCGGGGGTGACGAGGCGCTTCCAGGCGGCCAGGGGCGCGTCCTCATCGAGCAGGCGGGCCACTGCGGCGTCGAGCATGTCGCGCACCACCGGCGCGTTCACCAGCCCGTCCTGATCCACCGCCTTGGCGTCGCGCACCAGCACGACGCGGCTTCTCGGGGCATCGGCGGCGGTGGCGGGTAGGCCGGCGAGGGCGCCGCCGACGGCGAGCCAGCCGCCCTGCTCGAGAACCTTCCGGCGAGTGATGGGGGTGGCGATCATCGCTTCTCCTCCTCGTTCTCCCGCGCCGCCAGCGCGGTGGCCAGCAGGCGCCGGACGTGGTCTTCGGTGACCGCCTCGCCCACCACCGCCAGCAGCGGGCCGTCGGCGGCGGCTCCCCAGAAGCCGTCGCGTCCCCCGGGGGAGGGCGCGGAGATGACCCGCCGCGCACCCTCGAGACCGGTGGCAGCGCGGGCGGCGCCCGGGTAGCGGACGATCAGCAGCAGCGCTTTGTCCTCGTAGCGGGCGAGGGCCGCCTCGGCATCGGCGCCCAGGGCGAGGGGGTCGCCGAAGCCGAGGGGGAGGTGGGTGGCGAGGATGGACGGGTGGCGCAGGTAACGCACCGAGCGCGTTTGCAGCCCGTCCGCGGGCAGGCGGCCGAGCAACTCGGGCAGCTCGCCGTGCTCGGCGATGGCCGCGGCCGCGGCGCGGGCAATGGCGAGCAAACCCTCGCGATGAGCCGCACCTTCCCCTTCGGCGGTGAGAGAGGCGAAGAACCGCCCCTGCCAGAAGGTCAGCCACCCCTCGCGCAGCAACGCGCCCTGGCCGATGTCCAGCTCCTCGCCCTCGCGGTCGTAGGTGAACGCGCCGAACGCTCCGCCGGCATCGGACATCTCGAAGACGTCCAGCACGATGCCTCCCGCCGGGTGGTGGAAGCGACGCGCCAGGCAGGCGCGCATGCCGTACGCCAGGTAGACCTCGGCGGCGCCGTCGATGTAGGCGTAGATGCCGGAGGTGTCGTAGACCTCGTCGGGCTCGGTGGCGTGAAACGGTCCCATCTCCCGCGGCATGCCGGCGGCGATCTGGGCGAGGGTGCGCGGCGGGGCCGGCTCGCCCAGCAGAGCCAGCGCAAGCAGGGGCACGAAGAGGAGTAGGGCGGCGGTGTTCATCGACGCCATCTTCTCATGAGTCCGGCCGACGGGACTCGCCATCGCGGTCGCAGAGCGCTGGTGGGGCGGCGCGTGGGTCGGAGGGCTGCGGCCGGGAGCGGGGATCGTGGGTGTGGGCCGCGCGCGGCAGAGTCGTCCGTACCTACCTCGTGTGGGGTCCGGAGTCGGGGCGGCGGGCGGCGGAGTCGCTGAGCTGCGTGCGCTGGGTGGGCAATTTTCACCCCGCCTACAAGATCAACAGCAGCCTGGTGGGCCGGGCTGGGGTGGTCAAGAACGTCGACGTCTTCTTCGATGACGATGGCAAGCTCGGCGCCACGCAGGAGGCCCTGACCGGGCTGGGCGCCAGGATCGTCTATCCGGCGCAGCCGGACCGGACGTTCTTCGTCGCGTTGACGGAGATGGACGCCGCGGCGTTCGAGGCGGTGTCGCGGCTGGGCACGGTGCTGTGGCTGGGCTACTCCCACCCCGAGCCGGTGCTGGACGACGAGATGTCCGACCAGATCCAGGCCGGCAACCACCCCGGCGGCATCACCAACCCGGTGACCCCGGGTGGCAGCAGCACCCTGACCATCGGCAATACCGGCGCCGCTGCCGCCGGCAGCTATCCCATCACCGTCTCGGGCAGCTCCACCACCGGGAGCAAGGACGTCGATGTCGAGTTGATCGTCTACACCGCCGCGCCGGGTGCGCCGACTCTCACCACTCCGGCAGACGGCGTCGTCAACGTGAGCACGACGCCGACGTTCACCTGGTCGGCGCCCGCACAGGCCGAGACATACACCATCGAGGTCGCCACCGATGCCGGCTTCACCAACGTCGTGGCCTCGGCCAGCGGGCTCGCCAGTCCGACCTGGACCTCCAACGTGCAGCTCGCCCCCAGCACGCTGCATCACTGGCGTGTTCGGGCCGTCAACGTGTGCGGCACCGGGTCGGACTCGGCGGCGTTCAGCTTCACCACCGCCGCCATCATCTGCAATCCCACCCTCATCGACATCCCTGCCTCTGGCGCCGCCACTCCCTACCCCTCGGCGATCAACGTGGTGGGACAGGGGCCGGTGCTGACCGATGTCAAGGTGCACCTGGTGGGGATGAACCACACCTGGCCGGACGACATCGACATTCTGCTGGTCGCTCCCGGTGGGCAGAACCTGATCATCATGTCCGACGCGGGTGGCAGCAACGACCTCGTCAACGTTGACCTGATCGTCGACGACGCCGCTGCCGGGACGCTGCCCGACAGCACGCAGATCGTCTTCGGCAGCTACCGGCCGACCAACTTCGGCGCCGGCGACACCTTCCCGGCCCCGGCACCCTCGTCGGCCACCACCCTGGCGACCTTCGGCGGCACCGATCCCAACGGCACCTGGAGCCTCTACGTCACCGACGACACCGGCGGCGACCTGGGCAACGTTTCGGGCGGCTGGTGCCTGGAGACTAGCTCGACCACGGCGGGGCCGCCGAATATCGACGAGGATCCGCCGACGACATCACCGTGCCGGCGGGCACCGAAGTCACCTACTGCTACGAGGTCACCAACACCGGCGACGTCACCTTGAACCTCCACGACCTGGTGGACAGCGAACTCGGCGCGCTCCTCGACGACTTCTCCTACGCCCTGGCGCCGGGGGCCTCGGCTTTCCTCACCCAATCGGCGGTCATCAACGTCACCACCGTCAACACCGCCACCTGGACGGCCTACAACGCCGGGCCCACCGACACCGCCACCGCCACCGCCTCGGCCACCGTCACCGTCCTGCTGCCGGCCAACGTCAGCGGCACCAAGACCGTCGCCGGCACCTTCTCGCCGCTCGGCACGGTCACCTCCACCATCGTCCTCACCAACGCCGGACCCGGGATCCAACCCGACAACCCCGGCGACGAATTCATCGACACCCTGCCGGGCGAGCTCACCGCCACCGGAGTGAGTGCCAGCGCGGGCAGTGCCTTCCTGGCGGGCAACACGGTGACCTGGAACGGCAGCCTGGCGGCCGGCGCCACGGTAACCATCACCGCCACCGCCAGCGTCAACTACCTGCCTGGCGGAACGGTGATCTCCAACCAGGGGACGATCTTCTACGACGCCGGTGGCGACGGCACCAACAGCGCCACGCGGCTGACCGACGACCCGGGGGTGGCGGGGGCGGCCGACCCGACCGACTTCGTGGTCATCGCCCTGGAGCCCATCCCGACCCTGCACGGGGTGGGTCTTGCCACCCTGAACCTGCTGCTCGGCATGGTCGCGGTCCTGGCCTTGCGCCGTCACTGGTAACCTCAGGCCTCACACGTTCCTCTGCGGCCCCCGCTCCGGCGGGGCCGCAGTGCGTGAGGGGCGGCGCACCTGCTGCCACGTTTCGGTCACGTTCTGTGGTACTCTTCATTCGGTGCGAAAGGAGGTGCCATGGAGGAGAAGCCCCAGGGGTGTGCCCGAGTGACGGGGGCCGTCCTGGGCGCCGAGGCGCCCGAGGCCCCGTCGTCCACAGCGCTGTACCCACCGAAGGAGGAGCGAATGACCGCACGCGTCGGCCAGAAGGCGCCGGACTTCAACGCTCCGGCGTACTACCGCGGCAGTTTCACCAACGTCCGCCTTTCCGACTACCTCGGGAAGTGGATCCTGCTCTGTTTCTACCCGGGCGATTTCACCTTCGTTTGAGCGACCGAAGTGTCGGCGGTCGCCGACAAGTACAAAGACCTTCAGGACCTCGGCGTGGAGGTCTTTTCCGTCAGCGTGGACAGCCACTTCGTGCACAAGATGTGGAACGACCACGAGTTGTCGAAGATGGTGGACGGCGGCGTGCCGTTCCACATGCTCTCCGACCAGGCCGGCAACATCGGCCGCGCCTATGGCGTCTGGGACGAGGCGCAGGGCATCGAGCTGCGCGGCCGCTTCATCATCGACCCGGACGGCATCATCCAGGCGATGGAAGTGCTCACACCCCCGGTGGGGCGCAAGTTCAGCGAGACGGTGCGCCAGGTGCAGGCGTACCAGGTGGTGCGCGCCAGCAAGGGGAGTGAGGCCACACCCGCCGGCTGGATGCCCGGCGATCCGGTGCTGCGGCCGGGGCCGGAGCTCGTGGGTAACGTCTGGAAGGTCTGGAAACCGAACGAGTAGCCACTGCACGCGGCCGGCGGTACTTCGCCGGCGGCCGTTTCGTCGTCGCTGTCACGAGGCGCTTGCGGGCATCAGGTCGGCGAAAGCGGGCGATACCGCGGGACGGGCCGCCAGCGCGAACAGGCGGCATTGCTGCGCCACCACCCGATTGAAGGCGCACTGGTTGGCCGGCACCAGTCGGTGATCGCGGTTGCCCGGAATGTGGCAGGACGACACCGGACAGACGTGGCACTCCTCCAGGTGCTCGCAGGTATCGCAGCGCCGCTTGCGGGTGTGGCGCTGGCCGCGGCTGCCGAGCGCCGTGTCCGCCAGCGGTTGCGCCACCCAGGCGTCCGGGGGCGGCCAGGGCACCTCCTGGTGCACATGCCCGAAGCGGGCGCGCTCGGCGGCGCGCGACCCCGAGCTGAAGGTGGTCTGGGTGGAGCGCGGCAACCCGGTGTTGCAGAGTCCGGGGGTGGGCCTGGTGCTGGAGGCGTTCCGGCGTGCGGACTTCCGGGTGGTGGTGGATGAGTTTCTCACCGACACCGCGCGGGAGGCGGATATCGTGCTGCCCGCCAAGACGTTCTTCGAGCAGACGGACGTCATCGGCGCCTACTGGCACCCCTACCTGCAGCTGCGGCCCAGGATCCTCGAGCCGCCCGGCGAGGTGCGCCCGGAGACGGAGATCTACCGGGCCCTCGGGCGCCGCCTGGGGATCGACGAGGCGGCGCTGGCAGCCGCCATCCCCGGCCCCGACGAGGCCGCCATCGAGGCGTGGCTGGAGGCGCGCCTGGCGCCGCTTGGTCTGTCGCTGGCCGAGCTTCGCCAGGGACCGGGGCTGTCGCCGGCGTTCGCCGAGGTGGCGTTTGCGGATGGACGTTTTCCCACGCCCTCGGGGAAGATCGAGCTGTACAGCTCGGAGGCGCGGCGGCGGTGGGGTGTGGAGGAGGTTCCCGAGTATCGCGACCCGGAGGAGCGGCCGCACCCCGGCGGGCGCCATCCCCTTCACTTGCTGACCCCGAACACGAAGAACCGCATCCACTCCCAATTCGGCAACCTGGCGACGATACGCCGGATGGCGCCCGGGCCGTTCCTCGCCATGCATCCGGACGCGGCCGCATCTCGCCGCCTTGCCGACGGGGATCGCGCCCGGGTGTTCAACGACCGCGGCGAGTTGTACCTGCCGGTGCGGCTGGACTGGGGGCTCAAGCCCTCGTGCGTGTGCGTCACCAACGGGTTCTGGCTGGCCGAAGGGGGGGCCGTCAACCTCCTGTCGCTCGGCCGCGAGACGGACATGGGGCACGGCGCCGCGTTCCACGACAACGCGGTCGAGGTGGAACGTGCCTGAACCACGGGCGGCCTTCGTCTTCGACGGCGAGCGTTGCACCGCCTGCGAGGCCTGCCGTATCGCCTGCGGCATCGCCAACGCCGCCGGTGCCGACACCGGCTGGCGGCAGGTGCTCACCTTGAACCCTCGCCGGCATCCGGCGCTGCCCACCCGGCACCTGTCGCTGGCGTGCAACCACTGCGACGATCCTGCCTGCCTGGCCGGCTGCCCGGCCGCCGCCTACCGGCAAGACGCACGCACCGGCGCCGTGCTGCTCGATCAGGGACGATGCCTGGGGTGCCGCTACTGCTCGTGGGTCTGCCCGTACGACGCGCCGCGCTTCGACGCTTCCCGGGGGGTGATGGGCAAGTGCACGTTCTGTCAGGAGCGGCTGGCGGGCGGTGGAGAGCCGGCGTGCACGCCGGCCTGCCCTACCGGGGCGCTGTCGTGGGGGGAGCGTCCCCCGGGTGCCGCCGAGGGCGGCTACCCGGGTTTGCTCGACACCGGGCTGGGGCCGGCGTTGCTGCTGGCTCCGGCGCGAAAGCCCTGCGGACCTCCGCCCACCGCGCCTGTGCCCGCCGCGACAGCCTTGCCGCCGCTGCAGCCCACCCCGGCCAGGAAGGTCAGCCCAGGTTCGGAATGGAGCCTCGTGGTGTTCACAGCGCTGATGCCGGCGCTGGCGGCGTGGCTGGCGGCGGGTGTGCTGCGCCCGGAGCGGGGCCCGGCGCTCTCGGTATTCCTCGCCCTGGGTGCGCTGGCCATGGGAGCGAGCGCCTCCCACCTGGGACGGCCGTTGCGCGCCTGGCGGGCGCTGGCCAACCTTCGGCGGTCGTGGCTTTCGCGAGAGGTGTTGGCGGCATCGTCCCTCCTCGCCCTGGGAAGCGCGTCGTTGCTGGCGCCGCCCGTCGGGGTGGCTGCTCGCCCGCTGGCCTGGCTGTCTGTGCTGGCAGGGGCGGGGCTGTGCGCCGCCATCGATGGTGTCTACCGGGCCATTCCACGCCTGTCACCGGCTCGCCTGCACGGTGGCGAGGCAACGCTCGCAGCCCCGTTCCTGCTTGCCCTGATGGCCGGCGCCTGGGAAATGGCGCTGGTGCTGGGGGTGGTGCGTTCGCTGCTGGCGGTGCGGCGGCTGCAGGCCGGCGAGGCGGGACTGCCGGCCGCCGGGGTGGCAGCGCGGCTGGCGCTGCTCGCCATCGCGTGCGTCCCGGCGCTGCCATGGCCGGTGGCCACCATCGTGGCGCTGGCCGGGGAGGTGCTGGACCGGTGTGACCTCCTTGCCGGCCTCGAGCCCGCCAGCCCGGCCAGGGTGCTCGTCATGCAGGCGGCGTCGGCCGCTGCGTCACCGACCATGGCGGCTGGGGTGGAGACCGCGCGGTAAGCGTGGTTGGGCCGGATGGGAGGGGCATGCGCTACCATGACGCATGCGTCCGACACCACTCGCGGGCTGCAGCGCCACGCCGCGCCAGAAAGAGGTGCGCCGGCAATGACCGAGCTACCCACCGACTCGAGCCAGGACCATGTCGACGATCTCGAACGCCAGGCGGCCGACTTCTTGGATGCCGTGCGGGCGGCCACCAAGGGAGGCGCCACCAAGGTGGATCTCGTCTACGGCGGGACGCGCTTCAAGCTGACGCTGCCGCCGCTGGGGGAGGGGGATCGGGGCATCGTCTTTCGCCTGCGCGGTCACACCCTCCCCGTCCCCGACGCGGGCGTGCCGCTGGTCCTCAAGGTGGCCAAGGAGGCGCCGGTGTGCCGGGAGCGCCTGCTGGAGGAGTCCATGACCACGGACTTCTTCCTCGGGCAGGGGGTGGCGGTTCCACGCATCCTGCACATGGACCCGGAGGGCCGGCACTGCCTCAAGGAGCTCATCGACGGGGAGTCGGTGACCAGCCTGTACCTGCGCTTCTCGCGCCTGTCACCCTACGCGCAGCGGGTGATCCTCCACGGCCTCGAGCAGTTCCTGACCCGCCTGCTGGCGCTGTTCGAGCAGCGCCCCGACTGCAAGGTGTCGATCAGTCCCAACAACATCTACGTGCTGCGTGACGGCGACCATTTTCACGACCCCCCGCGGTTCGTGCTCATCGATCCCGGCACGACGCTGAAGAAGAGCTACGAGGGGTTCACCTTCCAGACGTACTGGAACGAGGTGCTGCCGGAGCGCATCGCCAAGTACCAGCGCACCGGCTATCTGCAATGGCTGGTGCCGCAGGAGGTGACCGAGACGGAGCGCCGCGAGGCGAGACAATTCGAGGTCTTTCGCGGGCTCACGCCGGCCGAGGTGCTCTTGCTCCTCAAGATCGCCCGCACCGTCGAGTTCGAGCCGGAGGAGGTGGTGCTGCGCGAAGGGGAGATCGGGGAGTGCTTCTACCTGGTGCTGGAGGGCGAGGTGGAGGCCCGCCGTGGTCGTCCCGGTTCCCCCGGCTTCTGGCACGTGCGCATCGGCAAGGGGGCGGTGCTGGGCGAGATGGCGTTCCTGCTGCGGATCCCGCGCTCGATGACCATTGTGGCCGGGACCGCGTGCAAGCTCATCCGCATCGACCATGAGTCGTTCGAGCAGGCGCTTGAGGCCAAGTTGACCGCTCCGTACAAACTCATCCGCAACATCGCCGTAACCCTGGCGGAGCGCCTTCACGCCCTCGACTCCACCCACGAGCGCCTGCTTCAGACTGTCGCCGCAGGCCCGGCAACGGCGTAGCCCGATGGCTGGCATGACCGACATCTGCCCGCGCTGCGAGGAGGCGCTCCTGGCCACAGCCGAGGTGACCCAGGAGGTCACCGTGGCCGGGGCCACCGTCCACATTCCCAACGTCCGCGTGGACCGCTGCCCAGCGTGCGGCTATCAGGCCAGATCGGGGCGCGAAGTGGGGGTGTTCGAACTCCTCCTGGCGCCCCAGCACTCGTCGGTGGGGGAGATCGTCGAGGCGCTGCGCGGCGCCGGCTACGGCGAGCTATTTCTCACTGAAGAGGTGGTCGAGGCGCTTCTCGCCTTCGCCTCGCGGACCTACGTCGCCTCGCTGGCCGGCGACCTGCGCGAGTTGTATCTGGACAGCGAGTCCAGCCACGTGCTGGCCCGCCTGGCCACCGTCTCGCATGGCGTCGTGCCGCTGGGGTTGACGCAGCGGCGATACACCGTGCGCCTGCCCAAGATCGGCGAGGGGGAGAACGGCGTCGTCTTCGACTTCGAAGAGGCTGGCGATTCGGTGCTCAAGCTTGCCAAGCCGCGCGCCTACTCCCGCGAGCACATCCGGGAGGAGTGCGAGGTGACGTCGTTCTTCGTCGCGAAGGGGGTGCCCGTACCGCGCATCCTCGAGTACGATCCATGGGGCAGCTACTGTGTCAAGGAGAGACTGGCGGGCGAATCGCTGGCGCTGCTGTACGACGCATTGGGGCCCCCGGACGCACCGCTGCATCGCCTCGTACGCGGCGAGGTGGAGCGCTTTGCCGGGCGCCTGATCGACCTGTTCGAGCTCCATCCGGAGGTCAAGACATCGCTGTCGCCCAACAACATCTTTGTGGTCGTGGACGGTGGCACCTGCCGCTGCCTGCTGGTCGACACCGGGCCGGCCCCGGCCCACGACTATTCGCGCTTTGACTTCACCGAGTACTGGGAGAGGGTGGTGCCTGAGAAGATCGCCCGCTACCGGCAGGTGGGCTACATCTAGGTAGAAGGCGGTGTCCCTGTCGGGGACGGTGTCCGGGTCTGCGCTCCTCGTCCGTGTCCCGGCGTGGGCGCGTGGCCGCGGCGAAGCACCGGGAGGGGGGAGTGGCTTGCCTGCCGGGGGCGATTGGGGTCACCATGACAGTGGCAGGAGGTGGCGATGATCCCCGTGCTGGATTCGGCGCAGATGCGTGAGGCGGACCGGGTGACGATCGGGGAGCTGGGGATGCCCGGGCTTGCGCTGATGGAGATGGCCGCCGCCGGGGTTACCGAGGCGCTGCTGGAGCGGTTCGGGGAGGCTCGTCGCGTGCTGGTGGCGTGCGGCCCCGGCAACAACGGCGGTGATGGGCTGGCGGTGGCGCGACAGCTGCGCGGCCGCGGCCTGGGCGGCGTGGAGGCGTGGCTTCTCGTTGGAGAGGACAAGCTGTCCGGTGACGCTGGGGTACAACTGCGGCTGGCTCGCGCCTTCGGGGTGCCGGTCCACGATGCGGACGGGGAGCCGGAGGCGTTCGGCGAGGCGCTGGCGGGCGCCGAGGTGGTGGTCGATGCCCTGTTCGGCACCGGGCTGGATCGGCCGCTCGGCGGGCGTCTCGCCGAAGCGGTGGCGCGCATCAACGCCTGCGCGGCGCCGGTGGTGGCGGTCGACGTACCCTCGGGACTGGCTGGATCGGCGGCGGAGGTGGTGGGGGAGTCGGTGGAGGCGGCACTGACCGTGACGTTCGCGGCGCCCAAGGTGGCGCACGTGCTGCCACCGGCGTGCTGGCGGTGCGGCGAGGTGGCGGTGGCCGAGATCGGCATCCCCCACTGGGTGGTGGAGCGCGCCGCTCGGCTCTTTCTCCTTGAGGAGGAGGACGTGGCGGCCTGGCTGCCGCGCCGGCCGGCGGATGCGCACAAGGGGCATTTCGGGCATCTGTGCGTGGCCGCGGGGCGGTTCGGGCGCGCCGGCGCGGCGGCGCTGGCGGCGCGGGCAGCGGTGTCCACCGGCGCCGGATTGGTGACCGTGTGCCTGCCCGCCGCCGCCGTGAACGCGGTGCAGGCGCTGGTGCCCGAGGCGATGGTGAACGCCCTGGAGGGCAGCGGCGAGCGGGGCGTGGAGGCGGGGCTCGCGGAGGC
>JBBINC010000035.1:0-23725 GCA_037444085.1 Acidobacteriota bacterium | reverse complement strand
GCCCCGACGCCGCCACCCCGATGCTGACCGTCACCGGGACCGCCGGCATCGCCTGGCCGCGCGACGGCGGCTGCCTCGGCCGCCGGCGCGGGCGATCGGCGCCGCGAAGCCGAAAGGGCGTCGCGGCGATGGCCCGGTGAACGCCCTCGAGAAACGGCAGCGACACCTCCAGTCCCCGGTTGGCGAAGAGCACCACGAACTCCTCACCGCCCCAGCGAAACGCCCGGCCCGAGCCGCCCACCTCCGCCAGCCGGGCGGCTACCAGGCGCAAGACCTGATCTCCCGCCGCATGCCCGTGGCGATCGTTGATCGACTTGAAACGATCGATATCCACCATGGCCACGGTGAACACGCCGCCCAGTTGGGCCAGTGCTTCCTCGCACGCCCGGCGGCCGGGCAGGCCGGTCAAGGGATCGGTGAACGCCCACCGAGCCGAGGCAAACACCAGCGACATCACCACGGTGAAGGCGGCGGCGGCCAGCAGCAGCGGGGTCGCTGCCGCGCCCGGGCCGCTCGCCAGCGCCCACAGCGAGCCGATGAGGGCGAACAACACCCCGCCATCCAGCGGATCGGCCCCCACCGCAGCCCTTACCGCCAGCACCACAAACGCCCCGGCGAAGGCAAGCAGGGAGGCGTCGGGGAGGTTCGAGGGCCGCACCAACCCCGCCGGGAGCAGGTGAGCCCAGGGAAGAGCAAGAACCGCTGGATGGTACGCGTGCCAGGCATAGGCAATGGCGAGCGGCTGAGCGGCCAGTGCCGCCAGCCCTGCAAGGCCTGGAGCAGACAGTGGCGCGCGTTCCCGGCACACTCCCAACACCAGCAGATTGGCCGGCAGCAGCACCGCCACCGCACCCCCCACAGCCCGCGCCAGCTCCTCGTCTCCCTGCCCTGGCAGCGACCAGGCCCAGGCCGCCACCCCCAACACAACGAGGGCGTAGAGCGCGCGCCGGCGTCGATAGACCAGGGCGAGAAGCGCGCCCACCGATGGGAGAAGGAGCGGGTAGTCGGCAAGGAACACCGCGACCTCCTCGCGCAACCCCGGCATCGAAACCACCACGACGCCCGCCACGAGCGCGGACGCACCGGGGAGAAGAGCCGCGGAGAGGTGCTTCATGCCAGATGCCCATCGATGATACCGCCACCCGCCTGACCACCGGGCGTGCGCCGGCACACGTCCTGGAGAATCCTCACTGCTGCTCGGCCTGCGCTCCCATGCTCGCCTGCTGCACAGCCGCGCGCTCCCAGGAGGACTCCCTCTCCACCAGCGGCGGACGGGTGAAGCGCACGAGAGCCACACCGAGGAGAAAACCCAGCAGGCCCTGGACGGCCGCACCAGCGAGCATGTCCCCGGAGAGCGAACGCGCCGCCGCCAGGTGCGCGGCCAGCGTGCCGAGGCCGAGCAACGCCCCCACGCCCAAGCCGTTCTTGACCCGCCGCCCCAGCAAGGTGAGGAGCAGCGGGGTAGCGCACGCCACCATGACCACTCCGCGCGCCACACCTCCGGCGAGCCCGAGCAAGAGCCCGGGAGCGCCGGCTCCCCGGTAGGCCAGGCCGGCGGCCGAAAACGCCCAGACAGCGAGCGCATGGGCAATCGCGTAGGCTATCGCCAGCTGAGCGCCCGCCGGCGCCACGGCCGCCAGCTGGGCACGCGTGAGCCGCAGCGGTGAACGCGCCACGCCGCGAGTGAGCGCAACCAGGCCCACGATTCCTGCCGCGATGAGACCGCCGCCAACCGCGAGGGTGGAAGCCACGCCGGCGGGAGAGGCGCCGAGCAGTACGCGCTCAACCCCGTCAGCCAGCAGGCGCGGGCCAGCCACCGCCAGGAGCGCGAGCACCGCCACCCACCAGCCGGCCAGCGTGGAGCGAAGGATGAGGAACGTCGCCGCTCCCAGCACGGCGAGGTGAGAAAGAAACAGCACGGCCAGGCTGACAGCCTCGTGCCCCAAGCGCGGAAGGACGCCGAGAGTTGCGCTGCCGGCCGACACGAGCAGCGCGACGAACACCACTTCGATCCAGAGTTCACGCACCCAGCGCACTCATCCCTCCGCCATCACCCCGTCCTCTGAGGATGTACTCTCACCGCCCCGAACAGCGTCAAGAAAAGCGAGAAGCGTTTGATGGCTGTCGTCTTGAATGGTACCGCAGGACCGGCGCGGAGCGCCAGCCCAACCCGCGTCCCTGGTGCGTTACCATGCCCGGTCTGAGCCCGAAGATCTCAGTTGGGTCCCTCGCGAGAGGACGGAGGCAGCGAAGATGGCGGGTCAACGCAGGGGCGCGGGGGCGAGCCGTGGTCGGAGCGTACGGCGCAGCCTCCGAGACCCCGAGTACGCGGGCCACGGCGGCAGAATCCGCCCTCCCAGCAGAATCCAGCTGGAGTTTCCGGGGCTTCGGGGGTGAGGAGATGCGCGTTGCCACCTGGAACGTCAACTCGGTTCGCGCCCGCCTGCCGCGGGTCACGGCGTGGCTGGCCCGCCAGCGACCGGAGGTGGTGTGCCTGCAGGAAACCAAGGTGGAAGACGCCCTCTTCCCTGCGCAGGCCTTTCGTGAACTCGGCTATCACAGCCTGACCTACGGCCAGAAGACATACAACGGAGTGGCGATTCTGGCGCTCCAGCAGCCCGTCGACGTCGTGCGCGGCTTCCCCGGTGAGCAGGCAGAACCCGGCAAGCGACTGCTCGCCGCGACCGTCGCCGGCGTGCGCGTGGTCAACGTCTACGTTCCCAACGGGGGAGACATCGGCCTTCCCGCCTATCACGCCAAGCTGGCCTGGCTCGCGGCGTTGCGCGCGTGGCTCGATGCCAGCGCGGATCCCGGCTCTGACCTGCTGGTGTGCGGCGATTTCAACGTCGCCCCCGGAGATCGCGACGTCTGGGATCCGGAGGCCTGGCGCGGCCGCATTCTCTTTTCCGACGCCGAGAAGCAGGCGCTGCGCCACCTCCTCGGCTGGGGACTTGCCGACTCCTTGCGGCAGCTCCACTCCGAGGGTGGCATCTACACCTGGTGGGACTATCGCGCCGGCGCGTTCCACCGCGGCTGGGGATTGCGCATCGACCACATCCTGGCCTCCGCCTCGCTCGCCGCGCGGTGTACTGGCGTCGTCGTGGACCGCGACGAGCGCAAGGGGGACAAGCCCTCCGACCACGCCCCGGTCATCGCCACCTTCTCGCGCCCTTGAGCCTGAACCCGCGAACCATGGCCATCACTACCCCCGCCATCACCGCGCCAGCCAGCGCCGCTGCCAGCCACAGCGGAGGCTCCGGGAGGGCCAAGGCGCGCGCCGCCGCCCGCGTCACCGCGGCCACACCCAGCAGGACGGCCACGCCGGTGGCCGTGAGCATCACGGCGTTGGCGAGTGGACCGTTGCGCCCGCCCTCGCCCACCACCGCCGGGTCGTTGACCACCTGCAGAAGAAACACCGCCACCAGGGGCAGCAGCACGCCGTTGAAGGCCTGCGCTGCGATGATCGCGGGGATGGGTGGCACACCCGCCGCCCCGAACCCCACCCCGACCAGCAGGACCGCAAGCCAGACGGCACGAAAGAGCCGCTGGCTATCACCCCAACCTGGCGCCGAGCGGAACAGGCTGCGCGCCGTCAGCGCGGCGGCCAGGGGCGCGGTGATAGCCGAGGTGAACCCGGCGGCGAAAAGACCGACCGCGAACAGGATCTGCGCCCACCCTCCGAGACGCTCGCCCAGGACCTCCGCCAGGCCCTGGTAGGAAAAGCCGTCGGTCACCGCCGTCCCCACCACCAGGATGGCCATCGAGATCACACCGCCCAGGCCGACCGAGACGGCCAGACCGAAGCGCACCTCGGCCAGGCGCTGGCCCTCCGCCAGCCCCGAACCCAGGAAGAGGTTGTACGGCACCACCGTCGTACCCACCAGCGCCAGCACCAACAACCCCGCGCCCCCCGGCAGCGCCGGCACGAGCGCCCCGCGCACCAGTTCCGCGATCAGAGGCCGCAACAACACCGCGGTGACGAAAAACGCCACGCCCATCACCGCCACCAGCGCCGACAGCACGCGCACGGCCCCCCGGATCCGCCCCACCCACAGCACCAGCGCCGCCGCCGCACCGACGAGCGCCGCCAGCCACGACGACGGCAGGCCGACCAGCAGCTTCGCGCCCGCGACCGCACCGAGGATGTTGCCAGCCTGGTACGCGGCGCACCCGAGGATCACCGCGCCCAGCACCAGAAGCATCACGACGCCGCCCGCCGCGCGGTTTGCGAACCGGCGGCGCAACGCCTGCCCCAGGGTGAGCCCCGAGGCCACGGTCAGGCGGGCGGCGGCCTCCTGCAGCGCCACGCACGCCACGGTCGAAAAGGTGAGTGCCCACAGCAGCGCCGGGCCGTACGCGGCGCCCGCCGAGGCGCAGCTGGTGACCGTCCCCGGCCCGATGAAGGCGGCGGCGATTACCGACCACAGCATCACCGCGCCGAGCCGTCTCACGCGTCCTCCGGGGGCGAGCCCCACCCGCCGCCGCCCGGCGTCTCCAGCACCAGCGAGTCTCCCGGCTCGACCCGGCGCTCGGCCATCCCATCAAGCTCCTCCGTGCTGCCGGAGGCGCGGCGCAGCACCTGCCGGCCCGGTGCGCCCGGCCACCCCCCGGCCGCTCCGTACGGCCCCTCGCGCCGGTGCTGGGAGAGAAGCGAGAGCTCCAGCGGCGCGAGAAAGGTCCACTCGCGTACCGCTCCGTCGCCGCCGGGAAAACGGCCCGGCCCGCCGGAACCGCGCCGAATGGCAAACCGCTCCAGACGCACCGGATAACGCAGCTCCAGTAGCTCGGGATCGGTGATACGCGTGTTGGTCATGTGGGTGTGCACCGCGCCGGCTCCCCGCCACCCCGGCCCGGCGCCACTGCCGCCGCACACCGTCTCGTAGTAGCTGCGAGTCGCGTCGCCAAACAGCACGTTGTTCATCGTGCCCTGGCTGCACGCCGCCAACCGCAGCGCCTTCAGCAGCGTATCCACCAGCCGCTGGCTGGTTTCCACGTTCCCGCCGACCACCGCCGGGGCCCGCCGTGGATCGCTCGGGAAGGGCGGATTGAGCAGCCCCGGGGGCACGATGAGGCGCACCGGCGCCAGCATGCCCTCGTTCAGCGGCAGGTCCTCATCGACCAGCAGGCGCAGCACGTACAGCACCACCGAGCGGACGATCGCCGGGGTGGCGTTGAGGTTGCCGGGGTGTACCCCGCCGCTGCCGGTGAAGTCCACCAAGGTGACGCCCTCGTCGCGCCGCAGCGACGCCCGCAGCGGTGTGCCGTCATCCAGGTATTCCACCGCCTCCCACGGGCCCCCTCCCAGGCGGGCGAGGGCGTCGCTCACCCGCTGCGCCGCCAGCTCGAAAAGACCCGCCATGGCGGCAGCGACCTGCACCGGCCCGTGGGCCTCGGCCAGCGAGGAGAGGGCGCCGGCGCCGTAGTGGTTCGCCGCGAGCTGGGCGCGCAGGTCGGCGAGGTTGTCCGCCACCGCCCGCGACGGGTACGGTGCCTGGGCCAGCACGCGCTGCACTTCGTCCCATCGCGCCTGGCCGCCGCGCAGCAGCGGCATGGGCGGGATCACCACGCCCTCCTCGACCAGGGTTCGGGCAGCCGGCGGCATCGAGCCCGGCCGCACCCCCCCCAGCTCGGCATGGTGGGCACGGCTGGCCACGTAGCCAAGCCGTGATCCCGCCGGCGCGTCCACGGCCGTGATGACGGTGACGTCCGGCAAGTGCGAACCGCCGAACGCCGGGTGGTTGGTGACCACGGCATCGCCCCCGGCCATCGGTACCGCCTCGACGACGCGCCGCACGCACTCCCCGAGAGAGCCCAGGTGCACAGGGATGTGCGGTGCGTTGACCACCAACCGGCCGCTGGCGTCCAGCAGAGCGCAGGAGAAATCCAGTCTCTCCTTGATGTTGGTCGAGATGGCGGTGCGCCGCAGCATTTCCCCCATCTCCGCGGCGATGGCCGCGAAGCGATTGCTGAACAGCTCGATGCGCACCGGCGGGGGCGCTGCCCTCGTACGCGCGTCTGTCCCCGGCCAGTGGTCAAGGACCAGGGCGCCGCTGCCGTGCACCATGGCCGTCCAGCCCACCTCGACAAACGTGGTGCTGTGGCGCTCGCCGATCAGAGCCGGCCCGTCGAGGCGGTCGCCGGTGGCCAGGGCTTCGCGCCGGTACAGCGGGACGGAGCGCCACCCCGCGGCCAGGTACACGTCGCGGCGCTGCTGGACATGGGACGTCGCGCCGCGGCGCGAGGGCTCCCGCGCGCCACCCGGCCGCAGGCGGCTTGACGCCACGGCGCGGATCAACTCCACCTCGATCTCGCGGTGGCCTGGCTGGTAGCCGTACTGCGCCTGGTAGGCGCGCGCGAACGCCGCGAGAAGATCCAAGCCCGGACGCCAGCCCACCTCCAGCGCCGACTCCTGCCCTGTGTAGCGCAGGAAGATGAGGGCGCGGCGCACCTCCACGTCGTCCCGGGCGACCCCCTCTCCCGCCACGGCGGCGCACGCCTGCGCCCCGAGCTCGGCAAACCACCGCGGCAGAGAATCCTCCACCTCGCGCAGCGGCCGCAGCACCTGGCGCTCGACGAAACGCTCCAGCACCGCGTGCCCGAGGCCGAGGGCGGAGAGCAGGCTGGCATCCGCAGGAACAACCACGCGGGGGATGCCCAACAGCGAGGCCACGGCGCAGGCGTGCTGCCCCCCGGCCCCGCCGAACGCGACGAGTGCGTGCTCGGCCGGATCGTACCCGCGGCGCACGGAGATGCGCCGGATGGCATCGGCCATGCGCTCGTTGGCGATGTCCAGAAAGCCCTGCAGCAACTCCTCCCGCTCCCCACCCTCGTGCCTGGCTCCGCCAAGCCGTGCGAAAACCCCCCGCAGCGCGGCCTCGGCCGCGTCGCGATCGATCGGAATCTCGAAGCCGTCGGGGTCGAGCCGACCCAGCAACACGTTGACATCGGTGACCGTCAGCGGTCCGCCGGCGCCGTAGCAGGCCGGTCCGGGCGAAGCCCCGGCGCTCTCCGGGCCGACGCGCAGGCGCACGCCGTCGCACCAGCACACCGACCCGCCGCCGGCCGCGACGCTCTCCACGGCCAACGCCGGAGCCTTGAGCCAAGCATCGCCGACGCGGTGTTCGAAGACGTACTCGTACTCACCCTCGACGCGCGCCACGTCGGTCGATGTTCCCCCCATGTCGAAGGTGATGAGGCGCTGCTCGCCGGCAGCCCGGCCGGCCAGCGCCGCGCCCACCACCCCGCCGGCCGGGCCGGAAAGCAGTGAGTCCTTGGGCCGAAACGCCGCGGCGCGCACCAGCCCGCCGGCCGACGTCATGACGTGCACCGACCCGTTCGGCAGGGCGTCGGCCACGCGGTGGAGATACACACCGATGACCGGCGCCAACGTGGCGTCCACCACCGCCGTCTCCGCCCGGGTGAGAACCCCGATCGTGGGGGCGATGGCGGCGGCGCAGGAGACGTGCGTGAACCCCACCGCCCGCAGGGTCGTCTCCACCAGCTCCTCGTGCCGCGGATTGCGGTAGCTGTGCAGCAGCGCCACCGCTGCCGTCCTCACGCCCTGGGCGGCGATCTGCGCCGCGCTCCTCGCCAGGGTGTCGAGGTCAGGGGGGCGAAGTACGGTTCCGTCGGCGGCCAGGCGCTCATCGACCTCGATGACACAGGCGTACAGCGGCGCAGGCCTTTCAACCTGCAGGCGAAAGAGGTGGGGGCGCTGCTGCGTGCCGATGCGCAACAGGTCTCCAAAGCCGCGGGTGATACACAGCAAGGTGGGAGCGCCGCGGCGCTCCAGCAACGCGTTGGTGCCGCGGGTGGTGGCCAGGCGAAGCGCCAGCGGCGGCAGCGGCGCGCCGGCCGGCGTGCCGGTCACCAGACGGGCGGCCAACACCGGCGCCTCCTCGGGGGAACACAGCTCGCACCACGCTCCCGCCTCGACCCACCCGGGGAGGGCGGCCAGGCGCAGCTCGCCGCCGCCAGCGTCGTCTTCCACGCGCAACAGATCCGGACTGCTGCCAAGGCGCAGGGTGAACCCGGCGAAGAAGCCGGGGGGCGTGCGGTGCGGCATCCGGACCAGCACCCGGCGGCGGCCGGGCACGGCCGCGATCCGTCCCCGCAGCGCCGACGAGGACAAGACCTTGGCGCGGTGCACCGCCCCGCGCGCGTCCACCGCCACGCAATCGGTGAACGTCCCGCCCGTGTCCACCCACACCTGCCACGGCGCCGTCTCTCGCGTCGCCCCGAGGTAAGGGCTTCGCGGCGCCGTTCGTCTCGGGGGCCGGGGTGGCATGGCGGTACCACCGGGTTTCGTGCGCGTCAACGCGCCAAGAACGAGGCCAGGCGGGCACGCATCTGCGGCGTGGCCAGGCGCGCCAGCACCGCCTCGCGCTCCCGCTGCATGGCCTCCTCCAGCGCAGGCAGGAGGTGGGAATCGAGGAGCTGCTTGGCGGCCGCGAGAGAGCCCGCCGGCAGCTCGGCCATGCGGCGGGCCAACCCCATGACGCGACCTTGAAGCTTCTCGTCGTCGCACACCTCGTGCACCAGGCCCCACTCCTGCGCCCGTTCTGCCGTGACCGGAGCGTCGAGGAAGAGCATCTCGGTGGCGCGCCCCACACCCACCAGCCGCGGCACCAGGGCGCTCCACCCACCGTCCGGGGCCAGTCCGATCTCGGTGTAGGCGGCCTTGAACACCGCCGAAGCCGCCGCCACCCGCAGATCGCACGCCGCCGCCAGCGCGAGCCCCACCCCACCAACCACGCCGTTGATGGCCGCCACCACCGGCTTGGGCAGACGCCGCAGCGAGAGGACCGCTTCGTGCAGGCGCTCCAGCGCGTCGAACACCAGGGCGCGCAGGTCGCCGCCGGCGGCCAGGGCCGCCCCCACCGCCTTCATATCACCCCCGGCGGAAAAGGCCCGCCCGCCGCCGGTGAGGATGATCACCCGCACCGACTCGTCGTCGCCGCACTCCCCGATCGCCTCCGCGAGCGCCGCGGCCAGCCCCGGCGAGATGGCGTTGAGCACCTCCGGCCGGTTCATCTCCAGCGTGACCACCTCGCCCTCGCGTCGACGTCGGAGAACCTCGCTCCCCATGCCGCACCTCCCGCCGGCAGTGTACGCTTTCAGCCGGAAAACCCGCGTACCGTGAGCGACAGGGGGATCACCCGGATGCGAACCACCCACCCCATGCCCGCCGCGGCCCTGGACATTCGCCCCTTGACCCTGGAGCGCTGGCCGGACTTCGACAGGCTGTTCGGTGCCCGAGGCGCCTGCGGCGGTTGCTGGCGCATGTGGTGGAGGCTGTCGCGCCCCCAGTTCGAGAGGGGCAAGGGCGGCGGCAACCGCGCCGCCATGCACGCCCTGCTCGCCTCGGGAGAGTGCCCGGGCCTGCTGGCGTACGCCGGGGACGACGCTGTGTCGGGTGGCGCGCGGTGGCTCCCCGGGACGTGTTCTTGCGCCTCGACCGCTCCCGCGCCCTGACGCGCCTCGACGAACAGCCGGTGTGGTCGCTGACCTGCCTGTTCGTAGCCAGGGCCTGGCGGCGCCGGGCCGTGAGCGAGGCGCTGCCGGCAGCGGCCTGCGAGCACGCCCGGCGCCACGGTTCTCGAAGGACACCCCCTTGAGCCATCGAAGGACCGCGTCCCTGACCTCTTCGCGTTCACCGGCCTCGCCTCGGCGTTCCGGAGGCAGGGGTTTAGCGAGGTGGCTCGGCGTTCGCCCACTCGCCCCAGTATGCGCCGCGCTCTGGCACATCCAGCTCCGGTAGTAGAATGCCACTCATGAGACCACACCTCTTGCGTGCTGCGGCAGCGCTCGCCGCCCTGGCCGTGACGCCTGTGGCCAGCGGGCAGGCACCGCTGCAGGCCGGGCCCATGCTGGGATACGTCACCCTGCGGGAGGTGGCGATCTGGGTGCAGACCACGCACGAAGCGACGGTGCAGCTGCGCTTCTTCCCCGAGGCGAAGCCGATCCAAGCCCGCCTCAGCCCTCCCATGCGCACCAGCGACGGGGACGACTTCGCTGCCACGGTGGTCCTCGCCAACCTGGAACCGGGCACCCGCTACCTCTACGAACTCTACCTGGACGGCCGGCGGGTGGAACGGCCCTACCCCCTGTTCTTTGCCACCCAACCGCTCTGGCGCTGGCGCAGCGACCCGCCTGAGGTCACGGTGCTGTTCGGTTCGTGTGCGTACATCAACGAGGCGCCGTACGACCGACCGGGCGAGCCATACGGTGGCGACTATCACATTTTCGAAACCATGGCCGCCACCCCCGCCGATCTCATGCTGTGGCTGGGCGACAACGTCTACACCCGCGAGGTGGACTTCGACACGCCGCGCGGCATCGCCGCCCGCTATCGGCACGACCGCGCCCTGCCGCAGCTGCAGCCTCTGCTGGCGGCCATGCCCCACCTGGCCATCTGGGACGACCACGACTTCGGTCCCAACGACTCCGACCGCTCGTATCAGCTGCGCGGCGCCTCGCTCGCCGTCTTCGCCCGCTACTGGCCGGCCATTCGGCTCGGCCTGCCCGAGCTCCCCGGCGTCTTCCAGAAGTTCTCGCTGGCCGACGTGGACTTCTTCCTGCTCGACGACCGCTACCACCGCACCCCCAACCGGCGGCCGCACGACGCGGCCACCACCATGCTCGGGGCTGGACAACTCCAGTGGCTCAAGGATGCGCTGGCCTCCTCGCGCGCCCGCTTCAAGGTGGTGGCGCTCGGCAACCAGGTGCTCAACCCCCACACCCGCTACGAGGGGCTGGTGAACTTCCCGGCGGACTACCAAGGGCTGCTCGACTTCATCCGCGCCGCGCGCATCGAAGGTGTCTTCTTCATCTCCGGGGACCGCCACCACACCGAGCTCATCCGCCTCCAGCCCGAGGGGATGTATCCCCTGTACGACTTCACCTCCTCTCCGCTGACCGCCGGACCGCACCGCATGCGCGAGGATGACCCCGAGAAGGTCAACCCGGATCGCGTCCCCGGCACGCTTCTGCAGGAGCGCAGCTTCGGTAGTCTCACCTTCACCGGTCGAGGGGAGGAGCGGCGGGTGCTGCTGCGCGCCCGCGCCGCGGATGGCACGCTGCGCTGGGAGCGCGCGATCGCGGCGCGCGCTCTCACCTTTCCCCGCCCCGAGGGGGCTGCGGCCTCCCGGCCCACCGCGCCCCGCTGACGCCGCGAGAGGGACAGCGGCGCGGCGTCACTGCGCGGTCGCGGCGTCGGAGGCGACCCGGTTGCGGCCGGCGCGCTTGGCGGTGTACATGAGGCCGTCGGCGCGCGCCACCAGCGAGTCTGGGGTGTCGTCGAGGCACGCCATGGTGGCGCCCAGGGAGGCGGTGACCCCCACCACCGACGGCCGCACCAGCGCCGACTGTTCCACCAGCCGGCGGATCTGCTCCGCGCGCAGGACAAGATCGTGCGCCGTGAGGTTCGAGAGGACGATGAGGAACTCCTCACCCCCCCAACGACACACCACATCGAAGGAACGCACCGCGCCGGAGATGGTGCGAGCCACCATGGAGAGCACCGCATCGCCCGTCTCGTGTCCATGGATGTCGTTGATCGTCTTGAAGCCGTCCACGTCCAGGAAGATCACGCCGAACGGCCAGCCGTAGCGCTGCAGCCTGGCGAGCTGGTTCGCCAGTTCCAGCCCGCCGAAGCGGCGATTGCCCACACCGGTAAGCGGATCCAGCAGCGAAGCCTCTTCCAGGCGGCGGATTTGCTCGGCGGCGGCGAGGGCGGCGGAATCGTCGGAGAAGACCTCCAGCGCCCCGGTGACCTGACCCGCGGCGCCGCGCAGCGGCGCGATGCGCGTGTTCACGGGGACGCGATGCCCATCGCGGTGGTGCAGGAAGACGCGGCGTTGCAGCGGGCGGCCCTCGCGCATCACCTCCTCGGCCGGACAGGTCTCGGCGGGACACAGCAGGTGGCCAGCCTCGTCCACGTGGCTGAGCAGCCCTGCCGCGCACTCCCGCCCCACCACCTCGGCGGCGGAGTAGCCGGTCAAGCGTTCGGCCCCCCTGTTCCAGTCGATGATCCGGCGCTGGCGGTCCACCATGTAGACGCCGTCGGAAAGGTTGTCCAGCAGGAATCGGTAGAACTCCTCACCCACCGAGGCCATCGCAACGTTGTCAGCGGCCACCATACCGCACGCCTCCCTCAAGGTGCCCACAGTCTACTCGCGATCCTCCTGAAAACCCAGCGACATGAGCCAGACGAGCGGTATTCGCGGTAGCATACCGGCATGAGCCCGGCCGGACGCCGTGTGCTGGTGGTGGGGGAGGTGGGTCGCCCCCTCGACAGCCTCATCCCCGTCCTGCGTCGCACCGAGTTCACGGTGCAGAGGGTCGGAAGGCTTGAGGAGGCACTGGCGCTGCAGTACGAGCAGGCGTTCGATTTCATCGTCGCAAGAGTCGCGGAGGGAGGCGCGCCCATCGAAGGGTTGATCGAGCGCCTGCGGGCTGCGCACTCCGCCAGCCGCCGCGCCGCTGTGCTCCTCTTCGCCGACCAGGCGCGCCTCGACCACGCCCGCACCTACCTGGGCCGTGGCGCCAACCGCGTCATCGCCATCGACTCCAGCCCGGAGGAGGTGCTGCACAGCGTGGCCGATCTGATCGGCACCCCGCCGCGACTGGCGATGCGCACCCTGGCGCAGCTGTCGGTGCGGGTCGGTTTCGAGCGCGAGCTCGCCCTCTTTCAGACGGAGAACCTCTCGGCACTGGGCATGCTGCTGCGGGGAGATTCCGAGCTCCCGGTGGGGACCCGGTTCGAGTTCGAGCTCTCCCTCCCAGGCGACCCGCACGCGGTGGTGGGCGCCGGCCAGGTGGTGTGGCACACCGACCCCCAGCGGCACGGTTTCGCCGGTTTCGGGGTGCGCTTCGTGTCGTTCCGCGGCGCCGATGGAGCCAGACTGCGCGCCTTTCTCGAATGCCACCTGCGACAGCGCGCTACGGTGTCCCCGGCCTGACGCAGCGGAAGCCCACCGAAAGGCTCTCGGTCGCCGGATCCAGTGAGAAACGGTACGACGTCCGCAGGCGGCCCGGATCCGACGTCCACGAGCCCCCGCGCACGACGCGCCGGACCCCCTCGGCGGGGCCGGCGGGATCGGCGACCGCCTCGCTGCCGTAGGCGCGCTCGGCGTACCAGTCGGCACACCACTCCCAGACGTTGCCGGCGGTGTCGTGGAGACCGAAATCGTTGGCGGGGAACGACCCCGCCGGCGCCGACTTGGGAAACACGTCGAGCCCCCCGGTCCCGTCGTAGTTGGCGCGGTCCTGGTCGATGCCCTCCCCCCACGGATAGCGCCGGCCCGCCTCGCCGCCGCGCGCGGCGTACTCCCACTCCGCCTCGGTGGGCAAGCGTCCCCCGATCCACTGGCAGTACTGCCGCGCATCCTCCCAGGTGACGTTGACCACCGCATGGGTATCGTCCGCCCACGACGGCACATCCACCATCTTCCTCGCCGTCGCGGCGGCAAAGGCGCTAAACGAGCCCACCGTGACCTCGGTGGTGTGCACGAAAAAGCCCGAGGTCAGGATGACCGGATGGCGCGGCTGCTCGTCGGCGAAGCACGAGGCGTCCCCCAGGACGCACCCCCGCTCGAAGGTGGCGGGCGGCAGCAGGACCATCGCCGCACCGGTCGGATCCGACTCCCGCCGCGGCGGCTGCCACGCCGGAGGCGACTCGGATGGGGCAGATGGCGCCGGCAACGGCGCCGGGGTGGCCGCGGCGGGCGGCGGCATCGCCGGCACCACCGCCGCCTGCCCCCCCGCCGGCAGCGCTGCCGGGCCCGTTGCACGCTGAGCGGGTTCCACTGCCCCGGCGTCACGCGCACAGCGGAACCCGACCGTGTCGCGCCGCGTGTCGGGCGGGAAGCGGCCGCGGTTGGAGACGCGCAGGCTCACCGGCTGTGAGTTCCACGCCCCCCCCTTCAGCACCCGCTGGCTGCCGCTGTCGGGACCGCGGGGATCCACCCCGGGCGCGGTGTGAGCATCCACCGCGAACCAGTCCGCCACCCACTCCCACACATTCCCGGCCAGGTCGTGCAGTCCCAGCGGGTTGGGCGGGAAGGAGGCCACCGGCGCGGTGTGGGCGAAGCGGTCGCGCGCCGTGGCGCCGCCGAGGTTGGCCGACTCCGGCGAGAGGGTGGTGCCGCCAGGATAGATCCACTCCGCCCGGCCGGCCCGCGCCGCCGCCTCCCACTCGGCCTCGCTGGGCAGCCGCTTGCCCGCCCAGGCGCAGAACTCCGTGGCATCCTGCCAGGAGACGTTGACCACCGGGTGGGCGTCGTCCTGCCGGAAGACCGGCGGGTTTGGCAGGGAACGTGCGGTGGCGGCGGCGAAGGCGCGGTAGGCACCCACCGTCACCTCGCTGACGTCCAGCCAGAACGCCGTGGTCAACGTCACCATCCCGCCCGGCCTCTCCTCCGGGAAGCACGCCGAATCGGACGGCGCGCACCCCACCCAGACCGATCCGGCGGGCACCAGCACCATCTCCACCCCGCCGGGCGGAAACCCCTCTCGCTCGCCCCCCCACGCCATGGACGCAGCGCACACGAAAACCGCCGCCTTGTGGCCGATCCTCCGCACGCGGCACCTCCCCGTCCCGCGACATCAACCTTACCACTGCCAGCTCGGGGTGGGCGTGGCATGCTAATGGCATGACCGTACCGTCCACCATGTTCGCCATGGTCCTCGAGGCACCCCATCAACCCCTCACGCGCCGGCAACTCCCCATGCCAGCCCCCGGGGCAGGCCAGGTGCTGCTTCGCGTGCGCGCCTGCGGCGTGTGCCGCACCGATCTGCACCTAGTGGACGGCGAGTTGCCCGAGCCTCGCCGGCCGGTGGTTCCGGGCCACGAGATCGTCGGCGAGGTGGTGGCGGCCGGGCGCGGTGCGGGGCGCTTCGCGCCCGGGCAACGCGTGGGGGTGCCCTGGCTCGGCTGGACGTGCGGCGAATGCGAGCCGTGCCGCAGCGGGCGAGAAAACCTCTGCCGCCGCGCGCGCTTTAACGGCTACACCCTGGATGGCGGCTACGCCGAGTACGTGTGCGCCGACGAGCGCTACTGCTGCCCCATCCCGACCGCCCTCGACGACGCCCACACCGCGCCGCTGCTGTGCGCCGGGCTCATCGGCTACCGGTCCTACCGCTTCTGTGGCGACCGCTGCACCGACCTCGGCATCTACGGGTTCGGCGCCGCCGCCCACATCATCGCCCAGATCGCCGCCTTCCAGGGCAAGCGGGTGTACGCCTTCACCCGGCCGGGCGATGGCGTCGCCCAGGAGTTCGCCCGCCGCCACGGCGCCGTCTGGGCGGGCGGCAGTGTCGACCCTCCCCCGCTGGCGCTCGACGCCGCCATCATCTTCGCCCCGGCGGGGGAGCTGGTGCCGGCGGCGCTCGCCGCCGTGAAACCCGGCGGGGTCGTGGTGTGTGGCGGAATCCACATGAGCGACATCCCGTCGTTCCCCTACCGCCTGCTCTGGGAAGAGCGGACCGTGCGCTCGGTGGCAAACCTCGAGCGCCGCGATGGCGAGGAGTTCTTCCCCCTGGCCGCGCGCGCCAGGGTGCGCACCGAGGTGGAGGCCTTTCCCCTCGCCCAGGCCAACCTCGCCCTCGACCGGCTGCGTGCCGGCCGCCTGTCAGGAGCCGCCGTCCTGATCCCCGGCTAGTCCAGCAAGGGCGCGCAGCTTGCCGTTGCCACCGATGCGGCGCCGCTGCTCGGCGGCGGCCACCGCCGCGGCGATGGCGTCGCGGAGCAGTTGCGCCAGCAGGATGAGCCGCCCGTTCTCGGAACGTACCTCCAGCAGGCGCTGGCGCTGGGCCGCCGGCAGCCTGGCCGCGCCGGCCAGGCGATACGAGGTCAGCTCCGACGCCCCGTCTACCACGTCGGCCGCCACCCTTGCCACTTCGC
Organism: Acidobacteriota bacterium; assembly: GCA_037444085.1. Lineage (GTDB taxonomy): Bacteria > Acidobacteriota > Thermoanaerobaculia > Thermoanaerobaculales > Thermoanaerobaculaceae > CALEVZ01. The sequence goes on along the minus strand of JBBINC010000035.1, from coordinate 7,821 downwards.
TCAGGCGCAGCAACAGAGCTTGGGCAGCGGCGCGGTGCCGCTCCTGCACGGGCTCGGAGAGATCGCGCAGGACCTCGGCCCGCGCCGTGAAGTAGGGCTGGTCTCGCATCACCTCCCGCACCGCGATGACCTCACGGCCGCGCACCAGGATGTCCATCCGGCCGTCCTCGTACTCCCGCACGACGCGCTCCAGCGAGACCGCGCACCCCACCTCCGCGGTGCCCCGCTCTTCCACCAGCACGATGCCGAACCGCCCCACCCCCCCGCCGCCGCGCACATCGGTGATGAGGCGCTTGTAGCGCTCCTCGAAGATATGGAGCGGCACCACATCGTCGGGAAACACCACCAACCGCAGCGGAAACAACGGTATGCGAAGCGTCCTGGCCATTCTCGCTTCCCCGCCCGAGCCCCGCCCGGCGTTGACAGGCCGGCGGGATCGGTGTAGAAAGTAACCCCCTCGCGACGCGGGGGACTGCGTGCTCCGCAGTAGCTCAATGGTAGAGCATCCGGCTGTTAACCGGAGGGTTGGGGGTTCGAGTCCCTCCTGCGGAGCCAGTTCCTCTCACCCCGAAGTGACGTCCGTGCTGCCTTCGGCGCCCTCCGACGCCTCGCCTGTCATCTCGTCCGTCTCGCGTCCGCCACCAATTGGGGCGAGCGTACCGGGGGCCAGGAGCGTCCACGAGAGAGTCACGACCCTGGCGGTGTGCCAGGCTTCCCGCAGCTCCGCCTCGCCAGCGTACGCCCGCTGCGGCAGCACGACCCCCTCGGCGTGCACGGTGAGCCTGCGGCCGGCGAGGGGCCAGGGGCGCAGGCGGTAGGTCCGCTCCGCGACGCGGGCGACCTGCAACTCGACCTCACCCTCCCGCTGGGGCAGCCCCGGCAGCCTGACTCGCCCTTGCGCGCCCACACTCAAGAGCACCGCCAGCGCGTCGGTGAGGCGGAGGATCGCCCGGTTCCTCGCATCTCCGTCGGTACGGAACAGATCGGCATAGCGGGGCTGCCGCGCCAGCGCCGCAGCCAGAGCCGCGCGCCGCGCCTCCTCCCCGGCCAGGAACTCCGGGGAGGGTGAGGAGGAGTAGCTGAGCGCCAGGTGCGAGACGTGGTGAGACACCAGGTAGGCCGGATACCGGCCGCGGGTCGCGGCGCGCTCCACGCACGCCGTCCACACCTCCTCGTGCTCCCCCTCGGGCAGCGAGTCGAACGCCACCGGTGCGCCGGACGGCGCCAGGCGGGGTTGCTCCTCTCGTCCATCCCAGCCGGAATCGTGCAGCAGCACCGCCGCCAGCAGCTCGGCGCGGGGCGCCGGCCGCGGCGTGGTGCGGTTGCCCCAGTGGTCAGCCAGCTGAAAAGCAATCAGAGCGTGCGCCGACTGCCGGATGGCGATCCACCCATCGCCGAAGGGGTGCAGGATCATGGCCGCGGGCCTTCCCGCCGCGCTAGGGCGGCGCGGATGGCCGGCAGGGCGGCGCGCGCCGCGTCCTCCCCCGCCTCGATGAGCCGCTTCTTCTGCGAGAAGTCGTTGTAGGCCACGTCGCCCACCTGGGGCTCGATCACCACGTCCGCCTCCCGCGCCTTGAGGCGGCCGATCTCGGCGGCCATGATGGCGACGGCGTGGTACGCCACCCCCAGGGGCGAACGGGGGGCCGCCGAGGGAACCGCCGCGGGGATGGCCACCGCAATCACCACGCCGGCACCCAGGCGGCGCGCCACCGACACCGGCACCGGCTCCACCACGCCGCCGTCCACCAGCGTCACCTCCCCCGCCTGCACCGGCACGAACACCCCGGGGATGGCGCAGGAGGCGTGCACCGCCTCCGCCACCGGACCGCGGTCGAGGACCACCGCCGCGCCGGTGCGCAGATCCGTGGCCACGGCTGCGTAGGGCACCGCCATCTCCTCGATGCGCGACGCCCTGAGATGCGAGGTCACGAATTTCCGCAGGCGCTCGCCCTTGACGAAGCCGCCGGAGAAGATGGCCAGGGCGCGCACATCGAAGAGGTCCTCCTCCTGGACGGCGAGGGCGTGAAACTCGGCGTCCAGCACCCGCCCGGAGTCGGCGTAGAGCGCCCCTACGAGACTCCCCACCGAGGTGCCGACGACCAGGTCGATGGGAATCTTCTCCTGCTCCAGCACCCGCAGCACGCCGATCTCCGCGAAGCCGCGCGCCCCACCCCCGCCCAGCGCCAGCGCCACCCTGGGTGGAGGACCGGCGTCCGACGCCGCCGGCCCCGCCGCCTGGGGGGGCGGTACGGAGGCACACCCGACGATCAGAAGAGCCAGAACCACCATGCCGTTGCGCGCCCGATATCGCATTTTGAAGACTCCCCACGCTGCCGTCACGGCCCGCCGGCTCTACCGATTCGGCCGCCGCGGTTCGGCGTGTAGAATACTCGGGTGAACGCCCGTCTGGGGTGGTTGGGGGTGGCGATGGTGATCGCCGGGCTCGTGCTGGCGACCCATGGCGACGACACGGGAGGGCGCGAGGCACTGGCCGGCACCGCCCCGCTGGTGGAGCCTCTCGCCGAGGTGGGGCGGCAGGTGGACGGCGCGGCGCGCTCGCTCATCCTGTGGTGCGGCTGGGCGGCGGTGGCGGCGCTGGGGGTGACGGCGGTGCGCCGGGGCGCGGCGCCGGGGCGGGCCCTGATTGCGGTGATGGGGCTGGCCGGCGCGGCGCAGCTGGCGCTGTTGGCGGACTGGGTGGCGGCAGGCGCTGCCGCGTGGGCCGTGGCGGGGATCGTGGCGCTGGTCTTCCGTCGAGGACTGGCCAAGGCCAGCGAGGCCGGTGCCGACAGCTCGCCGGCCTGGACAACCGCCGACAGCGCCTGTCTCGTGGTCATCGCAGCCGCGGCGGCGCTGCTGCGCGCCTGGGCGCTCAACACGGTGCCCGACTCCATCGAGGGAGAGCTGGCGGGGTTCTGGAACGGCGCCACCAACCTGCGCGGCCTGCTGCTCGCCAACGAGGCGGTGGACGGGCCCTGGGCGCCCCTCGGCGTGTTGTACTACCTGCCCATCTACCTCGTCTTTCAGATCACTGGCGCGACCCTGTTGGGGGTACGTCTGGCCTCGGCCGCGGTGGGAATTCTCACCGCCGCGGTGGTCTTCCACGTCACCCGCCGGCTGTTCGGGCGCAACGCGGCGGTGCTGGCGGGGCTGTTCTACACCCTGGAGCCGCTGCAGATCGGCTGGGGCCGGACCGACATCCACCCCCACCACGCCACCTCCTGGGTGGGGCTGTTGCTCGTCCTGGCCACCGTGCGCGCCCTCGAGAACGGCTCGGCCTGGCGCTGGTGGGGGGTGGCGGCGCTGCAGGCGCTGGCGTGGCACCAGTACCCCTCGGGGCAGGTCGCGGTGCTGCTGCCGGCGGTCCTCCTGGCGCTGCACCTGCTGCGCGGCGGCGGCAGGGGAGGCGCGTGGCGCGTGCCGGCGGCTGCAGTGCTGGCCGGCGCGCTCGCCTGGGGCGCGGGCGGGGTGGCGCTCACCGCCGCGGTCACCGGCGAGCTGTCGCTGACCCGCTACCTGGATCGGCTGGGGCCTCGCGTCCACGTGCAGCAGGACGACCTGCCCGGCGCCGTCACCGGCCGGCTTGCGACGACAGCCGCAACCTCGCTCCGGCACGCCGCCGACCTGGCGCGTGGGCTGACGCACGAGGCGCCGTACCTCTTCCACCAGGACCTGGTCAATCCGACCTCGAATCTGCGCACCCGCACGGTCGCCTGGATCGTCGCGACGCTGGGCCTTCCCCTCCTCGTCGTGGGGCTCGCCTGCCCCGCGGCCACGAGAGTGGCGGCGACGGCCTGGCTGGCGGCGCTGGCGACGCTGCCCGCGGTATTCTCCGATGCCGCCTACCCCAAGCGCGCCTCGATGCTCTTCCCGGCGCTCTGCATCCTCGCCGGGGTGGGCGGGGCGATGCTGCTGGCGGCGATCCGCCAGGCGTGGGGACGGCGCGCGCTCCTGGGCGTCCGCACCCTGGCCGTGGCCGCGTTGGCGCTGTGGCTGTGCCTGGACTGCTTCCTCTTCTTTTCCGGGGAGCGGCTGCGGCGCGGGCCGGTGGGGGACGTGGAGGCGGCGCGCCGCATCGCCGCCGAGATCGTCCCCGGCACTCTGGTGGTCGGGCGATTCGCCCACGGGTGGAGCGAGGGGCTGTTCGCCTTCCTGCTACGCGACGCTCTCCTCGATCCCCGCCACGCGCCGGCGCTGGTGTACCTGAGCTACGACGAGCGCGAGACGTGGCGCGCCATGCTCGCCGACCCCGGCCGCGCCGTGGCTCGAATTCTCGAGCGCCCGCCCTACTACCTCTCCTGGGGCGCCGTGCCGGTGGACGAGAGCTACTGGCGGCGCGAGGACGCCATCCGCCGGGTCGTGCACGTGGTCTCGGTGGGCGACTGGCCGGCCGGGGCGCCGGCGGCCAGCGACGACCTGCTCGCCGCAGGCCTGCAGCCGCGCCCGCTGCGGCTTGGCCGGGAACGCCGGAACTACCTCTGGTGGCTTGACATCGCGGTGCACGATCTGCCGGCGGACCAGCCGCCCGGGCGATAGCAACCTCTGCCGCCACACAGCAGCGGGGCGGGCCGCGTCGGGCCCGCCCCGCTGGACGTTCGTGACGATCAGGCGGCGCTAGCGCAGCTCCCGCCACCACACCACCTCGTCGCCGGTGCCGCCGCCGGTGATGGAGATGTCGGGGACGATGGCGATGGTTGCCCGACCTTTGGCGCCGCGGTAGGAGTACGAGGCGATCACCCGATCGCCGGCGATGGCGAAACCGGCCGCCGCGCCTTCGCCGCCCTCGTAACTGCGGTACTGGGCGGCGTTGAGGTTGGCCGGGTCGAAGTCGACGCGGACGATGTACGAGCGGCCGCCGCACGCCATCGCGTCGGGGTCGTAGGCCAGGAAGAGGGCGAACGGCAGGCCCGAATGCCCCTCCGCCGGGGTGAAGATCATTGGCGAGGCGGTCACCTGGGTTCGTGGTCCAAGAGTGCCCTGGCCGTTAGGCAATGGCACCTCGGACAGTGGCTTGTTGATCAACGTCATGCTGCCTCCCACCGAGGCGCTCTTGACGCCGATGAAGATCTTCGGGGTGAAGTTCCCCTCGGTCCCGGTGGCGGGCGAGTTGACGTTAGGGCTCTTCTCGTAGAAGCTCCCGGACGAGAAGGCGTACAGGGAGTACTGCGGCGTGGACGCGGGGTACCCTGCGACCGCCGGCGAGTAGTAGAGCGGGTTGCCGGCGCCGACGTTGGCTAACTCGGTGGTGTTCCAGGTGTTGGGCTCGAACACCCACATCCGCCCCTGCAGATCCACCTGCACCCCCTGATTGATCAGGTTGTCCGGGGCGAAGAACTTCGAGTCCCGCTTCCACACCACGGCATCGGCAAAGCTCTGGTTGCGCACCAGCGCGCCGGTGTTCTGATTGGTGAGATTTCGCGAGCGCACGAGCGACCCGTCCGTGGGGTCAAGCTGCAGCACCCGCGGCACATCGTCCACGGTGAAGCGCTCGTCCCAGCCGCCGCCGAGCTGCAACAACCAGGAGTCGCTGTCGAGGGCGCCGAGCGCCGGGATGCTCCAGGTATGGCCAATCTGCGCGTAGTCGGCGCGGGACTTGCTCCACAGCACGGTGACCGGAGCAGTCTGCGACCACCCGTAGTCGCTCTCACCGTCCACGGTGGCGTTCTGAGCGCGGGGGGTGATGGTGCCGTCTCCGTCGAGATCGCGACCCCAGGCGGCGGTCACGTCGATGGCGTGCACCCCGGTGCCTCCCGCACCCTCGGTGAGGTAGAGCACGGTCTTGTAGGAGGAGCCAAACCAGATGTCGGCGAAGCGCGGCGAGTTGGCGACGCCGAAGATGTGGCCGTCGGGCATGGAAAGCTGCCCCACCGGGTAGTCGCCCGGGTTGGCGGCGTACTGCTGGTACAGCCGCACCTGGCGCTGCAGCATGGTCGGCGGCAGCACCGCCAGGATCTCGGCGCCGTCGGTGAGGTCGAAAGCGTGCAGGAGGCCGTCGGAGGCGCCCACCCAGGCCATCTGGTGGCGCCAGCGCTGCTCGCCCTCGAACTCCGAGTGGCTCTCGGTGGTGTTCTGCTTCCAGTTCTCGGGGGCGCCGATGATCGCCGGGGTGGAGTTGATCACCGAACCCATCGCCCAGGCCCGGGCGGTGCCGGCGCCGTTGTTACCGCGGATGAAGTCGACCACGGAGGCGTTGACCGGGCAGGTGGGATCGGTGGCGTCGCACCCCACCAGGGTGCGCAGCAACCCCAGGTTGCCGTCGCTCACCTTGATGAGCGTCGTCGGGTCGGCGGGATCCCAGGTGTAGATCTGGCGCTCCACGCCGTTGTTGCGGGACTGCCGCGCGGTCACCGTGCCGTCGGCCGCGAAGGCGCTGCCGGCGCCCAGCGACAACACCTCGCCGGCGTCCCACACGCAGTTGGAGCGCACCACGCGGGTGGTGCCGTCGGGGTTGGTGACCGTGGTGCTCCAGCCGCACGGCTTGGAGCAGTCCCAGTCGGGCGACCCGCACTGGGCGCGGAGGTCGTAGGCGTAGAGGTGGCCGCGCCAGCCCGGATAGGAGGTCGAGGCGACGAACGCCAGGTTGCCCGCCGCCGAGGCTCCGGTCGCCACCACCGGCGCCGACGAGGTGTAGTCGCCGGTGCCGAAGGAAGAGACGATCTTGTCGAAGGCGGTCTTCAGCTCGTCGGCGCTGTTGGCGAAGAAGGCGTAGTGCCCGCCGGCCGGATCGAAGCGGCTCTCGTCGTCGGAGAAGTCGCCGTCGCTGGTGAGTTCGTCGTTAGGTGGCAGGCGCGGGTTGGCGGCGTAGTCGAAGCCGGCGTCGGCGTTGGGACTCGAGGCGTCGGTGCGGCCCATGTAGGCGGTGAGGTCGAGTTCGCACGGGCTGACGTCCTGGGAGAAGCCGATCGCCCAGGAGCGCAGGCCGTCCTCGACGATCTCCTCGCTGCCGTCGCTGTGGCGGATCAGGCGGTAGGAGATCTTGGAGTTGACCCACATGTCGTTGCTGACCCCCGGCGGGTAGTCCGCGTACTCGCCGGCGACGCGGTTCGGGCACCCCGCCGGCGGGCTGTTGGTGCGCCAGAAGGCGTTACTCGGGTTGCAGTGATTCGACTCGCCGTCGGTGACGAGGATGACCGCGGTGGTGCGGCCGCATTGCGTCTTGGGATCGCTCGCAACCGTCTGCGTGAGCGCGGCCTGGGCCAGTTCAAGACCCGCGCGGGTGGGCGTCCAGCCGTCCGCGTCAAGGCCTTGCGGCCAGTTCTCGTCCGCGGGGAGGTCGGTGGTCAGTCGGAGGTAGGAGAGGATCCGCGCCGACTCGTTGATGGTCGCGTCCCCGACCGGGTCGACGTGGACCCGCACGCACACCGGCTTGGTCATCTCCCCGGAGCCGCACTCGGGGACGCCCGAGAAAGTGGGACACGTCCCGGAGACACCCTGGTACGTGGCGAGGCCCCAATTCACCTTGGGGTTGTTGCCCACCACGTTGAGGGGGGGGTGCTCGGTGCCCTCGGTGCCGACGGTGGGGCGGTTGGCGTTGGCCTCGTCGATGGCGTCGAACGGCTCGCCGGGGTCGGTGAGGCGGGCCGCGGAGGACGCCACCCACGTCCACGTGCGCTTCCAGACGCAGTGGGCGGCGGCAAAGCCGTTGTTGACGCATTCGTCCTCGTCGTACGACTGCTCGAACGGTTCGACGCTGGCGGTCCTCAAGGACCACTCGAAGCTGTTCACCTGCGCCAGTTGCCCCGCCACCGTCGCCCACGCCGCGGGCGGCCGCCACGGCAGAGTGATGGTCACCGAGTCACCGAGGGCGTTCTTGGCCATCGC
>JBBINC010000034.1:0-23783 GCA_037444085.1 Acidobacteriota bacterium | reverse complement strand
CTCACTTGAGTGCCCGTGTCCGTGACCGTGCCCGTGTCAGTGCCCGTGTCGGTGCCAGTGACCGTGCCCGTGCCCGTGCCCGTGCCGGTGTCCGTAACGGTGACCGCGACCGCGCCCGCTTCTGTGTCGCCCCCCCCTTGCGTGCCGGCGTGTTCCCGGTAAAATGAACGAGTGTTCATTCATCTTGAACCGGCCGCATGCGAGCGAGAGGGGCAGCCAGCCGTTTGGTCTCCTCCCTCCCCCGCCCGACACGCCTTGAACCAGGGCCGGTTCGATCCTCGGCGAGGCACGGAGAGCGAGCCCGCACGCTCGTTCTCACACTTATAAGGAGGGGTGATATGCGCAGGGAAATCCGCAAGGTGGCCGTGCTCGGCGCCGGGGTGATGGGCTCCGGCATCGCCGCGCACCTGGCCAACGCCGGGATCCGGGTGGTGATGCTGGACATCGTGCCACCGGAGCTGACCGCCGAGGATGAGAAGGCCGGGCTTGACAGGCAGGACCCGCGCTTTCGCAACAAGTTCGCCCTCGCCGGTCTGGAAGGCATCAGAAAGTCCAAACCCGCCCTCATCTACTCCAAGCGGTTCCTACCGCTCATTGAGGTGGGCAACTTCGAGGACGACTGGGGCAAGCTCGCCGACTGCGACTGGGTGTGCGAGGTCGTGGTCGAACGTCTGGACATCAAGCAGAAGGTGTTCGCCCGCGTCGAGGAGGTGTGCAAGCCCGGCACCATCATCTCGTCCAACACCTCCGGGCTGCCGATCAAGCAGATGGTCGAGGGGCGCTCCGACGACTTCAAGCGCCACTTCCTCGTCACCCACTTCTTCAACCCGGTGCGCTACATGCGCCTTCTGGAGATCATCGCCGGCGAGGCCACCGACCCCGAAATCGTCAAGCTGATGGCGGACTTCGGCCAGTTCCGCCTGGGCAAGGGTATCGTCTACGGCAAGGACACCCCCAACTTCATCGGCAATCGCATCGGCGTCTTCGCCCTGATGGCCACCATGCACGCCATGATGGAGATGGACTACCAGGTGGACGAGGTCGACGCCATCACCGGCCCGGCCACCGGCCGTCCCCGTTCGGCGTCGTTCGGTACGTGCGACCTGGTCGGCCTGGACACCATGGTGCACGTGGTTCGCACCCTGCAGGAGTCGCTGCCCGACGACGAGGGGCAGCCGTATTTCGCGGTACCCGAGTTCGTCAGCCGCATGGTCGAGAAGAGGATGCTCGGGCGCAAGGGGGACGGCGGCTTTTTCAAGCGCATCAAGGATGACAAGGGCAAGAAGACCGACCTGACGCTGGACTGGAAGACGTTCGAGTACCGGCCCAAGGCCAAGCCCGACTACCCGTCCCTGAAAGCCTCCAAGGGCATCCACGACGCGGCGCAGCGCATCCGCACCGTCGTCTCGGCCGATGACCGCGCCGGCGCCTTCGCCTGGCGGGTGACCCGCGATACCCTTGCCTACACCTCCCGCCGGCTGGGCGAGATCTCGGACACCATCATCGACATCGATAACGCCCTCAAGTGGGGGTACAACTGGGAGCTGGGCCCGTTCGAGACATGGGACGCCCTGGGAGTGCAGGCGACCGTCGACCGCATGAAGGCGGAGGGGGTCCAGCCAGCGCGGTGGGTCGAGGAGATGCTGGCGGCCGGCTGTGAGAGCTTCTACCGCATGGGCGCCGCCAGCCTCGAGTACTACGACGCGCGCGAAGGGGCGTACCGCGCGATGCCGCGCCCGGCGAGCTTCCTCGTCCTCGCCGAGCTGAAACACCAGAAGAAGGTGGTGGAGGAGAACAAGGGCGCCTCACTGGTCGATCTCGGCGACGGCGTGCTCTGCCTCGAATTCCACTCCGCCCTACAGCCCAAGCTCAACCCCATCGACGACGATATCCTGGCCATGGCACACCGCGCCATCACGGTGGCGGAGCGCGACTTCATCGGCCTGGTGGTGCACCACCAGGGCGAGCAGTTCTGCGCCGGCGCCAACCTCCTGATGCTGCTGGAGGCAGCCACCAGTCAGCAGTGGAAGGGCATCGACGCGATGGTCCACAGCTTCCAGGGCATGACCATGGGCTTCAAGCGCTGCGGCGTGCCGGTGGTCACCGCGCCATTCGGCTTCACCTTCGGCGGCGGCGCCGAGATCACCATGTCCGGCAACCGCGTCTGCGCCCTTGCCGAGACCTACATCGGCCTCGTCGAGGTCGGTGTTGGCTTGCTGCCCGGCGGCGCCGGCCACGTGTTCATGCTTGAACGCGTCCTCGAGGGCATCGACGAGCCGGTGCTGTCCAACCTGCCGTTCATCCGCAAGGCGTTTGAAACCATTGCCATGGCCAAGGTGGCGACCTCCGCCGATGAGGCGCGGGAGCTGAAGTACCTGCGCCCCATCGACCACGTGGAGCTGAACCGCGACCAGCAACTGTGGACAGCCAAGCGCATGGCCATCGCCATGTGGGAGGAAGGATACCGGCCGCCGCTGCCGCGCACCTTCGCCCTGCCCGGCCAGGAGGGAGTCGCGACCTTCAAGATGTTCCTGCACAACATGAAGCTCACCCACTGGATCTCCTCCCACGACGAGAAGATCGCCACTCACATCGCCACCATCCTGTGCGGCGGCGACACCACCATCTCGAACCCGGTGAGCGAGGAGCGCATCCTCGATTTGGAGCGCGAGGCGTTCCTCTCCCTGTGCGGCGAGCCGAAGACCCAGGAGCGGATCAAATTCATGCTCCTCAACAACAAGCCGCTGAGAAACTAGATAAGGCCGGAAGGAGACCTGCCATGCGTGAAGCCGTCATCGTTTCCTACGCCCGCACCCCCATCGGCAGGGCCAAGAAGGGGAGCTTGAAGGACACCCGCCCGGAGGAGTTCGCCGCACCGGTCCTCAAGGATCTGCTCCGGCGCACCCCGGGCCTGACGCCCGAGATGGTCGACGACATCCTTGTTGGTTGCGCCATGCCGGAAGGCGAACAGGGCATGAACATCGCCCGCATGATCGCCCTCCTTGCCGACTTCCCAGTGGAGGTCACGGCCGCGACCCTGAATCGCTTCTGCTCCTCGGGGTCGCAGACCATCGCCTGGGCCGCCGATACCATCAAGGCCGGATCGGCCGACATCATCATCGCCGGCGGCGTGGAGTCCATGTCGCTGGTGGCCATGGGCGGCAACAAGCTCATCGCCGACCCCGCCGTGATGGACTACATGCCCAACGCCTACGCCGGCATGGGCACCACCGCCGAGGTGGTGGCACGGCAGTTCAACATCACGCGCCAGGAGCAGGACGCCTTCGCCGTCCGGTCCCACCAGCGTGCCGCCGCAGCCGTCGCCGCCGGGCTGTTCAAGGACGAAATCGTTCCCCTCAAGGTGCGCACCATGGATGACGGGGTGTGGCGAGAGTTCACCTTTGACACCGACGAGGGGCCCCGCGCCGACACCACTCTCGAAGCCCTCGACAAGCTCAAGCCGGTGTTCGACCCCCGCGGCACGGTGACCGCCGGCAACGCCTCGCAGATCAACGACGGCGCCGCCTTCGCCGTAGTCATGTCGGAGGAGAAGGCCAGGGGCATGGGCCTGGCGCCACTCGCGTACGTGCGCCAGTGGGCGGTTGCAGGCGTGCCACCGGACATCATGGGCATCGGCCCGGTCAAGGCCGTGCCCAAGCTGCTGGCCAAGGCCGGTTTGACTCTGGACGACCTCGATCTCATCGAGATCAACGAGGCGTTCGCTTCCCAGAGCGTGTACTGCATGCGCGAACTGGGCCTGCCCGAGGATCGCACCAACGTCAACGGCGGCGCCATCGCCACCGGGCATCCACTGGGCGCCACCGGGGCCATCCTCACCTGCAAGCTCCTCACCGAACTCAAGCGCCGCAACGGGCGCCGCGGCATCGTCACCATGTGCATCGGAGGCGGCATGGGGTTCGCCTACCTCCTGGAACGACCCGTCAACTAGGCCCGGCGGAGGAGCGGCAACGGGCTCCCACCGGCCCACGCCACACGCTCCTTCCTCCGAGCTGACCGAAAGCCCGGCCCATCCCACGGGGTGGGTCGGGCTTCCTCTCTTCCCGCGCGGGCGCGGGCGCACGGCGGGGACGGAGTCATGGGCTCGAAAGACGCCTGGTCCAACGAGGGTGGAGCCGCGCTCAGCCTGCCGCCCGTGACTACAGCAAGTCGTCGGCGCGGAAGGCGCCCGGCAGGTGACGCAGGCGCGGTGGAAAGCGCGACGCGTCCACCGCCACGATGTCGAAGCGGCACCCCGGCGTGGGCCCGCGGCACCGGGAGAGGTACATCTGTGCCAGGCGCACCAGCCGGGCGCGCTTGGCGGCGGTGACCGCCTCCTCGGGCGCCCCGGCAGCTCGCGAGGTGCGCGTCTTCACCTCGACAAACGCCAGCAGGTCGCCCCGCCGCGCGACCAGGTCGATCTCACCCTGGGCGCATCGCCAATTGCGCGCCTCGATGCGATATCCCTTGAGCACCAGCAGAGCCGCGGCCAGCAGCTCGCCGAGCCGCGCGGTGCCGCGCCGCGGGTCAGGCGCGGGGCGCATCTCCCCGGGGCGCCAGTGCCTGGGCGGCCAGCTCCAGCACGTCGAACGTCTTCGCCTCCTCCTGCCCCAACTCCTGCTGTCCATTGGAGATCATGACGTAGCAGAACGGACAGGCGACTGCCGCGTCGGCGCATCCAGATTCACCCAACTGCTTGACGCGGCGCTGGTTGATTCTCTCCCCGCGTTTTTCCTCCAGCCACATGCGGCCGCCGCCGGCACCGCAGCACATCCCCTTCTCTCGCGACAGCGGCGCCTCCTTGAGAGCGAGACCCGGCACCGAGCCGAGGATGCGCCGCGGAGCGTCGAACTCGCGGTTGGTCCTTCCCAGATAGCACGGATCGTGGAACGTCAGCTCCTTCACTTTGGCGGCCTGCCTCAGCGACAGTCTCCCTTCGGCCAGCAGCCTGGCCACCAGCTGGGTGCCGTGCACCACCTCGAAGTGACCACCGAAGTCGGGATACTCGTGCGCCAGGGTATTGAGGCAGTGCGGGCAGTTGGTGACGATCTTCTTTACCTTGTACCCGTTGAGCGTCTCGACGTTGGCCTGGGCGAGCATCTGGAAGAGGTACTCGTTGCCCAGCCGCCGTGCCGAGTCACCGGTGCAGGTCTCCTCCCGCCCGAGGATGGCGAACGACACCCCGGCCGCACTGAGCAGCTTCACCAGCGCCTTCGACGTACGCTTGCCGGCATCGTCCCAGGAGCCGGCGCAACCCACCCAGAAGAGGTACTCGAACTCCCCGCCCTCGGCGGCGAGGGGCACCTCCAACCCGGAAGCCCAATCCCCACGAGTCTCCTGCGGCAACTGCCACGGATTCCCGTTCACCTCCATGCCGCGGAAAGCGATGTTCGCCTCCTCTGGAAAGTCGGCCTTGTCCAGCACGAAGTTGCGCCGCATTTCGACGATCTTGTCGACGTAGGAGATGAACAACGGGCACGCTTCCTCGCACCAGCGACAGGTGGTGCAGTCCCAGATCACCTCGGCGGAGATAACGTCCCCGGGGAGTTCGCGGGACGGGACGCGGCTGCTCTCGCCGGGATCGCCGAGGATCTCCTTGCTGGAGGCGTTGAGGTGGTCGCGAAGCTCGATGGTCAGATCGCGGGGCTTGAGCGCCTTGCCGGTGATTGTCGTGGGGCAGACGACCGTGCAGCGGCCGCACTCGGTGCAGGTATACAGATCCAGCAGCTGCTTCCAGCTGAGGTCCGTCACCTTGGCCGCCCCAAAGGTGGCGCCGTCCTCGATGTTCTCCAGATCCATCTTGGCCAGCCGGCCGGGCGCATCCAGTGGCCGCAGCAGCACGTTGGGGAGCGAGGTATAGACGTGGAAATGCTTGGAGAACGGCAGGTAGTTGGCGAACGCGTACAGTGCCAACAGATGCACCCACCACGACGACGTGTAGACGGCCCGCAGCGTCTCGGCGGCGGTCCCGGCCAGCCAGCCGCCCACCACTGACGAGGCCGGCATCCACGCCCACGGCCCCGGCGAGCCGCCGGCGATGCGGGCCCCGTCGGCCAGCAGATCGGTGATCATCAGGACGGCGATGAAGCCGAGGATCACCCAGGCATCCCAGGACAACTCCAGGCGCGCCGGCTTGGTGACTGCGCGCCGCCATGCGGCGACGATCACACCGGCCAGCACCAGCACCGCGAACACATCCTTGGTCAGAAGGTAGGCGAACCCGACCGGCGTGTGCAGGAAGGGCAGTTCCCACCCGCTGGTGAACCCCTCCACCACCATGGAGATGGAGCGTACGGAGAACACCAGGAAGCCCCAGAAGATGAGAGCGTGCATCAGCCCGGCCACCGGTTCGTGGAACATCCTCTTCTGGCCTATGGCGTAGACGAGCAGACCCTTGATCCGCTCCCACCAGCGATCCAGCTCCACCCCGGTCGTACCGGCCAGCACGAGCCGCAGCTTGCGGTTCAGCGACCAGGCCACGGCCCCCACCGCCGCCAGCGTCACCAGCACAAACCACACGGTTCCGGAAAGCCCCAGGAACGTTCCCGCCGTGGCGAAATGGCTCATTGGTGCGCCCCCCTCCTTGTCCCTCGCGCGATTCTGCCACAGGTCGAAGGAAAAGTGAATGGCCGTTCAGTCAGTCCACCCCCCCTACCGCTGCTCCCGGATTCAGCTGTTGGCGGCGCCCCGGTTCGCGCCCCTTGACAGGCCAGCAAGCTTGCCATCCCCGTGCTTGTGAAGTAGCATGACATGGTGTTGTGGAAGGGGGGTTCGGCGTGAGTGCAGCGGAAGAGATCAAGAGGGGGAAGGGAACGATTTTCCTGCGCCCGGAGATCTGCAAGGGGTGCTCGTTTTGCATCGACTTCTGCCCCACCCACTGTCTCGAGTTCTCGCGCGACTTCAACAAGAAGGGGTATCACTACCCGGTGCTTCCCCGGCCGGAGGACTGCACCGGGTGCGATCTGTGCGGGCTCTACTGCCCGGATTTCGCGATCTTCGGTGTGCGCTACAAGGACCTGGGCAAGCGCCGGCAGGCGGCCGTTGCTGCCGGTTTCGTCGACGCGCAGCAGGGGTGAGGGGCCTCTGCGCGCCGCCGTCCCATCACATTCTCCCTCCTAGGAGGCAGCCTTGCACGCGGATCCCAAGGGTGTCCTAACCGGGGTGCACTTCATCGACGGCGACCATGCCGCCTGTGAGGGCGCCCTCGCCGCCGGGTGCCGATTCGTCGCCGGGTACCCGATCACGCCGTCCACCGAGGTGGTGGAGCGCTTCGCGGCGCGAATTCCCACCGTCGGCGGCGTCTTCATCCAGATGGAGGACGAGATCGCCTCCTCGATCGCCATCCAGGGCGCCGCCTGGGCCGGAAAGAAGGTCATGACCGTGACCTCCGGTCCGGGTCTTTCCCTGATGATGGAGCACGTGGGCCTGGCCGCCTTCACCGAGACACCGTGCGTGTTCGTGGACGTGCAGCGCGGCGGGCCGTCCACCGGTCTCCCAACACTTCCCGGCCAGGCCGACATGATGCAGGTCAAGTGGGGTTCGCACGGCGACTACGAGCCCATCGCCCTGTCGCCCAATTCGCCCCAGGAGTGCTTCGACCTGATGATCAAGGCGTTCAACCTCGCCGAGGTCTACCGCGTGCCGGTCTTCTTCATGATGGACGAGGTGGTCGGCCACATGACCGAGCGAGTGCAGATCCCCCCGGCCGAGGAGATCGATGTCGTGGAACGCCGCTGGAGCTCCAAGCCCCCCGGCCAGTACCGGCCCTACGATACGGGCGAGGACCTCGTTCCCGACATGGTCAAGGCCGGCGACGGTTACCGCATCCATATCACCGGCCTGACCCACGACGAGCGCGGCTACCCGGCGATGAACCCAGCCGCCCACGACAAGCTGGTTCGCCGGATCCACGACAAGGTCCGGCGGCATCGGGACGCCCTTGTGGATATCCGCGAGGAACACGTCGAGGACGCCGACGTGGTGGTGGTGTCGTTCGGGATCACCTCGCGGGTCGCGGCGGCCGCCATCGATAAGGCGCGCCGGAAGGGATTCAAGGTTGGCCACATGCGGCTGATCATCACCTGGCCGTTCCCCGCCCGCCGCATCGCCGAGGTGGCGGGGCGTGTGAAGGGCCTCGTCGTCCCCGAATTGAACATGGGGCAGATGGTTCTGGAGGTGGAGCGTGCGGTGGCGGGCCGCGTCCCGGTCCACTCCGTTCCCCACGCGGGCGGTACCGTACACGAACCCGAGGTCATCCTCGAGAGGATCCTGGAGGCGGCGCGATGAGCGAGGACCTGTATCGCTGGGCAGACCAGCTGGCGCTCGGCGCCGACATCGACAACCCGGTGATGCCGTTCCTGCGCCAGGACCGCATCCCGCACATCTGGTGCCCTGGCTGCGGCATCGGCACCACCGTGAACTGCTTTGCGCGCGCCCTCACCGAGTCCGGGCTCGACCTGGACAAGGTAGCCATCGTCTCCGGCATCGGCTGTTCCGGCCGGGTGGCCGGGTACATGAACCTGGATTCCTTCCACACCACCCACGGTCGGGCCATTCCCTTCGCCACCGGCCTGAAACTGGCCAACCCGGAGATGAAGGTGGTCGTGTACTCGGGCGACGGCGACCTGTTCGCCATCGGCGGCAACCACTTCGTTCACGCCGCGCGCCGCAACATGGACATCATGGTGGTGTGCGTCAACAACTTCACCTACGGCATGACGGGGGGACAGGTTGCACCGACCACTCCCCTTGGCCCCACCCAGACCACCATGCCGTACGGCAACTTCGAGCAGTCGTTCAACCTGCCGTTTCTGGCCGATGCCTGCGGGGCGGTGTACGTGGCCCGCTGGACGGTGTACCACGTCAAGCAGCTCGCCAAGGCGATGCAGGAGGGTTTGAAGAAGAGGGGGTTCGTGTTCATCGAGGCGCTCTCTCCCTGCCCCACCCTCTACTCCCGCCGCAATCGGCTCGGCGACGGCGTCGATCAGCTCAAGTACTACAAGGAGAAGAGCGTCCAGAAGAACGGCGCGGACACCAAGGAGCTGGCTCTCGGTTACCAGGACGAGATCATCGTGGGCAAGTTCGTGGATCGCGAGCGACCCACCTGGCTCGAATCCATGAACGAGCACTTCTCTCGCGTGCTGGGCACGCGCTACCAACCCTACGGAGCGAAACATGCCGAAGACTGAAATCCGCGTGGGTGGGCTGGGCGGCCAGGGCGTCATCCTGTGCGGCCACATCATCGGCAAGGCGGCGTCGATCTACGACCACAAGCACGCCACACTGATCCAGGCGTTTGGTCCGGAGGCACGGGGCAGCGCTTGCTCCGCCCAGGTCAGCCTCGACGAGGAACCCATCGGCTACCCGTACGTGAAGCGTCCCGACGTGCTCATCGTCATGTCACCCGACGCCTACTTCCAGTTCGTGCCGTCGCTCAGGCCGGGCGGGGTGCTGCTCTACGAGAGCGAACTGGTTGCTCTCGACGATCGGCTGCCGGAAGGGGTCACCGCGTACGGGATTCCCGCCACGCGGCTGGCGGAAGATTTGGGCCGGCGGCTGGTGCTCAACATCGTCATGGTCGGGTTCTTCGTCGGGGCCACCGGTCTCGTTTCGCCCGAAGCGGCGGAGAGGGCTGTCATCCACTCGGTCCCCAAGGGAACCGAGCAGCTCAATCAGCGCGCCTTCCGGAAGGGGTACGAGTTCGGTCTCGAACTCACCGGCCGTGGCAATGGAGGACCGCGCCATGATGCTTGAGGGATACCCTAAGCAGATTACCCTGCGCGACGGCAGTGCTCTCGTGATCCGCCCCATCGAAGCCAAGGACGAAGAGGCTCTGCTCGCCTTCTATCGCGCCCTGCCCGAGGAGGATCGCCTCTTCTTGCGCGACGACGTCACCTCGCAGCAATGGGCCGATCGCTTCATCGGTTCCATCGACTATGAGAAGGTCATCCCATTGCTCGCCGAAGCCGGCGGCGAGGTGATCGCCAACGGCACCCTGTACCGTACCTTGCACGGCTGGACGACGCACGTCGCCGAGATTCGCATGGCGGTGGCGCGATCCTTCCAGAGGCGTGGCCTGGGTACCGCGATGCTGCGCGAGCTGGTGCGGGTGGCCACCTCCGTCGGGGCGGAAAAGATGATCGCCAACGTGGTCGACAACCAGGTCGGAGCGTTCCGCGCCTTCGAGAAGCGCGGCTTCCACCGCGAGGCGGTGCTCAAAGGGCACGTCAAGGACATTCACGGCTTCAAGCGCGACCTGGTCATCATGTCGAACGACGTGTCCCATATCTGGGACGCGATGGCGGCGATGGTGGCGGACTACTCGCCCACTCTCGGCGGGTAAGCACAGTCGCCGCCGGTCTACACGCTGGGGTAGGTGCGGTACTGCTCGAACCAGAGCAGGAAGTCGTCCGCCAGGGTATCGTAGCGATGCTTCATGGCCGCGTACATCTGCGCGCTGCGCACCGCCAGGGCGCACTGGTCGCCGATCCCACGCATGAGAAACATCTCGTCCTCGGAGAAATCGTACCGCCTGTGGGTCATCACCGTGAGCACGCCGAGCGGCCGGTCCCGCAACACCAGTGGCACGTGCAGCAACGAGGCCACACCCTCCGCCGCCAGCGCCTCGCGATAGCCGACGCGGCTGTCGGTGGCCGCGTCTAGAATCTCCAGACACTCACCCCCCAGGCTCACGCACGTCGCCTCGTCCGGCTCGGCGCCGAGGCGGCACAAGAAGTCCTCAGACAACCCGAACGACTCCAGCACGTCGAATCGCCGCTCGCTGGCATCCAGCAACCGCACCATCGCACCCTTGGCTCGCAGATCTTCGGCGATCACCGTGACGATGCCGCGCAGGACCGCCCGCAGATCCATCGACGAGCGAAAGGTGTCGGTGACGTGTTCGAGAATCTGGTTGAACATCGCCCGCACCACCGCCGAGGCGCAGAACGACGCCACGACCCGCAAGATCTCCAACTCGAGCGCCGTGAACCTGCGCGGTGTACGGGAGTACAGGCGGATCACCCCGATCACCTGCCCGCGGGTGCTTAAGGGTACGGTGAGCGATGAGACGATGCCTTCCTCGACGTGCGCCTCGGGATACTGGATACGCGGGTCGTTACGACAATCGGCAATCGCCACCACCTCCCCCGCCAGCGCCTGCGCCACGCTGCGCTCCGCATCCACCGGCCCCTTGTCGAGAAACCTCTGGCTCAGCCCGTACGACGCAACGCCTTCCAGAACCCTGCGATCGCGACTCAGCAGGCGGATGACGCAGCCAGCCACCGCGAACCTCTCGCTCACCGTGCGCGAAATCAGCGCCAACAGCCCCTCGGTATCGACGGGCGAGTTCAACGCCTGTCCGATGTCCTCAAACACCGCCAGGCAATCACGACACTCCATGGCTCTGTCCTCCCTCGCGGGCTACCTCCGGGCTGCTGGCCGAACTGGCGAGACCTCGCCCCGACCCTCACGCCGCTCTCGGCCCAAGCTCACCGCGGCCGGTTTTCCGGTGCTGCCCGCTGCCCACAATCTAGAACTCAACGTTCATCATGTCAAATACTTGTGAGATCACACACATGAGCGCCTCCGGTTCCCTCCCACCGCGGCGACACAGCCCGAAGACCACTCGGCGAGCCTCGACTCGCCTGCACCTCCCCGAGGGCCACGTCCATCTCCAGGTCAAAGTCCGACTCTTCTCCGACGTTCAACCTGGCGCAGAGAAGCGCTGAAATTGCCCCGTCAGGGTGTAGGTGCGGTGGGCTAGGAACCTGTCGGCAACGCGCTCCGGCTGCGGCCCGCGCTGGTGTCCGGCATACCGCGCTGGCCTTCGCGCGACGTCTTCGCCAGAGGATTCCACCTGCGGCTGCGGGCGTCCTGCTCGGCCCCCTTACCTGGGGCGCGCCGTCGCCAACCGCGCTCCGGTCGGTGTCCCCGACCGGCCCCCGGCGGCCGTCGCGCGCCGCGTGGGGGCCTACGCCTCCTGCTCGGCCACCTCCTCCAGCTCGCGAATGCGCTTTCGCACCAGCATCTCGGCCATGTCAGGGATCACTTCCCAGGCGATGCGCTCGATCACCGGCATCGCCAGCTCCAGGACCTTGTGCGCAATCCGGTCGATTTCGTCGTCGGACAGGCGGCCGGCGACCAGGGAGGCGACAGCAGCGACGGTCCCCGGCTCCGCGGCCGCCCTCTCCACGAAGTCCTGCACGACAGCCGCGGCCTCCTTCCCGGAAGGCGTCTCAGCCAAGGAGCCGGCCACCGCCTCCCCGACATCCGGAGCCGGTGGAATGACCTCGGCCTCTTTGACCCCTGGCTCGTCCGTCGCGAAGAACGGCTCCTCGGGCACCGGGCGCAGAGGCTGGGGAGGCGACGGAAAGGTCTCGTCCTCGACGGCCCCCGCCTCCATCTCCTCAGCGGCCGGGAGCTCCTCGCCACCCCCCTGCCCTGGCGCCGATCCGGCCTCCTCGGCGAAAATGTCCTTGCTCACGCCGGGCACCGGGGCGGGCGGTGCAACCACGCCTGTGGAACTGAACTCCAGTCCGTCTTCGGGAATCTCGGGTTCCCGGGCACTGTCCTTGACGCCCATGCGCTCGAACCCGGTGGTGGTGAAGTCCAGCGCTGGCACCCCGTCCGGAACCCCCACCGCCTCGAGTCCAGCCGGTACCGTGGTGCTGGCCTGGGGCTTGCGCCGCAACAACTCCTCCACCGTGCGGATCAGTTCATCGGCCTCGAACGGCTTCGTGACGATGGCATCGCAGCCCGCCGCAAGCGCGCGCGAGCGGTCGAAGGGCTCGAACGTGCCGGTCAGCAGCACCACCGGGATGTGCAGCGTGGCTGGATCGCTCTTCAGCGTCTGGCAGATGTCGTAGCCGTTCGTATCCGGCATGACGACATCGCACAAGACGGCGTCCGGACTGAGAGTGCCGACCCGGTCAAGCAGGTCGCGGCCACTTCCCACCGCAACGATGCGGTGTTCGGTCTCGGCGAAGGTCAGCTCGATGACCTTTTGGATCGTGATGCTGTCATCCGCAAGAAGGATCGTCGCTCCCATAATAGTCCCTCGCAGCCTCCGAGCCGTCGTGCTCTTGGTACCACGATTGAAGTGGGGTGTCAACGAACTGCGCACCTTGAGGCTCCCCGACGAGAATCTCGCCGGTGTCCCCGCTCACCCAGGCCACCGCGGAATAGTCGGCGAACGCGGGCACCACCGCCGCCAGGCAGCCACCGCGCGCGAGGCGCCACGGGCGGTGAAAATGCCCCCACAGCACCACATGCACGCCGGCGGCGAAGTGCGCCCCGGCGACGAGCCTTAATCTCTCCTCGGGCAGTAGCGAACGGTAGCTGAAGTTGGTTCTGGCCAATCGCGCCTCGGTGCCGGCGACGATTCGCCGGGCGAGGCGAGCCGGCAGCAGCCGCGCCCACAGTCGTGCGAAGCCGCTCTTGGCCAGGCGCCGCCACGCCAGATACCGCCAGTCCCGCACGTTGACGAGATCGCCGTGCTCGAGCAGAAAACGCCTGCCCCCGGCGTTGAAGGTGTGGCAGGGGGTGGCGCAGTCGCGAAAGTCATCCAGCGCCCGTTCATCGAGGAAGAAATCGCGGTTCCCCTCCACCAGGACGACGCGCGCTCCGGCCCGCCGCGCCCGCTCCACCACTCGCAGCCCTGCCCGCACGGTCTCGTCCCAGAAGTGTGGCAAACCGACCAGGACACGAAAGACGTCGCCCAGCAGCACCAGCTCGCCCGCGCCCCGGCGCACCGCCTCGTCGATGACGAAGCGAAAGCGGTTCAGGTCTCCCGGGCGCTCGCCCAGGTGAAGATCCGCGAGGACCGCACGCAGCATGACCTCATGCTAGCATTCACCGCCCCATGACCCGCGCCGCCTCGCCCCGGACGACCCGTTCTTCCCGCCGGAACTCCCCCACCCGTCAAGCCGTATCTCCACGGCGTGTGCTGATCACCGGCGCCGATTCGCTCGTCGGCGCCCGCGTGCTGCAACGCCTCATCGAGGCCTCGTGCGAGGTCGTCGGGGTGACGCGCACGCGGGCCAGCGACGTGCTTCCCCCCGGGGTCATCCGCGTGGTGGCGGATCGCACCTCGGGAGCCTGGAGCGACTGGGCGGCCGGTTGTTGCGCCGCCGTGCACGTGGGGTCGGGTCTGGGCGAACGTCCCTCCGACGACAGTGGTTGCCAGGGAGTTGGCGCCCGCGACACCGCCGCGCTCATCGCCGCCTGCCAGCGCCACGGCATCACGCGGGTCCTATTGGTGTCCTGCATTGGTGCCGCGGTTGATGCAGCCAGCGCCCGCCAGCGCGCCGCCTGGGCGGCCGAGGAAACGCTCCGCGCGGCTCCCCTCGCGACCACGGTGCTGCGGGCGGCGTGGCTGGCGGCGCCAGGTCCCTCGCTGCTGGCCCGCCTCGCCGACGCCGTACGAGCCGGCCGGCTGGTTGCTCTGTACGGCGGAGGACACTACCCAGTGCAGACGGTCGCGGCGGACGACGTGGCGAGCGCCGTGGCGCGTTGCCTCGACGACGGCGACACCGCCGGGCGAACCTCCGATCTCGCGGGAGGCACCGGCGTGCCCTTCGTCGAGGTGGTGCGCCGTACCGCCGAGGCTGCCCGCCAGCCGGCGCGGACTGCCGTCGTACCCCGGCGTTTCGCCTTGCCTCTCGTGACCTTGATGCAGCGCCGCCCTGCCGCCGTGCTGACGCGCGACGAACTTCTCGCCCTGTGGGCTGGGGTCACGGTGGACCCGACACCCGGTCAGGCGGCGTTCGGCCCCCTGGCCAGTGGCCTCGAGCCACCCCCTGAATTCCACCGCGCGTAGCGCTGTGAAGGTCGCCGTCGCTGCTGCGCCTGGCGCGGCCCAGCTACTCGTGGGACCAGTTCTCGCCGATGCCGGGCGCGCCCCGCCGGGCGGCGTCCTCCACGCGCGCCAGAGCCACCCCGGCCTGGCGCGCCGCGGCCCGGCAGGCGTCGTGCTCCGGTTTGGCCGACACGACGCAACCCGCCCGCAGCGCCAGCTTCACCGCGATAGGGCCGAACTCCGTGGCCACCTCGACAACCCTCCGCTCCACCTCCGGGCGGCGGCAGCTCACCACCCTGGCGCCCAGCGTCGCCCCTTCATCGAAAAGGAGGTCGAGCACCGCGCCCACGTGGTCGGACTCGCACAGCGCCTTGAGCTCTCCAATCGGGCGGCCCTTGCGGCCGGTGCCGGCCAGGCACCAGGCGTCCAGCGCCCCCACCTCCCGCAGCCGCTCCAGCAGCCAGCCAATCCTCTCCCCGGTGGCGTCGTCCAGCGTCGCCGCCACCAGTTCCAAACTTCGCTCGCCCGCCCGCTCGCCCCCCTGCTCCAGCACCAGCGCCCTCAACAGGTTCGGCACTCCCGGAAAGACCCGCGTACCAAGACCCACTCCCGTGCGCAGTAGCACCCCAGCCGGCGGTGGACCCCACACATCCGTCAGCGTCACCAGCAGGGCGGCCCCGGTGGGCGTGGTCATCTCCCCTTCGGCCGCGTGCGCCGCCAGCGGCACGCCGCGCAGCAGCTCCGCCACCGCCGGCGGTGGTACCGGCAGCAGACCGTGCGCTGCCTGGACGCTTCCCCGCCCCACCGCCACCGCCCCGCAGATCACCCGCTCGACTCCGAGTGAATCCAGAGCGGCGCACGCGCCGACGATGTCCACAACCGCGTCCACCGCCCCAGCCTCGTGCAGGTGCACCCTTTCCAGCCCCTCGCCGTGCACCTCCGCCTCGGCACGGAACAACGCCTCAAACACCGCCAGCGCCCGCTGGCGCACCCTTCCCGGCAGCTCGGCGCTCGCCAGGAGTGCCTTCACGTCGCGGAAGTGGCGCGCCGGATGGGAGGACTCGACCACCTCCACCACCGCCCGCAGGCCAGAAAACCCCTGCTGCCGGTCGCGCCTGAGTTCGAGACGCCAGCCGGCCAGGCCGAGACCGTCGAGGGCACGGCGAACATCGCTCTCCCTCCCGCCAGCGTCCAGCAGAGCGCCGAGCATCATGTCGCCGGCCGCGCCGCCGAACGGATCCAGGTACAGCACTCGCCTCATGCGCCCTCCCGCCGCCGCGCCGCGAATTGAAACACCGGACGCTGCTCGCGAGCGTACTTGATCTCAAAGCTGGTGAGCGGTACCCCGGCAAACGCCTCCTCGACGGCGGCGGGTTCGAAGCGCTTCTCGCTTCCCAGGCTCTCGCTGATCACCGCCGCATAGTCGGCGTGATCGGTCTTGACCCGCAGCAACCCGCCGGGAGAGAGCACCTCGGCCAGGCGGGCAACGTTCTCCGGCCGGAAGAACCGCCGCTTGTGGTGGCGCTTCTTGGGCCAAGGATCGGGAAAATAGACGTGTACGGCGGCCACGCTCGCCGGCGCGAGACACCGGAACAGCAGGTCCTCGGCGGTGGTGTGGAGCAGCCTTACATTGGGAAGACCGCGGCGGGCCGCCCGCTCGGCGGCCAGGATCAGGTATGCGCGCGCCCGCTCTACCGCCAGCAGGCCCACCTCCGGGTGCGCCGACGCCCACTCCAGCAGGAAGCGTCCCTTTCCGCTCCCGATGTCGATTTCGACGGGGATGGTCCTGCCGAACAGCGCCACGGCATTCAAGGGCAGTGCCGCGGGGTCGAGATCGAGGATGAGCGGCGCGCCCACCCCTGTTTCCACCCCGCTACCCCTCGGTCGCCGCCACGTCGTCGGGCTCCTCGTCGCCGAAGACGATGCCGATGGAACGGGCGTGCGCCACCAGCTGGCCATCGGGCTCGACGCGCTTGAGCTTGCCCACGGCGTCGGCCAGCGGCACCGTGACAATCCCCCCGGCGTGCAGCGCCACCATCTGCCCCCACTGCTGCTGCACCGCCACTCGCACCGCCTCGATGCCGAAGCGGGTGGCGAGGATTCGGTCGCGGGGCACCGGCGTACCGCCACGCTGGATGTGGCCCAGAACCGTGACGCGTACGTCGTACCCGGAACGCGCGGCGATCTCCTGGCCGATCCGGTACGACACCCCGCCGAGCCGCTTCCACCCGGTAACCTGATCTTCTCCCTGGAACACCTGCGTGCCGTTGACCGCCGCCGCCCCCTCGGCCACTACGATGAGTGAGAACGGGCGGCCCAGTCGTTCGCGGGAACGGATCTTGGCGATGAGCGGCTCGAGGTGAAAAGGGATCTCGGGGATCAGGACCATGTGCGCGCCCCCGGCCAGGCCGGCGTGCAGAGCGATCCAGCCGGCTTCCCGCCCCATCACCTCGAGCAGCATGACGCGGTGGTGGCTCTCGGCGGTGGTGTGCAGGCGGTCGAGGGCGCCGGTGGCCACCTCCAGGGCGGTGGCGAAGCCAAAGGTTGAATCGGTGGCCGAGATGTCGTTGTCGATCGTCTTGGGTACGCCCACGATCGGCAGCCCGTGCTCGCGGTAGAAGCGCTCGGCGATGGACAGCGAGCCGTCGCCGCCGATGACGATCAGGGCATCCAGGCCGAGCCGTTCGAAATTGCTCTTCACCGTCTCGGTGGCGTCGATGATCTCTTCCTTGCCGTCGGGTCGCCGGTACACGTAGCTGAAGGGATTGCCACGGTTGGTGGTCCCAAGCACCGTCCCACCTCGCGGCAGCAGCCCGCGGATGTCGCCCCGGTCCAGCTCCCGATACTTCAGTTCCACCAGCCCCGAGAAGCCGTTGTGAATCCCCAGCACCCGCACCCGGTGCGCCAGCAGACAGGACTTGACCACCGCGCGGATGACGGCGTTGAGCCCCGGGGCGTCCCCTCCCCCGGTCAGCACGCCGATGCGACGGACTACGCTCATTCCTCTACTCTCCCTCCAACCCCAGGTGAATCAACTCGATACCGGCATCTCGCGCGTGCTCTCGGATACGTTCGTCGCGATAGAATTCGCCGTACAGCACCCGCCGGATGCCGGCGTTGGTGATCAGCTTGAAGCACTCCCAGCAGGGCGATGCGGTGACATAAATATCTGCCCCGTCAATGCATACGCCATGGCGTGCGGCCTGCAGTATAGCGTTGGCCTCGGCGTGCACGGTGCGCACGCAGTGGTCGTTCTCGATCAGGCAGCCCACATCGGTGCAGTGCGGCAGGCCGCGCAGAGACCCGTTGTAGCCCGTCGCCAGCACCGCCTTGTCGCGCACGATCACCGCCCCCACGTGCTTGCGCGGACACGTGGAGCGCGTCGCCGCCTGCACCGCCAGGTTCATGAAATAGCGGTCCCACGCCACCCGCATAACCCGCGTAGTGTACACACATTCCGCCGCCGGCCGCAGGTCCTGGCTTCGGCGGAGGAGATCGACACGCGCCCGTGGCGATCTCGAACGGGCAAGGATGGATGGGGCTTTTCGCACTTTCCAGAATGAGGTACCGTGAGGGTGAGACCGAGGCTCG
Organism: Acidobacteriota bacterium; assembly: GCA_037444085.1. Lineage (GTDB taxonomy): Bacteria > Acidobacteriota > Thermoanaerobaculia > Thermoanaerobaculales > Thermoanaerobaculaceae > CALEVZ01. The sequence continues at coordinate 5,398 of JBBINC010000034.1, read as the reverse complement.
GCCCATGCGCCCGACCCACTCAGGACCGCCCGATTACCGCCACGGCAAGCCCGACGACTTGCGCATCTTTATCTCATTCCAGCACTTCGGTGAATCGGACCTGGCCCGACTGGCGGCCCTCGGCACCTACGAAACGGTCGAGTCGGGCGACGTTCTGTTCTTAGAAGGCGAGGAGAGCAGGGATTTCTTCGTTGTGCTCTCTGGCGCCGTGACCGGATTCCGCGACACCCCAGTGGGCAGACAGACACTTGGCGACCTGCGCGCCGGTGGGATTTTCGGCGAGGTTTCCTTCTTCGACCTGCAGCCGCGCCCGGCCACCGTGACCTGCTCCACCTCCGGCCTGCTGCTGCGTTTTCCAGCCGAGGAGTGCAAGCGGCTCACCGGTCGCCATCACAGCTTGCAGGTTTCGTTGCTGCGCTCCTTCTGGAACTCGCTCTCTCTCAAGCTCCGACTGGCCAACCAGGCGATGATCGAGACCATCGGCGCGCGCCGCATGCTCCCCCGCCAGGGGGATGCTCATCAGGGCGCTGCCGCCGATGTTTCTCCAGCCGCCAAGATCGAGGTCTTCAAGGAAAAGGGACTGACCGCGGCGGAGCTTCGCCTGCTCGCCGCCACCATCCCGACGCACCGCTGGGAGCCGGAACAGTTCATCTTTGTCGAGGGCCAGGAGGCGGACGCGATGTACATGGTGCTGGACGGCCAGGTGCGCATCTCCCGGCGCATCCCGAACATGGGCGAGGAGGCTCTGGCCATCCTCGGCCACGGCGAGGTATTCGGCGAGATGGCGCTGATCGACGACCAGCGGCGCAGCGCCGACGCCATCGCCCACGACCAGGGATGCACCCTCCTCGTCCTGCACAAGGCCAACACCGAGGAGATCTTCGCCATGCGCTCCGCCGCTGCCCTGCAGTTCCTCCACCTCATGTGCGAGATGCAGTGTCAGCGCCTGCGCTCCATGATCAAGATGCTGGCCAACTGGCGCATGATGGTCGGCCACGAGTGAACCGTGAGCCGCGAGACGGGCGGCGCGGGAGACCCCAGCCGAACCCTCTCGCCTGTCGCGTCTCCCGGCCGGCGGGCTACGCCGGCATGGCGCCGGCGATGCGCAGGGCGCCGGGAAGTACGGTGAACAGAGCCTCGCCGGAGGCGTAAGTCTCGCCGTCGGCGTCGAAAGGCGGGAGCGCCGTCTGCGGAAAAAGTCGCACCTGCCGGCCGCGGGTGTGCCGCACCGGCGCGGCCCCCAGGTGTCGCCCCAGGTAGAGCCGGGGCAGTTCGCGCAGCAGGCGCGACCTGGTCATGGCGCGCACCGCCACGACGTCGAAAACCCCATCTCCGGGATCGGCGCCGGGCGCCACCCGCATCCCCTTCCCGAAGGTGGTGCCGTTGGCCACGGCGAGCAGCAGCAGTTGGTCCTCGAACCACGGCGCGCCGTCCACCTCCACCCGCGCCGGCACCGCACGGTAGCAGCGAATCGCCCGCAGCGTGGCGCGCAAGAACGCGGTCGTGCCGCGTTCGGGCTGGGCGTTCACCTCCTCGTCCACCAACCCGGAAAGGCCCGCCGAAGCGATATTTACGAAGTAGAACGAGGCGCGACGCCCGTCGCAGCGGCCGGCGTCGCACGGCTGCGGCGCACCTCCCAGCGCGCGGCGCAGAGCTGGAGCGATGCGCCGCGGCACCGCGAAGGCGCGCGCCAGATCGCTCCCCGTGCCGGCCGGTACAACGCCCAGCACCACCCGGGCCCCCGCGCCCACCTCCAGCAGTGCCCCGGCGACGAGGTGCGCCGTGCCGTCGCCACCCCACACCACCAACCGCTCGCACCCCTCCTCGACCAGCCTGCGTACCGCTTGCAGTGCCGCCGCGGGCCCATCCGCCACATACTCGGACAGCGGCGCCAGGCGGCGCGCCTGCGCTCGCCAACGCTGCCACTGCTGGCCGGCGCGCCCTCCTCCGGCGTGGGGGTTGACCAGCACCGCCGCGGCGTTCACCGTACCCCCGGCGGCAACCACGACGCCACCGCCGACTCCAAACGCTCCAGCTCCCGCCGCCAGCGCGATACCTCCCACCCCAACACCCGCCGCAGCGGCGAGCGCAGCCGCGGCGCCAGCTCCAGGCAGCGCCGCGGCTGCCACATGCCGAGCCGCACCCGGCGCAGCAGCAGGTCCTCCAGGTGCACCACGGCGCCGAAGCGGGCGTGCCAGAGCAGTTCCGCCGCGCACAGGTCCAGATCGTCGGCGAGCGGCTCCAGCTCACCCTCGCGCGCCGTGGCTGCCGCCGCCCACGCCAGCGCCCCCAGCCGCCGCACCAGTCCGCCCGCGACCCCGGCGGGCACCCCGCTCTCCGCCAACACGGCAAGGGCCGTGGACGGATGCACGCGCCAGGGCAACGAGGCGCTCCCCGGGGATGGCGGGCCCATCTCGGCGCGCCGCTGTTCGGGCAGAAGGCGCACCGCCTCGTCCACCACCTCCTCGGCGGTGGCGCGGTAGGTGGTGAGCTTGCCGCCCGCGGTCGACAGCAAGCCTTCCTCCTCCCACACCGCCTCCTCGCGCGAGGCGGCGGAGGGATCCTCGGCGCCGCTGTCGAGGATGGGGCGCACCCCGGCGAAGGCGCCGCATACGTCCCCGAAACCCAGCCGCGCACCGGGAAAGGCGGAGCGGGCGTAGCGCAACAGGTAGGAGATCTCCTCGGGCGTCGGGTGGGGGTTGTCCAGCGGCCCATCGTGAAACAGATCGGTGGTGCCGATCAACACCCCCTCCGGGTGCGGCACCGCGAACACCGGCCGCCCGTCGTCCGGTGACAACCCGGTCACCGCGCACTCGAGCGGCAGCGCCCGCCGCTCCAGCAGCAGGTGCGAACCGCGGGAGGGTCGCACCCGCGCCTTGCTCCGCCCGGCCAGCGCGCGCACCTCGTCGCACCACGCCCCGGTGGCGTTGACCACCACCTCGGCGCGGACCTCGTGCACCGCGCCGGTCTCCAGGTCGCGCACCATCGCGCCCGCCACCCGTCCCTGGTCGTTGCGCCGCAGTTCCTCCAACCGCGCGTAGCTCACCGCCGTGCCCCCGGCCAGCACGCCGGCAGCGAGCACCGCCAGCACCAACCGGGCGTCGTCGGCCACCGCGTCGTCGTAGAGCAGTCCGAACTCGAGGTCATCCGTGGCGATGGTGCTCGCCAGGCGCCGTACGGCGGTCGCCTCGACCCGTTCGTGGCGGTGGCGCACCGGTGTGAGATGGTCGTACATCGACAGCCCCAGCGCCACCTGCCACCCCGGCGTGGCGTCCCCCCTGTACGACGGGTAGAGGAAGCGCACCGGCGAGATCAGGTGGGGATTGTGCAGTGCCAGCAGATCCCGCTCCCGGCACGCCGTTCGGGTGATGCGCAACTGCATGCGCTTGAGATAGCGAAGGCCGCCGTGGATCAACTTGGAGGAACGGGAGGACGTCCCGGAGCCGAAATCGCCCTTCTCCACCAGTCCCACCTTCAGCCCGCGCAGCACGGCATCGTGCAGGATGCCGGCGCCGGTGATGCCTCCACCGACCACCAACAGGTCCAGGGGTTCGGTCAACCGCCGCCAACCGCGCGGGCGCCACTCACGAGGGAACATCATCCTCCTCCCCGGCTTCCGTGCCGCCCTGACCCCAGCCCAGCAGCACCCTCGGGTTGAGCACCTGTTGGGGATCCAAAACATCGGCTGCGGCGGCGACAACCGCCCGCCCCGGCGCGCCGATCTCACGCTCCAGCCAGGGGGCGTGCATCACCCCGACGCCGTGGTGGTGGGAGACTGTGGCGCCGAACGGCGCGAGGGCATCGGTGGCCGCCCGCTTGCACGCCGACCACTGCGCCATCTCCTGTCCGGCCGCCAGCGGCCAGAGGAACGTGAAGTACAACGACGCCCCATCCCGGTAGGCGTGCGAGAGATGGCACAGCACCAGTGCCCGGATTCCCAACGCGGCGCCGGCGCCGCGCAGCGCATCGCCCACCGCCTCGTACAGGCCCGCCAGCGCGCTCCACGGCGCCGCCGTCTCCAGCGTGTCCACGCCGATTCCCTGCTCGAGCAGCGCATCGCGCAGGTAGGGGTGGCGGAACCTCTGCACCAGCCAGCTCTTCCAGCCGAAGGCGCCGAGCGCCAGGCCGCGGTGCGCCCGCCATACCTCCGCCGCCCGCCGCCGCGCCTCCTCCACCTCCTCCGGGCTCCCCGCCCACCCCAGCAGCAGCAGGCACGGGCTGGCGAAGCGCGGCACGCGGGCGAGCCACGACCCGGCCCGCCGCACCACCCCCGGTAGGTGGGCCAGCCGTAACGCCAGGGCGCTCTCCGCCCCATCCGACAGGCGCACCACCTCCACCGGACACCCGCGCTGCAGCAGGGTGCGGCACGCTGCCACCCCTTCCTCCCAGGAGGGGAACGAGACCGTCACTCCCTCCTCGCAGGCAGGGATCGGCCGCACCCGCACGGTCACCTCGGTGAGCACGCCCAGCCGCCCTTCGCTCCCGGCCAGCACCCGGCGCAGCTCCGGCCCCGCTGCCGAGGCCGGCAGCGGCGGCAGCCGCCACACGCCCGCCGGCGTCGCCACCTCGACGCCGGCCACCAGATCCTCGATCTTCCCCACCCCCGTGGAGCGCGCCCCTGCCGAGCGGGTCGCCACCCACCCTCCCACCGTCGACAGCTCGAACGACTGCGGCTCGTGTCCGAGCCGTAGACCGTGGGGCGCCAGCGCCGCCTCCACCTCTGGACCCAGCGTCCCGGCGCTGAAGGCGGCGAGGTGCGACTCGCCGTCCACCCTCACCAGCCCGCGCAGGCCGGCGAGCGACAGCACGACCGTGGGCTCGTCGCCGGTCACCGTCACCCCGCCCACCACGCTGGTGCCGCCGCCGCGCACCACGACCTTGACGCCGGCCGCGCCGGCCCGCCGCAACACCTCGCTGCACGCGGCCGCCGAGGACGGGGTCACTACCCCGTCCGGCAGGCGCAACCCCTGCCCGGTGCGCAGCGCCACCAGATCCGGGAACGACTGCCCGGCGGCGTGCCGCAGCCGCACGGCGTCGCCGATCTCCACCGGCGCCCCCAACTCCGGCAGTGACCGCGGCGGCGACAGCGCCAGATCGCCTTCTGATCGCAGCGGCAAGGGGGTGCCCGCCCCGATCCGCTCCGCCAGCCACCTCGCAGCCAGCGGCGGCAACTCGGCGGACTCTCCCTCGAACCCCCACCCGTTGAAGCGTCTGTTCCTCGAACTCACCCCAGCATTCTAGCGCTTGCCGATCCAGCACACCCTCTTCCCTTGGGCCGATACTCACTCGCCGGCGCCTGTGCCTCTCGCGGTGCTCGTGTCCCTTGCCGTGTCCGTGTCCATTTCGGTGCCCGTGCCTGAGGGGATGAGTAGGTCGGTCTCCCGGTGACGGCGTGGCA
>JBBINC010000033.1:0-23841 GCA_037444085.1 Acidobacteriota bacterium | reverse complement strand
GCCTTCCTCGCCGAGCAGGTGCTCATCATGCACCCGGTGACGCTGCCCATCTGGTTGCTCGGACTCGGCTCGCTGCTGGCCGGGGGCGCCCGGCGTTTTCGCTTCCTTGGCATCATCTATCTGGTTCTACTGGGGATCATGATGGCGCTCAAGGGCAAGTCGTACTATCTCGCGCCCGCATACCCCATGCTCCTGGCTGCCGGAGCGGTATCCTGGGGGAGGTTCGTCGCCGGCCCCGACCGTCTCCGCCGGATCGCCCGCGTCGCCGTGCCCGGGATCGTCATCGCGGCCGGGGCGACCTTCGCGCCGATGTTCCTGCCGGTACTCTCCCCGGAGCGCTTCGTCGCCTACCAGAGCCGCCTCGGGATGCACCCCGGCGAGACCGAGGTCGCCCACGTCGGGCCGCTACCGCAGCTTTGGGGGGACCAGTTCGGCTGGCCCGAACTCGCCGCCGAGGTGGCGCGCATCTACCACGCCCTGCCGGCTGACGAGAAGGCGCGCACCGGCATCTTCGCCTCCAACTACGGCGAGGCGGGGGCCATCAACCTCTTCGGACCGGCCCTCGGCCTGCCGCCCGCCATCTGTGCTCATCAGACCCACTGGCTGTGGGGCCCGCCGGGGGTGGAGCCGGAGATCTACATCATCTGGCTGCAGTGGTCGAAGGAGTCGCTGCAGCGCGGGTTTGGCTCGGTCGAGAAGGCAGGTGAGCACGTCCACCCGTGGGGCATGGTGGAAGAGAACCGTCCGATCTACCTGTGCCGGGAGCCCCGCCTGACCTTGCGCGAGGCCTGGCCAGAACTCAAGCACTGGAACTGACGCCCCCAAGAACGAGACCGGCCGGCGCGGGGATGCGCCGGCCGGAGTGGCCCTCGTCCGAGATCGATCGTGCTCTGGCCTCAGGGCTTGTGGCAATCGTTGCACTTCGCCGGCCCCTTGGCCTCCTTCTTGTGGCAGTCGATGCACAGCTTGTGGAACGGGTTCTTGGTCAGGCTCATCTCCCGGATCGAGCCAATTTCCGGCTTTTCCGGATCAAGGTGGCAGGAGGCGCACGTCGCCACCTCGATCGTGTCGGTCGCCTTGAGGCCCTTGTTGGTGTGGTGACAGGTATCGCAGGCAATGGTCTCGGCGTGCACCTTGTGCGGGAAGGTCACGTGCGGCCGCTTGGCCTGGGCCTTGTCCAGTACCACCGAGTCCGGCGCCTTGTTGGCGACGCCCGCAAAGGCCACCGTCACCACCAGCGCAACTCCCACCGCCACACAAAACGTCGAGGCTTTCACTTTCATCGTCACTCGCCCCCCTTCTTCATGATCGTACCGTGACACGGTGCGTACGTAAAGCCCCGGCCGGCGATGTCAAGCGTGGGGGCGAACCGGGACCGGCGGGGCGAGAACCCCGCCGGCCCAGGCGCCAGTGAAGCGGCGGCCGCAAGGTCGTTGGGCCGGCCGCCGGGAAACGGTCAGGAACAGTTGAGGTCGACGTTGCGATTGGTGTCGTACGCCGGCATGTTGAAGCTCGAGGAGTTGGACGGGCACCCGGGCTTGGACACGTTGATGGTGCACATGCCCTTCGGCACGGAGGACATCGACGCCTTGCCGTTGGCGCCAGTGACGCCGGACCCCGAGAAGCCGCCACCGCACGTCACTCCGACGTTGGCGCCCGAAATGGCGGTGTACTGCCCGGCCTGCCAGGTACCGGTCCTGTAGACCGTGACCGTCAGGGTCGCCCCCGCCGGCGGTGTGGGTACGGCACCGCACACCTTGGTGACGTTGGCGTTCTGAATGCGGTCGTTGTTGCCGTAGTTGCTCTCCAGGATTCCCTGGTCGGCAGGGATCGTCGCCTTGAGGGTCACCTGACCCGTGGCGGGCACGACCACATTGTGGAACCACACCGGCTTGCCGTAGTTGTCGTTGGGGCCGATTCCCTGATCCAAGGTACCGACGTACGAGGTGGGCTGCTGGCCGGCCTGGGACACGAACAAGATCACCGAGATGGGCTGAGAGACCGCCGCCATGGATCCGTTGGTGACCGTGACCTGGATCTTGTTCTCGTTGCCCGCACACAGGCCGCCGGGGGTCCTGATGCTGGAAACGCGCAGGTCCGGCTTGGCCTGCGCCTGCGCCATGGCGGGTACCAACGCCAGCAGCACGGCGGTCACGACCAGGAGTATACGAACCTTCACTGCACGGTTGACTGGACTGGAAAGCATCGCGTTCATGATCACCAAACCTCCCTCTTGCTCGCCGGCCGGTTGAGCCGGCCCGGCGTCGGGCGTTCGGCGCCTGCGCCCTGCCAAGCTCGATGAGGGGCATCGAGAATGGTTGATGGTGCGCGGCAGCCGAGTCGCTCGTTGCATGGTCAGGAGTCTGGGGGGCGTTGAGGGGCCAGGCTTGATGCGAGATTCAATGATTCATGATCTCCGTCTCAGTCGTCTTCTCAAGCAGCGGCGCTGCGTCTCCTCACCAGCCAACGGGCTCAGAGCTCGTGGGAAGACCACAAGCGCTGACGTCTCCCCTGGGGAGGGGACTCGCCGTTCGCTCGTCCGCGGGGCGAATCCGCGGATCTCTCCACTCCCCGCGCCTCGCCTGATGGCGAGTCGCGCTTCGGGCGTGCGATCTCTTCCCTCGCTCTCAGCGTCCAGGCAGCTGCAGCCTTCTCTCCTCCAACCGTCGCCGCTGATCGCGACCGAGCTCGGCCAGCAGCGCGAAGCCGTCCTGGATCCGCAGGTCGTCAAAACCCTCCCAGGCCGCCAGCCGCTCCACCTCGCCAAGGCCCCCGTGCACCGCTTCACGCACCTGCTCCAGTGCCCCGGCGGCGTCTTTGGCCTCAACAAGCAGCCCCGCGAGAAGCAGAGCCGTGCCAGCATCGCGGCACCCCGCGGCGCTGCGCTGCCTGGCCAAGGCGGAGGCCACCTCGCGAGCCCCGTCCAGATCACCCTCAACCAGCGCCAGCACGGCGTGGGCCAGCCGGCCCCAGCTGCTGACCGGGGAGCGCTCCACCACCGCGGCCGCCGCACTCCCGGCCGCCACCACGTCCCCTTCCATCAGCGCCCGGTGGGCCAGGAGGTACAGAGACGAAGGTAAAGTGCGGACCGCCGCGGAGAAAACCCCAACGTCGTGCAGAAGAGTGAGTTCTGGGGCCGCCACGATTTCCTGCTGCAGCAGGGGATCCTGGGCGACGGCGGAAGTAAGCAGCGACTCCACCTCGGCCGTAAGGCCGGTCAGGGCGAGGAGGCGGGCTCGCCGCACCAGCAGTCGCCCGTCTCGGCCGTCTCCCAGGGCCCCCCACGCACGGGGCAAATCACCCGCCATGAGATGGGACGCGTTCTCAAGCATCGCCGCGTCCAGCGACGCAGGGTGCAACGCCCGTGCCCGGCGAGCCGCAGCCAGAGCGCGAGCCGCCAGGTTGCCGGGGATGAGGCAGGCGGAACCAGCGTGCAGGCGCGCCTCGCTCAGCGCTTCCCAGGCAGGTGAGAAGCCCGGATCCAGCGCCGTTGCCCGCTCCAGTACGTCGATCACCGCGCCGAGATCGCAGCTTCCCTCGGCCAGCCAGCGGCGACCGACCAGGTAGAGTTGCAGCGCCTCGGCCCGCCGCGGCAGGAGCGCCTCCGGCGGCGGGCGCCAGGGCACCGCGAGGACGCGCCCAAGCATCGCTGATGCGGTCTCGGCAGCGGCCGCCAGCGCCTGCAACTGGAGGTCATCGTTGAGGGAGCCGGCCGGAGAGGGCGGCGACGAGGCCAACTCCACCAGTCCCGCGCGCGCATCAAAGACGCTGAAGACCGCCTCCCCGCCTCGCACGCGCCCGCTCACAACCACATCGGCCGCCAACATGCGCGCGGCATCCTCCAGCGAAGGGGCCAGCGCCGCCGCCTGGGCGGCCAGCCGCGGCGGGCGCGCCGTCACCCCTGGCTGCGCCTCCACCGCCAGGAACAGGAGTTCACCCAGCGCCGCAGCGTCGACCTCCCGGCAGTCGGCGCACGAGACGGGCAGGACGGCGACGCGAAGTTCCACGGGAGGATGCACGGTGGCATGCCGCCGTGTCCCGACGTACCGGACCACCGCCACGCCCAGCACCACGGCCCCCGCCACGGCGACCGTCACAGCGGTCGTCACCCGAGACCTGAGCAGGATTCGAGCACGAGCCGGCGCCCGCGTTCCGGCTTCCCCGAGCCCGGGTGGAGCCACTGGAAGAGCAGGCTCTGCCCCCTCTGCCTGTTCGACGCCCACCCCATCCGCCAGCCGGTACCCCCGGCCATGCACGGTGAGCAGGTACTTCGGCCGCCGCGCGTCGTCCCCCAGAGCGCGACGCGCCTCGTACAGACACCGGGCCAGGGAGGCATCCCCCACCGCCTCCCCCTTCCAGACCTCGTCGATGAGTTGCTCCTTGGTGACCAGCGCACCCTGGCGACGAACGATGGCGAGCAGTACCTCCAGGACTCGCTGCTGCATCTCCACCGGCTCCCCGTCCCTGAGCAGGCGCATTGCCCTGGTATCGAGGACGAATTGATCGAAGCTGTAGAGCATGGCGACCGACGATCAGCGCGAACGGCCGGATGTCGGCGGCGCCGTGACCGCTCCCGCCCACAGCTCCGGCGCGGCCTCCCGGCCCCGCACCGCGGCGGCGTCCGCGCCCCGGGCGTCGCCCCTGGCGCGCAGCAATCGATACGACAGGGGCCCGAGACGCGGTGCCGTTCGCCAAGCCGGCGGCAGCGACGAGATGAGCGACTCCACCTCGCTGCCGCGGCCCTGCGCCAGCAAGAGCTCGCCCAGCTCCACGACCATGCTCACCTGCCAGCGTCCATGGCCCGCCTCGCGGGCGATCACCAACGCACCTTCCAGCTCGCGCTCGGCCACCGCCGCGTTCCCAGCGGCCGCCGCCACCGCCCCGCGCGCCTTTCTCCTCGCCATCGCCAGGGCGGGGACTTCCCTCTCCCCCGCGATGCCCCCAAGGTCCGCGAGCGCTGCCCGCGCGGCGTTCACATCGCCCCCCCGCGCTTCGGCGACGACCAGCGCGGCGAGCGCTTCAGCCTGGCCGTTGGGCCCTCCCTTGGCGCGCTCCAGCGTCAACCGGTCGCGCGCCAGCGCGGCGGCGGCACGCCAGTCGCTGCGCAGCGCCGCCACCGTGCCCAAGGCGGCCAGCGCCGCGGACACCTTCTCGGGGCTGGGGATGGCTGCGGCCATCTCGCGGGCCTGGATCAGGGACTCCTCGGCAGCGCGAAGCCGGCCCCGCTCGATGGCGACGTTGGCCAGATTGGCCAGGGAACTGGCGATGCCCTCGCGGTCCGCCAGCGCACGCCTCAACTCCACCGCCTGGGAGAGCAGCGCCTCCGCCTCGGCCAGCTCCCCTCTCGCCAGCGCCACCGTGCCCAGGTTGTTCAGGCTGGCCGCCTCGCCGGTGCGGTCGCCGAAGGACCGACGCAGCTCGAGCGCGCGCCGGTGCATGGCCGCCGAGGTCGCGAGGTCGCTGCGATTCCAGGCGAGCACGCCAAGACTGTTGCACACCACCGCCTGGCCCCGCTCGTCGCCCAGTTCCTCAAACAGTCGTGACGCCTGCCGATACAGGGCGCCGGCCGCATCAAGGCGCCCCTGTCGGGTGGCGATGATGCCCAGATTCACCAGGTTCGAGGCTTCGGCGCGGCGCAGCTTGAGCCGCCGGTGAGTGGCAAGGGACTCCTCCAAGTAACGTACGGCAGTGTCCAGGTCACCGGCAGCCCATGCCAGAACCCCCAGGTGCGAGCGCGCCGCCCCGGCCAACTCCGCGTCGCCGGCCGTACTGGCCGCTGCCAATACCTCCTCGGAGAGCCGCCAGGCCTTCCCTCGCTCCCCCAGCTTTCGCTTCGCCAGCGCCAACTCGTACCGCGCCCAGCCCAGTCCCGGCTGCCGCGCCAGCACCACCTCGAACCAGCGAGAGGCCTCCCTGGCGTTGCCGGACAGCTGTCCATGCATTCCCTGAGCCCAAGCCCGGCGCGTCTCGTCGTCGTCGGCGTGGATACCGGGCGGCATCCGTTTGACGCCGGCGCCCCTGCCCAGGCGTTCGCCGATCGCCCGTGCGAACCCATCGGCCGCAGCCAGGGGTGAACCCCCCGTTGCCATGAGGGGAAGAGCCGCCTCCGAGTCGACCTCGTGCAGGCTTCCTCGCACCCAGAACAGCTCCCCCTCCCTGCTGACGGAGCCACTTACCACCCAGCGCGCACCCAGGCCGCGAAGCTGCCTCCATCCCCTCGCCTGGTCGCCGGCGCTGAAGTCGGCCCGCTTTACCGCCGCTGCCACCTGGGCGAGGGGCACCACATCCATCCCACTCCCCCGCTGCAGGGTGCGTGTCACCAGGTCGGCCAGGCCCAGCTCCATCCAGTCAAGCTCCGCCTCGCCAGTACTATTTGCCAGGGGTAAGAGCGCGACCGCGCCGTTTCTGTCGCCCGCTCCGGCTCGCAGCACGACGACGGCTCCGGCCACGGCGGCAACCACCACGACGGCAGCGACCACCAGGCGCGCACGGCCACCATGTCCCAACCGCTGCGGCGCAGCCCCGCCAGCCACCGGAGACGAGGCCGCGGCCTCGCCTTCGAGACGCACCACGTCGGGGAGAAAGCGAAACCCCCTCCCGCGCACCGTCTCGAGAAACCGCGGGGTGCCCGGATCGTCTTCGACGGCGCGCCGCAGGGCGTAGGCGTACTGACTGACCAGACCCTTGCCGACGTACTTCACCTTCCAGACGTTGGCCACCAGTTCGTCCCTGGTCACTAGCTGGTGGGGCCGCTCGGCCAGGTAGAGCAGCATCTCCAGGGCGCGTGGTTCCAACTCCACCTGGCGACCGGCGCGCGTCAGCGTGAAGCGGCGCGCGTCAAGCTCGAAGTCTCCGAAGCGGTAGATCATACAGAATCACGCCAGACAACCTGGCGCGCGAGGGGTTTCTTCCCACCACCGGCCGGGCGCTGTCGCCTGGCCGCTCTGATCATCACGAAAGATGCTGAAGTCCATGCACATCGCCTGGACTCAGGAAACCCTGAATATGGATTGAGACCGGGATCATGTCCATCTATGCACTTCCGCCGACACTCGTCCCCGCCATGAAGCGACCTCTTCTTCGCCGCCTGACCTTCCACCCCCGCCTTCTCCTCCCCATCCTCGCCCTCGCCGCTCCGTCTCCCGCGCCAGCGGGCGAGGGCGGTGCTCCACCGCCCGACCTGCGTCTTGAGTGGCTGATCGAAGGGCGGCGCGCCCGTACTCCTGACGCCGTGCACGGCACCGCCGGCGAGGTGATTCGACTCGACTACGTACTCCTCAACGTGGGAGGGGCGCCAGCCTTCGCTGTCGTACTTTCCGCCACGACCACGCTGGGGCCGCTTCCCGCCAGTCAACGACTCCAGCCCGGGCCGGCGCCCGGCCAGAGCCTGCGTCGCAGCCTGCGGCTGCCTCTCGCCACTGGCGTGCGGCAGGTGTGCGTGCAGGCCCGGTTGCAGATGGCTTCCGCCCATGACCCGGGCGACCCCAATCCCGACGACAACCTCCTCTGCCGCGAAGTCATCGTCAAGATCCGCGACAACGCGGCGCCACCGGCGGGGCGTGCCCCCGCCCGCACCCCTACAGAAATGGAGCAGTGAGGAATGAGTTCAAGGCGCAATCCGCGATTCTCGCTGCGACGGTGCCCGGAACGTCTCCCGGGACTGGCGCTGCTGGCGATCATCTCAGCCGGCTCGGTACTCGCCGCCGACTCCCCAGCAGTTCGGCCAGGGTGGGACGTGCAGTCGTGGCGACCGGCGCGGGCCGGTTTCACCCTCGCCGTCCACCAGGCAGCCCTCCCGGACGGCGGCCGCCTTGCCGTGTTCGTCGACGACACGGAGGTGACCTCCCTGCTTCGGGCATCCGCCGGTGAGCTGGCGTACCCGGCGGACGCCCCGCCTCTGCCGGTGGGAGAGCGCCGGGTCAAGGTGTTTCTCGCCGCTTCCGACGGCAGTTGGCAGCCCGTCGCCGAACTCCCACTGAAGATCCTCTCGCGCGGCGGGTTCCAGGTGGCCGAGGCGAAGCCCACCGTTGACCTGACCGGCAAGGCCCGGCTGGACTCGTCGTTCGAGCCGCCCGAGCAGGCGCCAGCGGACGAGGCGTCGCGCACCGCCACGCTGCAGCTGGGTCTGGCAACGCGTCACTCCCGAGACGCTTTCGCGGTGTCCTCTCGCGTCAGCGTGGTCGGCGCCACCCGGCAGGAGGAAGCACTGCGCTTCGCCCAGCGCGGCAGCGATGCACCCAGGCTCGACCTGGCCAACTACCTCATCACGGTCGAGGGCCGGGGCGCGAGGCTCGCCGTGGGACACGTCAGCCTCGACGGACAGCGCCACCTGGCGGCCGGCCTTCGCGGTCGTGGCATCTTCGCCTCCCTCACCCTGACATCGGCGCTGACGCTCAGGGCCGCCGCGATGAGCGGTTCCGACATTGTCGGGTGGAGCAATCCGACCGGCCTGGGGCGCAGCCAGCACCGTCTCATCGGCGCCGTTCTGGCCGCCGAGGCGTTTCCCGATCACCCCGGACGACTCCGCCTCGAAGCCTCCGTCCTGGACGGCTCGGTGGAACCTGTCGCGTCGTTCACCCAGGGAGCGGTGCTGTCCGCCGAGGAGAGCGACGGAGTCGCCGTACGCCTGCTCGCCGCCACCCCCGCCGACCGCTTCACCATCGATGCCGGCTGGGCTTCGAGCACCTTCCGCCCGGCGTTTGACCCGGAGCTGGAGGGAGGGCTTGGGGTGACCCCTCTCGCCGCTACCCGGCGGGATGCCCGCTACGTAGACGCGGGTGTGACCCTGCTGCGCGGTGCCGCCTCGGGGGGTGACGGCACCGTCGACCTCCGGCTCGGCCTGCACTACGAGCGCGTCGAACCCCTGTATCGGTCCCTGGGAGCGCGCCCCGCCGCCGACGTGGAGAGCCACGCCGCCGACCTCACCGCCAGCATCGGCGCGGTGTCGCTGCACCTCGTGGCGAGAGAGAACTCCGACAACCTCAAGCGCCTCGCCTCGGTGCTGTCGACCACGAGCCGCCAGTGGACCGCCGCCGCCTCCGTGCCGCTGGCCGGGGTCGCGGCGGGCGGCTCCCCCGCCTGGCCTGCCCTGACACTGTCGTTCGAGCAGACCCATCAGTCTGGCCGCGGCCTGCCCGCAAACGGCGAGTTCGAGCCGTCCCACGTTCCCGACCAGGTGAGCCGCAACGCGGCGGGCGGCCTCGAGTGGCAGGGCGACGGCTGGCGCCTTGGCCTGCAGCGAACCTGGACTCATCAGGACAACCGGCAGCCCGGCCGCGAGCGTGCCGACTTCGAGACGTTCGTCGATTCCCTCTCCGCCTCCTGGGAGGTGTCGGAACAGCTCGACGCGGGCGTCGAGCTGTCCCAGGAGCGGCTCTCCGCCCTCGAGCAGGGCCGCATCGACCGGACTCGCCGGGCGGGGATCAACGGCACCTGGCGCCTCTCTCGCGCCCAGGCCATCCTCGGAAGCCTCGCCCGCACCGTGTCGACCGATTCGCTGGGGGACTCGGAGAGCAGCTCCTTCGACGCCGACGCCCAGTGGTCGCTGTCGTTCGGACTGAAGCCGCTGCGACTTCACCAGGCGCGTGGCACCATCTTCGCCCGCTACGCCAACCGCCGTCTGGACGCCCGCGACCGCGTGTTTGAACTGCACACCGCCAGTCGCCAGTGGGCGATTCATACCGGCTTCAACCTGAGTCTTCTCTGACAAGGAGCCCACCATGCACCGAATCTTCCTCTGCCTCATCCTTGCCGCCACGGCGCTCCCCGCCGCCGCAGTGCTGCGCCACCCCACCGGCGTCAATGTCAACACGCAGGGCCCGACCACGGTGTTCATCACCTACGGTGGCCTGCGCGACCAGGCTCCGGCCGAGGCTTTCTGGTGCGGCGAGCTGATGCCCGCAGCCCCCGCCATCGGCTTCATGTGCAGGACGGACACCATCTTTGGCCGCCTGCCGCTGCGCTACGACCTGTCTCGAGCTTCCGGCACAGGGGGGTTCACGGACATCATGTCCATTCCCGCCAACGTCACCCGGCGCGCCTGGGAAGCGGCGGCCGCCGGCGCCACCTCCAGCTTCTACTACGTCCGGCGCTTCGTTTCCTTGACCGGCGGACCAGACGAGTACGTCTTCGTCACCTGCCGTCTGGCCGGAGGAGGGGCGCGCACACCCCTCGCTCTGCTGGACGTGCGGCTCGCCTTCGAGACAGAAACGGCGGTGCTGGCGATGGAGCGTGGAGCAGCCCCGCCGGTCATCACCGCCGACCTCACCTACACCGGCACCGGCCGCCTGATCGGGCGCTGGGAGGTGGTGCAGCCAGGCGAGGAGCCCCCGCGGGAGGAGGACTTGCTCTCCGCGGCGACACTGCCGGTGGAGCTGCGGCCGCTGCAGCGGCGCTGGACCGAGGTGGGCCGGTTCAACGTCTTTCTGCCGCCCGGCGGGCGGTACCGGCTGACCGGTCCCGACCCCCGCCGCCTGCCAACCGCGGCGGAGGGGCTGTACCTGCTGCTGCTGCGCATCGAGGCCTCGAACGACAAGGAGGGCGACAGCAACCTTGCCGCCGCCGGCGCCGGCAGCGGCGTGGTCCACACCGGCGGCGTGGCCGGCTTTCCCATTCCGCCGCTACGCTACTACGTCGGGTCCGCCACGACGCCGCTGCCGCCCCTGCCGGCGGGGGTGCTGGCGGCGCTGCTGCCCGCCGCCGGGGCCGCCGTCGCCGCGTCCCAGCCCGTCGTGCTGTCCTGGACGGCGGCGCGAGGAGCGGCCTTCTACCGCGCCGAAGTGATGGACAGCGGCGGCGCCGTGGTCGCCTCGGCGCTGCTGCCGGCCCACCTCGCCACCTACTCACTGCCGCCGTGGGTACGGGAGCGGGCGGCGCCGGGCGAGCTACGCTGGCGTGTCGAGGCGTTGGATCTCGATGGCGAGCAGATGGCTGCCACCGAGTGGCGGGCGTTCACTCTCCCTCCCTCGCCGCGCTGACCTTCTCCGGCTTCGGCCGAGCGGCGCCGCGACGGGCGGTGCGGCGGTCGCGCCGCTCGTCCAGCAGATGCCGGATGGCCAGGTAGGGATGCCGCCAGAGCATTCGCGGGCCGGCGTAGCGCATCACCTCTCGCATGCGCTCGCGTTCGGCGGCGCGGTAGCAGTGGATGGGGCAGGCCACACAGGTGGGCTTGTCGGCCTCGAACGGGCAGCGGTCGAGGCGGTAGTCGGCGTACTCGATCAGCGCCGCGCAGTCGCGGCAGGGCCTTCGACCGCCGTGGTGTCCCCGGCAGTAGAGCCGAACCATGGCGGCGACCGTGGCGCGTTCCCGGTCCAGCCGTCCCATTTCTGGGAGTCTCGCCCTATGCCCCCGCCGAGTCGTTGACCAGGGTCAAGGGGAGAATATCCCCGTCGGCTCGGGTCCGACGGGGCGCCACAGTACCCTGGCGCCGTGGAATCCCCGGTGCTTGACCCGCATCAGATCGTCACGAGGTCGATCTCCAGCCCCCTCGGACCCCTGCTGGCCGGCGCCGTCGACGCTGGCGTGTGCCTGTTGGAATTCGCTGGCGGACCGCGCGCCGATGCGCAGCGCGTGCGGGTCGGCGCCCGACTCGCCGGGGCCGCGGCCGGGAGGGCGTACCTCGTGCTGGACCGTCTCGTCCAGGAGCTGGACGAGTACTTTCAGGGGAGTCGCCGGGCCTTCTCCGGTCCTCTCATGCCCGCCGGAACGCCCTTCCAGCTCCGGGTCTGGAACGAGTTGCTGTGCATTCCATACGGCGAGACGAGGAACTACGAGGAGATGGCCCGCGCCATCGGCGCTCCTGGCGCCCAGCGCGCCGTGGGGCACGCCAACGCCCGCAATCCCATCGCCATCCTCGTGCCGTGCCACCGCGTCGTCGCCAAACAGAGGGGCCTGGGCGGCTACGGCGGGGGCCTGTGGCGCAAGCGCGCTCTGCTCACCTTGGAGCAGGGCGTGCCGCCAGACGGCCCCCTGTTTGCGTCTGGCTGAGCCGGCGGCCCCTGCGAGGAAGCCTCACGGCGCGGTTGCGAAGGAAAACGACGCGGGACTGGCGGCCGCGTTGCCGGCCTCATCCCGTACCGCCTCGGCGGCCAGAGTGACGTGGAAGACGTCACCGCGTGCCAGGTCGCGGGCGGGCGTCCAGGTGACCCACCAGTGGTCGGCGTCGTAGCTCACGACGCCATCCACCAGACCCGAATCCTCGCCCAGAACCGCGACCGCATCGCCGCGCAGGGAGCGCGGCGCCAGCGGCTCGGAGAACGCGAAGATCACCTTGGGCCGGCGCGCCGCCACCACCGCGCGGGCCGCCGGGAAATGCGACGTCACCAGGGGCGGCTGGCGGTCCCGCATTTCCCTCCAGGCGGCCATCTGAGCCAGGTCCAGCGACACGTAAAACGCCAGTTCGACAAGCTCCGGCGGCGGCATTGGCGGCCTGGGGAGATCGTGGTCGTCGAGGAACTTCGCCAGCAGCACGGCCGCCACCACCACCGTCACCACGCCGGCGGCCACCAGCGCCGCGGGAACGTGCGAGAGCGTCACCCGGACGTCGGTGATCACTCCCTCCCGTACGGTGATCCGCCGTTCAGCCGGCCGCGCCAGTCGCTCCACGTCCCCCGCCTCGGACAGTCGTGCCACGAAGCGCACGCGATAGGTGCCGGCGGGCAGCCCGACCACCGCCCAGCTCGGGTTGAGAGAGCGAAACACCGCCTGCCAACCCCCATCGGTCCTGCGCTCCAGCTCGCCCAGCAGCCCCGGCGGCCCGGCCAACCCGGCACGGCGCGCCGCGTCGCTGGCGTACACCTCGACGGCCACGCCGCCGCCGCCACCCTCGGCGCGACGCGTGGCGCTCGTCTTCACCGACACGCACCCCCCCGCCACCCACGCCGTGTGCACCACCAGCAGTGCCGCCGCCGCTCTCCGCCGAGCATCCCGGCGCCGGGGGGGGACTCGTCGTTCCATCTTCGCCAGTGTAGAGTCCCCGTCAAGCGACGCCGCGGCCTCACCCGGTCGCCGGCGCTGCGCGGGGGCGGTGCCCTTGTGAAGGCAAGGCGATACCCCCACCTGGAGTGTGAGGAGGTTGCCATGCATGCTGGAATCCTCGCCATCCTGCTGGCGGCGGCGAGTGCTGCCGCCGCCCCGCTTTCCCGGGATACCATCCCCACCACCGCGGGTCCCCTGGAGATCACGTTCATCGGCCACGGAACCTTGATGCTCACGTGGAACGACAGGGTCATCCACGTGGACCCGTGGACGCGGCTGGCCGACTACACCGCCCTGCCCAAGGCGGACCTGGTGCTCATCACCCACGCCCACCGCGATCACCTGGACCCCGCCGCCCTGGCGCTGCTACGCACCCCCGCCACCGCCGTGGTCGCCGCCCCGGTCTGCCAGGGCAAGGTGGAAGGGGCGGTGATTCTGGCCAATGGCGCCTCGCATGACGCCGCCGGGGTTCACATCGACGCCGTGCCCGCCTACAACCTCGCGCACGTTCGCGAGAGCGGAGAGCCGTACCATCCCAGGGGCGAGGGAAATGGCTACGTGCTCACCTTCGGCGACGTCAAGGTACTGGTGGCCGGCGACACCGAGAACATCCCGGAGTTGAAAGCTCTCTCCAGCATCCACGTCGCCTTCTTGCCCATGAACCTGCCCTACACCATGACGCCGGAGATGGTGGCCGACCTGGCGCGCGCCCTCCGGCCCCGCATCCTGTACCCCTACCACTACGGCGACACCGACCCCCAGCGCCTGGTAGAGCTGCTCAAGGACGCGCCCGACATCGACGTCCGGGTCCGCTCGCCGCGCTAGGCCCTGCGCCATCGCCCAGCAGTTCAGCGAGGACCGACAGGCACACCCGTTCGGTGGCGCCATCCCGGTCTAGAATCGGGTTCCAGCACGACACCGATACCGCCACCACCCGGCCGCTGGCGCCCAGCCCGCGGAATACCGCCGCCAGCTCGTCCCGCGACGGACCGCCCGGCGCCAGGTAGTTCTGCGCCGGCGCGTCCTCTGGGCGGAGCACGTCGGTGTCGAGATGGACCCAGATGGGCCGCTGTCCCAACGGGTGCCGGCGCACGAGGTCCACCCGGGGGAAGTGGACGAGCCGCGAGGAGGCCACCGCATCGGCCTCCCCGAGCCGATCCAGATCGCGGGCGTCGGTGAGGATCACCTGCTCCTCCGGCAAGGGACGCAGGCCGAGGGCGCGGCACAGGGCCTGATCCCCTCGACCCACCAGCATGGCCAGGGGCATGCCGCCGAGAAAGCCGCTGGGCGTCGTCTCGGGAGTATTGAAGTCGCCGTGGGCGTCGAACCAGATCAGCAGGGGGTCGACGCCGGCCCGCTGCAGCCCGGCGAGCACCGGGATGGCGGCCACGCAATCCCCGGCCATAGACACCGGCCTCGCTCCCCCCGCCACTGCCTCGGCGACCCAGGGGGCGATGGCCACGTGGCGCGCCGCCACCCGGGCGAGGAGCTCACCCCCCGGCAGCTCTCCTTCGTTGACCTCCCAGCCAACCCCCGCCAGCGGGCGCAACCCCGGCTCGGGGCGATCCAGGAAGAACGGCGTCAGCAGAAAGCGACTGCGCACGCCATTTCGCCGCCCGCCCCGTCAGGCCGGCGGCTGCCAGGGCTCGTCGGCGCTGCCGCCGTAGATGCTGGGAACCGCCCCACCGGCCGGGCGCAGGTAGGCGGAGAGCTGGCCGCGGTGGTGCATGGAATGGCTCTCGACGAAGCCGAGGTAGACCACCGCCGGGAAGTTGAACGCGCCGTAGAAGTCAACCGGCGTCACGAGTTGCTCGGGCGTCATGGCGCGAGCCGCGGCAAGTGCCGCCGGGAGACGCTGCTCGTAGAACGCCACGACCTCCGCGATGCTGCCCGGGACCTGCGGGTGGCGCTCTTCCATCGCGAACTTCAACGCCGCGGTGTCCTCGAGCAGCTGCACCTCGCTGGTGACGATGTGCCACGCCAGTTCCAGGGCGGTGCGAGCCTTGGCGTCGGGGCGATACCCCGTGCCGGTTTCTGGAATGGCGGCGATCACCTTGCGCGTCGTGGCCATTTCCCACTGTAAGCTCTCGCAGCGCATATCTCTCAGGGCAGCAGCGAATTCCGGTGTCATGTCCACCTCCTTGGCAACCTTCCAATACGCCTCGCCCCCCGGCGAGGTTTCACGCCAGGTCGAAGAGCAGCGCGTCGCCCCCTCCGCCTGATCCGGTGACGACCAGCTTTTCGGGATCCGACAGGGCCAGACCATCACCTTCGAACATGGCGATGCCATTGACGTCCACCCCACCGGAGACGACCTGCAGCCAGGCGTGCCGGCCCGATGCAATGGGTATTTCGGCCCCTCTCCCCGGCCCGACGAGAGCGCGATACACATCCGCGTCCTGATGCACCCTCAGCGATGCATCGCGCCCCTCCCGCGACGCCACCAGTATCCACGGGTTCGTTTCGACATCGACAGGGAAGCTCCGCTGCTCGTAGCCGGGCGGCAACCCCATCCGCTCCGGCTCGATCCAGATCTGCAGGAATCGCACGGGCTCGTGAGGGGATGGGTTGAGCTCGGAGTGCCGGATCCCGGTGCCCGCCGACATGCGCTGCA
This sequence comes from Acidobacteriota bacterium, assembly GCA_037444085.1. Lineage (GTDB taxonomy): Bacteria > Acidobacteriota > Thermoanaerobaculia > Thermoanaerobaculales > Thermoanaerobaculaceae > CALEVZ01. The sequence goes on along the minus strand of JBBINC010000033.1, from coordinate 8,252 downwards.
CGTCGCCCGGCCTGATGACCGAGCCGTTGCCCAGGCTGTCGCGGTGCTCAAGAGCCCCCTCAACGACGATGCTGAGGATCTCCACGTCCTGATGGCTGTGGCTCGAGAATCCGCGCCCGGGCTCGACCCGATCGTCATTGATCACCAGCAGGCTGCGGTAGCCCGAGAAGGACGGTCGTAGTAGCTGCCGAACGAGAAGGTATGCCGGCTGGACAACCACCCCAGTTCGGTCCGACCTCGCTCGTTTGCGCGTCGGATCCGCAGTGCGCGGGTCGACATGAGCCCCCTCCCCAACCGGCCGCTCCGGCGGCCGGCGATCCTTCCTCTGGACAACGCGTGTCCGCGCCCCCAAACTCCCATCGCTCCATCAGCGGCTGGGGCGCGGCGCGGCGACCAAAGCCACCCCGGCCAGCGTGGCTGTGCCCGCGGCGAGCTGGCCAGGCGTCCACGACTCGCCCAGCAGCACCACCCCGGCGACCGTGGCGAGCACCGGCACGCTCAGTTGCGCCACCGCCGCCGTCGTCGTCGCCAGCCGAGACACGGCCGCGTACCACGCCACATCGCCGAGGCCGGAGGCAAGGGTGCCCGAAATCATCGCCCACGCCACCCCTTCTGCCGTCACGGACACCGCCGGCGAGGCCCACGCTGTGAGTACCAGCACCAGCGGCAGGCAACGCACGAAGTTGCCCGCAGTCGCGGCGAGCGGGTCTGGCGCGTCGCGACCCCGCAGCGAGTAGACCCCCCAGGCGACCCCGGCACCGCTCATCAGGACCGCCCCGAGTCGCGACGGCATGGCCGCGCCCGGCGCCAGCAAGCCCACCAACCCGGCCACGGCCAGCATCAGTCCACCCCAGCCGAGCGCTCCCGGACGCTCGCCGTTTCCTACCGCCGCACCGAGCATCGTCGCCTGCACCGCCGCGAACAAGATCAACCCGCCGACCCCCGCGTCCAGGCTGACGTAGGCATAAGGAAAACAACGCCAGGTACAGGGCCAGCGCAACCGCCGAGCCCCAACTGCCCCTGCCCTCGCCCGCCGGCCGTCGCCGAACGCGCAGAACCAACGCCAGCACCGCCGCCGCCGCCGCGCGCACCAGCGTGAAGCCGGCAGGATCGATGGCCCCTGTGGCCAGGGCGAGGCGACACAGAATGGAGTTGGCGGCAAAGGCGACGAGGGCGCAGGCAGCAGTGACCATCGTGTCACGGCCAGCCTGAGTCTCTCCGCTGGGGTCGGGCGCCGGTGGCCTCTCGGCCGCCATCCTAGCTCCCCCGTCCTGCCGGTGTGCCTCTGCCGGCGACCCGGAAAGGCAGAGCGAACCCTGCAACCAGCCTGCGGAGAATTCGCATACATCTCGTGTATTCAAACTTTTGCGAACACCACTTGACACCATTTGACAGACCGGGCGAGCCATCGAGCTGCGCCCGGGGAGGGAGATAGGGAATGAAGTTGACACCGTGGCTCGCTGCCTTCGTTGTCGTGCTCGTGGCCGGAGGTCAGGCAACCGCCGCAGAGGTGGCAGGGCTTCCCCTGCACGTCACCCGGCTCAACCCCAGCACCGTCCGACTATGGGTCGGCGACCATGTCTCGTCCACCGCAGTGGTGGCCTTCGCCACCCGCAAGGGCATCGTGGTCGTGGACACGATGGGGAGTCCCAGGGTAGACACCACCCTGCGCGGCATCATCGCCCGTGAACTGCGCCGCAACGACTTCAAGGTGCTCATCAACTTTCACGAGCACGGCGACCACGTTGACGGGAACTCGGTCTTGGCCGACTGCGACATCGTCGCCCACGACTTGGTCGCCGAGGGGATGAGGCGCAACCAGGGCTCCCGGCAGCAGATGCAGGATTGGATGGGCACGCGCATGCGCGAGGCAGAAGCCAAGCTCGCGCAGCTCTCCGCCGGCTCTGCCGAGGCGGAGAAACTCAAGGAGAACCTCATCCTGGACCGCCTCAACCTGGAGTTCCACAGCTCGGGCAAGCCTCCAGCCGTGCCGACCACGACCTTCTCGGACCGCCTCACCCTCGACATGGGCGACACCACCTTGGAGCTGACCTTCATCGGCGGCATGCACTCCGCCAGCGACGTCGCCATCTTCGTGCCGCAGCATGGGCTGCTCCTCACCGGCGACACCATGGCCGACCGCTGGCTCGACGAGACCCCTGGATGCCTCGCCGCCTTCGCCGCCCGCCCCGGCGTAGGGCACGACTTTCCAGGGCTGATCGCCAACTGGAAGCGCATCCTCCAACCAAGGGAACAGATCAAGCTCCTGCTCCCCGGGCACTGGAACGGAGAGCTGTCCCTGGCCGGCGCCGAGGCCCGGATCGACTACCTGCGCACACTCTGGGAAGGCCTCCAGGCCGCGGTGAACAGCGGCAGGGGACTGCCCGACGTGCAGGCCGAGTACCGCCTGGCCACCCGCTCTCCGGGACTCGCCACCAGCCCCGGCTTCTCCGACCGCAACCACGCCATGACCCTGCAGGAAATGTGGAGGGTCGCCGCCGGGCAGGAGTCCGCCGCCATCACGCTGCACGCCCTGATCGAGGAGGGCGCCGGCGAGGCCGCCCTCCGCCAGGTGCTCGCCGAGCGGGAGAAAAGGCCCGGCGCCTACTACTTCTCCGAGGGCGAGATCAACGGCCACGGTTACGCCTTCCTGAGGGAGAACAAGGTGGACAAGGCCATCGCCCTGTTCCAGCTCAACCTCGAGCTCTTCCCGGATTCCTGGAACGTCTACGACAGCCTGGGCGAGGCGCTGCTGCGCGCCGGCGACGCGGCCCGCGCCGCCGCCATGTACGAGAGGTCTCTCGCCCTCAACCCGGACAGCAGCAGCGGCAAGGAGGCCCTGGCCCGAATTGGAGCGCAAGCGGGCTCATGATCTGACCAACCCGCGTACCGGCTGGTTCTACCTGCTCGGACCGCGGGTCGAAGCGGCCGTTTCGTCGACCGCCAATCCGAGGGCGCTGGCGCGCCTGGCCCACCGCTGGCGTGCCAGCGCCTGGAGGTCCTCGACGGTGTCCACCTCGTCGACGATCTCCATCCCCAGCAGCGTCTCCACCACATCTTCGAGGGTCACCAGACCCTTGAGTTCGCCGTACTCGCCGACCACCAGGACGATGTGCAGGCGCTCCCGGAGCAGGAACTCCAGCAGGGTCGACAGCGACATGCCGCCGCTCACGCTCTTGATCTCCCGCGCCAGGGTGGACACCGCCACCTCGCCGTGGCCTTGCGCCTGAGCGAGCAGGATCTCGTCCTTGATGACGAAGCCGGACACCTGATCGACCTCGCCGTGATAGAGGAGCAGGCGTGTGAACGGGGTCCGGGCGTGGCGGGCGACCGCCTCGGCGACGGTGAGGTGGTCGGGGAGCGCCTGAATCACCGGCCGCGGCGTCATGATGTCTCTGGCTTTCAGTGACCCGAAGCGGAACAGGTTCCTGATCACCCGGGACTCCTGCTCGTTGAGCAGCCCAGCGCGCTCCCCCACCCCGGCCATGGCGAGGAACTCCTCGCGGGAAAAGACGCTCACCGTGCGGCCGCGGGCGATCAACTTGGTGAGGCGCTCGGACACCAGGATGAGAGGATAGAGAAGCACGATCAGCGCCCGCACGAAAGGGATCGTGGCTCCCGTCAAACGCTGCCAGTGGATGGCCCCAAGCGTCTTGGGTACGATCTCGGTGAGGAAGAGAATCGCCAGGGTCATCGCGGCCGAGAACAACCCGACAAGGGCGCTGCCGAAGACGACGGCCGCCTTGGCGCCTGCCCCTACGGCGCCGGCGGTGTGGGCGATGGTGTTGAGAGCCAAGATGGCGGCCAGGGAGTGGTCCAGATCTTCCTGCCGCAGTCGTCTCAGGACTGACGCCTTGGCCGGACTCTCGGTTTCCAGCGCGGCGATGTACGACGGCGTGATGCTCAGCAGAGCCGCCTCCGCCACCGAGCACATGAACGAGACGCAGAGGGCCAGCGCCACCCACAGGATCAGGGCGGTGACGTCGGCTCCGGCTGCCTCGGAGAGCGGCCCCTCGCCGGCGACGGCCCAGAGCGGCAAGGCCGTGAACGCCGCGACCATCACCCGCCCGACGATTCGCCTGGGGTGAGGTCTCGGAAGTTGTGCCGCCTCCTCCACGTCTGCTGAAGATCTTACCGCAGTCGGCTCACGTCGTGTGCTGGCCGCCGCGGCCGGAGCCCAGCCGCTGCGTGCGGTGCACCAGCGGCGCCAGGAAGTCCCGCTGGTGGCTGACCACGATCATCGCCTGCGGCAGCTCGGCGAGGACACAGCTGACGCGCTCGCAGGAGGCATCGTCGAGACCTCCGGTGGGCTCGTCCAGCAGCAACACCTGCGGCTCCATGGCGAGCACGGTAGCCAGCGCGACGAGGCGCTTCTCGCCGCCGGAAAGGCGGTAGGTGATTCGCTCCTCAACACCGGACAGCCCCACCATGGCCAGCGATCGGGCAGCAAGCCGGCGGGCTTCGTCGCGCGAACGTCCCAGGTTCAACGGACCGAACGCCACGTCCTCCAACACCGTCGGACAGAAGAGCTGGTCGTCCGGGTTCTGGAAGACCAGCCCGGCGCGAGCGCGCACCTCGGGAAAATCCCTCTCCCGCGCCCGCACCCGCCCGAACGCCCACACCGAACCGGCCTGCGGCAGCAGCAGGCCGACGATCACGTGCAGGCAGGTGGTCTTGCCGCAGCCGTTGGGCCCCACCATCCCCAGCCGCTCACCGGCGCGCAACTCCAGATCGAGCCCGGCGAACACCGGTTCCCCCGCCCGGTAGGCGAAGGTCACGCCCTCCAGGCGGATCAGGAGATCGCCCACCGCCATCCCAGCCACCCCAGAAGCAACAACAACGCCCCCCAGAGGGCGGCGAACAGCCCGTCGCCGCGTTGACCTGAAGCTGCCACGAGAAGATGATGCCGGCCGTCGTACCCGCGGCAGCGCATCGCCGCGAGAATCCTCTCGGCCCTGTCCATGCTTCTCAACAGCAACTCTCCCACCAGGTACCCGAGCGTCTTGAGCGTATGGCGATCGAGTCGGGGGGCAAAGCAGCGCAGCCTCAGGGCATCGGCCAGCCGGTGATACTCCTGGTGGATCACCTCGACGTAGCGCACCAGGAACAAGAACAGTTGCACCAGCCGCGGCGGGGCGCCGAGCCCTTGGAGACCCCACCCCAGGCGCACAGGATCCATGGTGGCGAGAAGGGCGAACGCCGAGAGCATCACGGCATTCGCCTGGGCGGCGATGCGCAGCGCTCGCACCACTCCCTCCCGGCTCCACTCCAGCGGTCCCCAGACGGCGAGTGGTTCGCCCGGGGTGCTCAAGGGGATCATCACCACCAGCACCAGCAGGAAGGCGTTGAGCCCCGCCAACCGCCGCAGGGTGCGCGACAACGGTACGCGTGCGGCCAGCGCCACTGCCACCGCGACCCCGAACGCCGCCGCGGGAGCGGCAATCGAGGGAGCGGCGTACAACACCACCGCCAGTAACACCACCGCGGCGAGCCGCAGGCGCGGGTCCACCCCGGCGAGCACTCCGCCACCCTCGCCCTCGAAGATGATCACTTGGCCCCTCCAGGGACCACTGTCACACTCACGGGCGCGCCGTGCCCTCTCTGTCCGGACGGCGCCGACCCAGCAGGTAGGCGGCGAGCCCCGCCAGTCCCAGAAGGTAGCCGAGGCCGCCAAGCACGTCGCGGACGGCGATGCGCCGCTCCAGGTCGGCCAGCCCGTCGCTGAGCGGCACGATCTGGCGGCTGACCTCGCCGGCGACCAGATGGGCGACACGCCGCGCCAGCTCCTCCTGGGTCTGCTGTGCCGCGGCGGAAGCAGCTTCGCCGAGGCCGGAGGGCAGCGCCTCAGCGGCGAGGCGCGCGCGGGCGGCGTGGCCGTCCCTGGTGTACACGACCACCTCCATCGCCGCCTGCCGGTCGACCGGCACGATAAACCGTCCCTCGCCGTCGGTGACGGCCTTGGCCAGCAACTCGCCGCCCGCCAGGCGCACCTCCACCATCGCGCCGGCCGCCGGGCGGCCGCCGTGGAGGCTGGCCGTTCCGTGGATGGCGTGACCCGCCACGCGCAAGGAAAGATCCAGGCGGTGTGCCTCGGCGGAGAAACCCCCGCACAGCAGCACCGCCAGAACACCCCCCAACACCCGACACACCCGTCCGGACTCCCCAGGCTGGCGCGCGCCCGTCGCTCTGCCGCTCGTCCTACGACTCAAGTGGGCCATCACGTTTCACCTCCATGGCGCGGCCGGCGGCCGGCGGGCAGCAGCTCGGGCGCTACGCGGGCGAGGAACGACAGCGCCGCTGCTGCCACCGCGGCCTCGATGGCGGCCACCGGCAGGTGGGCCGCCACCAGCACCGCCACCGCCCCGGAAAACTCCCTGCCGCTCGCCGCCAGAGCGCCGGCGAGTAGCGCCATGCCTACCACGATGCCGCTCGCGCCCGCCAGCCCACCACGCCCAGCGGTGGCGGCGAGGGGCTCGCCGCAGGAGCGCCCGATCACAAACACGCCCCGGGCGGCGGCCGCCGCGACACCCATGATCAAGACGTTGGCCCCCAGCGATGTCAGGCCTCCGTAGCCGAAGAACACGGCTTGTAGCAGCAACGCCGCCGCCAGCGCCGGAAACACACACCACCCCAGCATGACACCCATCACGCCGTTGAGCACCAGATGGGCTGCGGCCGGCCCCACTGGTACGCGAATCAGCGAGACGACGAAGAACGCCGCCGCCAGTACCGCCACCCGCGGCATCGCCTCCGGCTTCATCCTCTTCACGCCCACACCAATGGCCACCGCCGCCCCTGCCCAGCTCACCGCCACCACCTCCGGAGCGAGGATTCCTTCGCCGACGTGCACCGGTTACCTCCCCGGGCACCCGGGCAGGGGCCCACCATCCATCATGACCGGCCGCTCCTTTCGAAGGCAGCGACCGAGATGTCGTCGTGGGGCGCCCCTTGAGCCCACCCCACGCCGTCCTCGGCGAGCCTCTCGACGAGACCGCGAAGCGACTCCCCCCGGTACGCGTGAACAGCCCCGAGCACGCGCTCGAAGCCCAGCTCTTCTCCTGCCGGCGAAAGGGCCTCGGGCAGGCCATCGGTGCACACCACCAGGAGGTCTCCCGCCTCCAGGGGCATCACCTGCTCCGAGAATCGAACTCCCTCGCTGACGCCGATCGGCGGTCCTGTCGCCGCAACGCCTCTCGGCGGATTCTCCATCGGCGACACGATCGCCAGCGGATGGCCAGCCGACACCAGGCGGACGAAGCCAGTGGAGGGCGTGAGCAGAGCGTAGAAGAGCGCGAAGTACTGCGGCGCCGCCGGATCGAGCTGAAAGCGGCGGTTGAGTTCCGCCGCCACTTCGGCCGGCGGCGTCGCTTCCCACCCGTCCCCCCGCCGCTGCAGCAGGCACGACCGGCCGGGGGTCGCCGTGAGGGTGTGCGCAAGGGTGAAGGACAGGAGGGCCGCCGGCACGGAGCTCCCGCTGGCATCCAAGATGAAGAACGCCAGAGTGTCAGCGCCAAGGCGTAGAACGTTCAGCATGTCGCCCTCTAGTTCCTGGCAGGGCCGAAACGCCCACGCCACCTCCACCCCAGCCACGGAGGGCGCTGCCACGGGCAGCAGGCTTTTCTGGATGCGGGCCGCCGCCTCGAGATCGCGGCGCATCTGCCGGTTGGCAGCAGCGAGACGCTCCTGGGCGAGACGGCGCACGGTCACGTCCGACTGCACGCCGATGAAATGCGTCACCGCCCCTGCATCGTCGAACGCCGGTGTGCTGGTGAGTCGGTTCCACAACGGCGTCCCGTCCTTGCGATCGTTGAGCAGTTCGACGACAACCCCGCGCCGTTCGCCGATGGCGCGGCGAAGCTCGGCCAGTGCCCCCGGGTCGGTGCCGGCGCCCTGCAAGAAACCACCGTTTCGCCCCAGCGCCTCGGCGCGCGGGTAACCCCTCACCTCCTCGAAAGCGGCATTCACGTAGATCAGGGGCATGTCGGGGAGGCGGGCATCGGCGATGACGATTCCCTCGCCGGCCGCACCCAGCGCCCGCTCCAGCAGCAACGCCGGCGGATCGCAGGGCACGGCGCAGGCCGCCTCTCGGGGCTCGGTCATACGCCGTGAAGATAGCAGATACGGTGGACTGGGATGCGCGCTCCCGCCGGCTCCGCGCCCGCCGCCCTCGCGCACGCCTGCACCGCCCCGGTCACGGACCGTCAGTCGGAATAGGAATGAGCAGTGCTGATCACCCCCTCCACAGATCCGGA
>JBBINC010000032.1:0-25302 GCA_037444085.1 Acidobacteriota bacterium | reverse complement strand
GCTGGAGGTGAGCGAAGCGAGCCGGAATTCACTTCCTCACGAGCGGTGGGGGTTTGGGGGGCAGAGGCGGCGGAGGCCGGCGGAGGGGGGTTTTGCTCCCCGGAGCGTGTGGTCTCGAGGGCTGGAGTGAGGGTGGCGGGGTGGATGGAGAGCGGCGCCCCCAGCTCAAGAGAGCTTGGGGAGCCGGCGAAACCCCCGGCAGAAAGACGCGGTCATGGACACGGGGAGGGATTGCTCGCTCTCGCGGTGGGCGCGTGTCGCCGTTGGCGGGGGAGGGGAGCCGCGCGGATGCGGGATAATCGCGCCGGAGGTGGGGATGAGGGCACCACGCGCGGTGGTCACCGGGGGGGCGGGTTTCTTGGGCTCGCACCTGTGCGAGAAGTTGCTAGCCGAGGGGATGGAGGTTGTTTGCATCGACAACCTGCTCACCGGCTCCTTGGGCAACGTGGAGCATCTCTTCGGGCGGCCCGGCTTCGTCTTCCTGCACTACGACGTTACCAACTATTTGCACGTGCCCGGCGAGGTGGACTTCGTTCTACACTTCGCCTCTCCCGCTTCGCCCATCGATTACCTCGAGCTGCCCATTCAGACGCTCAAGGTTGGCTCGCTGGGGACTCACAAGGCACTGGGTCTGGCCAAGGCAAAGGGCGCCCGATTCCTGCTGGCGTCGACGTCGGAGGTATACGGCGATCCGCTGGTGCATCCGCAACCCGAGTCGTATTGGGGGAACGTCAATCCGGTGGGGCCACGGGGCGTATACGACGAGGCGAAGCGGTTCGCCGAGGCGATGACCATGGCGTATCAACGCTTTCACGGCCTGTCCACGCGTATCGTGCGGATTTTCAACACGTACGGGCCGCGAATGCGGGTCAAGGACGGTCGCGTGGTGCCGGCCTTCATATCTCAGGCGCTGGCCGGCCAACCGCTGACGGTGTTCGGCGACGGGTCGCAGACCCGCTCCTTCTGCTTCGTCGATGATCTCATCGAGGGGATCGTCAGGGTGCTGCTGGGCGAGGTAAGCGATCCGGTCAACGTTGGGAACCCAAGCGAAATGAGCGTCTTGCAGTTCGCAGAGGCGATTCTCCAGCTCACCAGCTCGTGCTCGACGATCGAGTATCGGCCGCTTCCGGAGGATGATCCCAAGGTGCGGCAGCCGGACATCACCCTGGCGTACACAAGACTGGGGTGGAGACCGCAGGTGCCTCTGGAGGCGGGCCTGCGCCGGACCATCGCCTATTTCGCCCAACGCGCTACGCGCCAGGCGTGACTCGCGCGGCTCGCTGCCGGCGTGTTTCGATCGCCCAGCGAAGGGCCAGATAGGTCAGCACGCCGCCCACCGGCGCTGTCAGTCCGGCACCTGTAAACCATGCCAGCAAAAGCGGTTGAAGCCAGGATGCATGCTCCTTCCAGGCACTCGGCGACAGCAGCAGGTCAGGCTCGGGAAGGGACAGGTCAGCGACGCCGGCGCCGGTGAGCCAGGCGCCGAGGGTGACCGTCGCCGCGAAGTACGGCGGCAGCGTCCACGGGTTGATGAGCAGGGTGCCGAGCAGAACGTCGATCTTGTTGAGGCGGAAAGCCAGCGCCGCGACCAGCGCGAGGGAAGTCTGCAACCCAATGAGCGGCGACAGACTTATGGTCACACCGACCGCCCAGGCCGCCGCCAGACGGGCGGCCGACTCGTCGGCGCCGACCAATCGGCTCAGACGGGCGCGCGCCGCGCGAGCGAAGGCCCTCACGCTCCTCCTGCCCGGGAGACCCGTAGAGCGACGGCGAGCACCTCACCCGCCTCGCGCGCGAAGTGGAAGCGCAGTTGTCGCCGAACCGAGGCAGGGAGCTCCACAAGTTCCCGCTGGTTCGCCGCTGGCAGGCACACCTCCCGGATTCCCGCTCGCAACGCGGCGAGGACCTTCTCCTTGATCCCGCCCACGGGCAGAACCTCGCCGCGCAGGGTGATCTCTCCGGTCATGGCGAGGTCGCACCGGGCCGGCCGCCCGCAGGCCGCCGAAGCCATGGCGCAGAGCAGAGTGACGCCGGCGGAGGGACCATCTTTGGGTATGGCGCCGGCCGGGACGTGCACGTGCAGGGAGCGATCTGCGAAGAAGGAGGGATCGATGGCCAGTTGTCCGGCGTGGGAGCGCAGGTACGACAGCGCCGCCTGCGCCGACTCCTTCATGACCTCCCCCAGGTGCCCGGTGAGACGCAGTTCCCCCGTGCCCGGCAGGGCGAGCGCCTCGACGTGCAGGACATCGCCGCCGACGGAGGTCCATGCAAGCCCCGTCGCGACTCCTACGCGGTCCTCGGTGAGCTGGCTGTCGGCGAGGAACCGCACTGGACCAAGCAGCTTTTCGGCAGTTCGTGGAGTCACGCGAACCCCGGCCTTTCTGCCCTGGGCGAGGCGCATGGCCCCCTTGCGGCACACCGCGCCGATCTCCCGTTCGAGGTTGCGTAGGCCGGCCTCCCGTGTATACGCGCGGATCAGGTGCACCAGGCCGCTCTGGGTGAAGGTGACGTGGCCCCGCGGCAGGCCGTTCTCGGCGACCTGCTTGGGGATCAGGTGGCGCCGGGCGATGGCGATCTTCTCCTCCTCGGTGTAGCCGGAGAGGCGGATCACCTCCATGCGATCCAGGAATGCCGGGTGGATGGGTTCGGTGATGTTGGCGGTGGCCACGAACAGGACGCGGGAGAGGTCCCAGGCAACGTCCAGGTAATGATCGCGAAAGGTCGAATTCTGCTCGGGGTCGAGCACCTCGAGCATGGCGGCGGCGGGATCTCCGCGGTAGTCGGCGCCGAGCTTGTCGATCTCGTCGAGCATGAACACCGGGTTCGACGTGCCAGCCTGGTTGATCCCCTGGATGATGCGTCCCGGCAGTGCTCCCACGTAGGTGCGCCGGTGCCCCCGGATCTCCGCCTCGTCGCGGACCCCCCCAAGGGACAGGCGCACGAACCTCCTCCCCAGCGCTCGCGCCATGGACTTTCCCAGTGAGGTCTTGCCAACTCCGGGTGGTCCGACGAAGCACAGGATCGGTCCCTTGGAGTCCGCCTTGAGAGTGCGAACGGCAAGGAACTCCAGCAGCCGCACCTTGACCTTCTCAAGGTTGTAGTGGTCCTCGTCGAGGACGCTGCGGGCGTGGGAGAGATCGAGATTGTCCTGGGAGCGGACTTCCCAGGGAAGCCCTGTGAGCCAGTCGAGGTAGGTGCGGATGACGCCCGCCTCGGCGGATTCCGGGTTGGTGGAGCGCAGCCTCCTGATTTGCTTCTCGGCCTCTCCACGCGCTTCCGGGGAAAGCTGCTTGGCCTCCATTGCCTCGAGGTAGCGCTGCACTTCCCGCTCCACGTCATCGCTCTCGCCCAGTTCGCGCTGGATGGTGCGGAGCTGCTGGCGGAGGAGAAACTCGCGGTGGGATCTGTCCATCTCGCCCTGGACCTGACTGGAGATCTGGCGCTGCACCTCCAGCAGCGCCAGCTCGTGCTCCAGCAGCTCAGCGACGATCTTCAAGCGGCTGACAAGGTTCCCCGCCTCCAGCACGCGCTGCGCGTCGGTCACCTTGAGATTGAGGTTGGAGGCGACGAGATCGCCGAGCCGGGCGCCGTCCTCAAGGGTGGAGGCAATCAACATCACCTCGGGCGACATCGACTTGCCGAGTTCCGCCGCCCTCTCCAGGTTGGTGCGAATGGTGCGGATGAAGGCCTCTGTCTCGAGGTCGCCGTGATCGGTGAGGGGCTCTTCCACCCGGGCGATTCGAGCCCGCAGGAATGGTTTCTCGTGGATGAAGTACTCCACCCGGGCGCGAGCCAGACCCTGGACAAGGATGCGGATGCGGTCATCGGGCAGCTTGATCATGCGCACGATGGCAGCCACCGTGCCGACCCTGTAGAGCCCGTCGCCGTCCGGTTCCTCCGCTGTCGGGTCCTTTTGGCCCAGCAGGAGGATCAGTCGGCTCTCGGCAAGCGCCTGATCCACAGCCGCGACCGAGCGGTCGCGGGCGACCGACAGTGGGACCATGACGAAGGGGAAGAGAATCGTGTCCTTGAGAGCCATGGCCGGGACCACGTCAGGGATCGGAATGGCCTCCTCTGGCTGCGGGCGAGTACCGTTGTTCTCCTTCTCGATCATGGTTCCTCTGCGATGACCGGAATGACGATCGGCTGGCTGTCGTCGGCGCACCGGGGAAGGCTCACCTCAAGGACGCCGTCCTGCAGGCGCGCCTGTGCGAGTTCACGCGCCACACCGGGAGGCACGCGAATCTCCAGGTAGAACCCGCCGTGGCTGCGCTCGGCGCGGTGGCAGTGTGTTCCGGCGTGTCTCTCGCTGTGAGCGATCCTTCGGCCGGTGACCCGCAGTCGACTGCGTACGAATGTCACTCGCAGATCGCCGGCGGCGACGCCGGGCACGTCGATTCGCACGGCGTAGCGATCGGGTAGCTCAACGAGATCGACCGGAGGAGTCCACGCGGCTGCGTGCTGCTCCGGTGGGATGGCGAGGAGGTTGAGCAACTCGTCGAGCTGGCGCCTCAGGCCGAGCAGCTCCCATCCCGCAAGTGTTTGATTCATATTGTACTCCCTCGGCGCTGCAGGCGGAGCTTGCGCAACTCAACGAGAAACTCGTCGATATCCTCGAAGCGGCGATACACCGAGGCGAAGCGGACGTACGCCACCTGGTCCAGCTCGCGCAGCCGCTCCATCAGGATGCGGCCGATCTCTTCGGATGAGATCTCGCGTTCGTCCTTGCGGCTGAGCGCCGCCTCAACCGCCTCCGCGCTCGCCTCCAGCTCCTGCAGCGACACCGGGCGCTTCTCGCAAGCGCGCAGCAATCCGCCCAAGACCTTGCCACGATCGTACGGCTCGCGCCTGCCATCTCGCTTCACCACCAGCTCTCGGACTTCCTCGATGCGCTCGTAGGTGGTGAACCGGCGAGCGCACGCCGCGCACTCCCGGCGGCGCCGAATCTGGCTGGCCGCAGCCAGTTCTCGCGAGTCGACGACCCGATCCTCCTGGTGGCCGCAGTAGGGGCAGCGCACCGCTACGTCCCATCGGGCGCGGCCAGCCTGGCGGCTGAGGAGGGGCGGAGGCCGGCTGCGGCCATGTAGCCGAGGCCGGCCACGGTGATCGGGAAGAAGCAGACTGCGTGGTGGACGATGGCGAAGGCCGTGGCGTCCGCAAGGTCGGCGCCCAGCAGGGTGGAGAGAGCAAACTGGATCGCGGCGTGAAAGGAGCCGACACCGGCCGGCGTGGGCACCGCGAGACCGATGACGCTCACGCCGATGAGCACGGCCGAGGCCGCGAGGCCCAGGGAGAGTCCGAATCCCCGGGCAAGCGCCTCGATCTGCAGGATCGCCGTTCCCCAAACCGCCGCACTCCAGGCGACGAGCAGCGCGAGGCGCCTGGCGCTGCGCACCGCCTCCAACCCGTCCAGGAGGTGGTTGAGAAAGCTGGAGAGGCGATCACGCCAGCGTATGGGAGCGAGGCGCGCGAGCCGGGGCACGGCGGCGGCACGGACATGCAGGAGCAAGAAGACGAGAAGGAAGGCTACCGTTAGACCAGCCGCGGCCAGCAGGGCGGTCTGACGGAGGGCCGGACCCGCCGCCGGAGCAAGGCGGCCGGAGGCGATCATCACGCCGCCGGCAAACACTGCCAGGAGAGTGGCCAGGTCGGTGAGTCGCTCGGTAAGGATCGAGGCGAGGGCGCCAGCCGCCGGCAGCCCTGTCGTGCGGCTCAAGAGAAGTGGCCGAACCAGTTCGCCAACTCGTCCGGGCAGGACCGTAGAGGTGGCAAACCCTGCCGCCGTGCAGCCGAGGAGGGCAACCGTCGGAGCGGTGCCGACGGGTTGGAGAATTGCTCCCCAGCGCAAAGCGCGAAGGGCGTACGAGGCGAGGGCGAGGGCCACCGCAACGGCAACCCAGCCTGCGCGCACGCGCGCCAGCGTTTCCGCCACCTCCGCCAGCGGCGCGCGCCAGAGAAAGAACCCGAGCAGGGCGACAGCCAGCAGAATACTCACGGCCACCTTGATCGGTGTGGCCCGTGACGCGGCGCCCGCCCGGGGAGGGAGGCATGCCCCCTCCGCGTCGGACTTGGCAGGATCACCCTGCATGCTCGACTGGGTCCGCTCTCCCACCGGCCCTAGGGTAGTATCGTTGCGTGATGACGGCAACCTCACCTCTGCTCGCCTTTGGTCATGAGGACTGCGGTGGCCACCGGCCCGTCTGGGGCCACCCGGAACGCCCGGAGCGACTTGAAGCGGCGATGGCGGGAGCGAGGCTGGCGGGGGCGCGGTTCGCTCTCGCCGAAGTCGATGATGCCCGAGCGCTGGCCGCAGTGGAGAGGGTGCACGATGCCGCCCTGGCCGGCCGACTTGAGGCCGCCTGTCGCGGCGCCACCCCGGCGACGTTCGACTGCGCCGACAATTCGATCTCCGCCGGGACCTACCGGGCGGCGCTGGCGGCCGTACGCGCCACCCTGGCAGGGGTGGACGCCGTTCTGCACGGCCGTGCGCCGGTTGCCTGGGCGAGTGTCAGACCTCCGGGTCACCACGCTCTGCGGGCGCGCGCCATGGGATTCTGTTTCTTCAATAATGCGGCGATAGCGGCTGAGGAGTTTCGCGCGCGCGGCGCCCGCTCGGTGGCGGTGGTGGACGTGGACGTCCACCACGGGAACGGCACTCAGGAACACTTCTGGGCGAGACGAGATGTGTTCTACCTCTCGCTGCACCGCTATCCGTTCTATCCGGGCAGCGGCGCCGGGGACGAGATCGGCGCCGGAGCGGGGCGCGGGTTTACCCGCAACTTTCCCCTCGCCGCCGGCGCGGGCGACGACGTGTACGTCGCCGCCCTGACGGCTGGCGTCGAGGAGGTGATGCGGATCACCTCGCCGGACGCGTGGGTGATCTCGGCGGGCTTCGATGCCCACGTCGCCGACCCCCTCGGAGGCATGGCAGTTACGTCCGCCGGCTTCGACCGGCTGGGCCGCGTCCTCCGCGACGCCTCGGCTGGAAAGCCCGTAGTTGCTGTGCTGGAAGGGGGATACCAGCTCAGTGCGCTGGTAGAATCGGTGCGTGCATTCCTCGCCGGGCTGGTTGGGAGCGGTAAGGCTTGACTTTTCCGGAACTCGCCTTTATGTTTCATGCAACGAGGCGTGCTTTTTTGAGGCCAGAATCGTTTGGAGGACGGGATGCATAGAAACCACGGCACCGCGGTTGCCATTCTTGTGTCCACACTCGTGGCGAGCCTCGCCGTTGCCGGCAGTATTAACCGGCGTGGCAGCGCACAACCGACCATCCAGACTACGTTTGGGATCGAATCCCCGGCTCCCGACGAGGTCGTGTCGGGGATCGTCACGGTCAAGGGTTTCATCCTTGACCGGCGAGCCGTTTCCGCCATCACCCTGCTCATCGATGGCGTCGCCGTCCACGATGCAGACCTGAATCAGGCGCGGCCTGATGTGCGGTGGAAGTATCCGAAGTACCAGGGCGAGCCATTCCCCATCGAGCCGGGCTTCCGCACCTCGTTTCTGGCATCCAACTACAGCGACGGCGCCCATACGCTGGCGATCCGCGTGCGTCTGGCCAGCGGCGACTCGGTGGTGGTCGGTGAGCGGACGGTCTTCGTCGACAACAGCCGGAATCAGGCGCCGGTCGGCGAGATCGACAGCCCTCGCGATCCCCAGGCCTATGGGGCGCACGATCAGATCTCCGGGGTGTTCCCGATCGTTGGCTGGGCGCTGGACGACACGGGCATTCGCAAGCGGAGCACCCCGACCGGGTGCAACCCGGCCACCGATGAGCAGTGCCTTATCCTCGCCGACATCGACGTGATGGTTGACAACACGGTGGTCGCCCAGGCGATGTACCCACTGCCGCGTCCCGATGTCGCCAACGCCTATCCGGATGTCATCGGCGCGTACAACTCCGGCTTCACGATGCACCTGGATACCACGCGCTACACCAACGGCTTCCACACCATTTCGGTGCGCGCCTGGGACAGCCAGGGGGCAAGCCGCGTGTTGGGCGAACGCCGGGTGTGGATCGAGAACAACTATGGGTCCATCGGCCCCTTCGGGAGAATCGACTGGCCGATGGCCAACGGGCACTTCTTCTCCTGTAACTGCAGCGCTCCCCCGCCGATCTCGGGCGTCGAGTACGACCCCGATCACCATCTCGACTGGGTGACGGGCTGGGTCATCGACCAGAACGACAACTGGCAGTACCAGGGGATCGTCGAGGTCGAGCTCTACCTCAACAATGTGCTGGTGAAGCGGACGACGCGCGACTGTGGCTCGCTGGGGTGCTGCGTTCCTGCCGGGTGGCAGAACGTGGTCGCCAACTGCTACGGCTTGTGGGAACGCCCGGACATCATGTACCTGTATCCGCAGTTCCTCTGGGATGCCAAGTATTCGCAGTTCTTCTTCGTGGTTGACACCGAGTACTGGCTCAACGAAGGCGTGCTGCGCCAGGGGCTGAACATCCTGGACGTGCGGGTGCGCACCAAGGATCCGTTGCGCCAACCGGTGCAGATCGATCGGATCCCCATCGTCGTGGAGTGCAACACTAACGTGGACTATCCGGCCTACGGGGATCTGGAGCGCCCCCAGCCCATGCGGGACATGCGCGGCATGGAACTGCTCAAGGGCTGGGTGATTGACTTCAACTGGGTGTCCCTGCTGAAGGTGTGGGTGGACGGCCACCTCGACGGCGTGCTCTCTGAGTACAGCGGCAAGCTGCGCATGCTACGCATGGATGTGGAGCTGCGCTATCCGTGGCTGCCTTACCCGCACTCCCGCTACAACGGGTTCGAGTACGGGCTGGATACCACCAAGTACACCGACGGGGTGCACACCCTCGTTCTCGAGGCGGTTGACCGCGCCGGCAACTCGACGTACTGGGTGGAGAGACCGGTCCGCTTCGACAACATGAACTGATTCGACCCGAGCCGGGGCGGCCGGGAGGAACGATTCGGCCATCCCGCACGGGGATCTTCCTGGAACCCACCGCCCCGGGCTCTCCCGGGGCGGTGGCTATTCCGGCGCGCCTCCCCTAACATGCGGCGGTGACGAGAGTGGTGCGCGCCGTTCGCTGAGGTGCGGCGAGGAGGGGATGAAATGCGGGCGTTGATGATGGCGAAGCACGGCGGCACGGAGGAACTCATGATGGGCGACCGGCCGCGCCCCCAGGCGGGCCGCGGCGAGGTCGTCGTGGAAGTCCGTACGGCGGCGCTGAACCATTTGGATCTGTTTGTCTTGCGAGGCCTGCCAGGTTTGCAACTGGAGATGCCGCACGTCGGCGGAGCGGATGGCGCTGGGGTGATCGCGGAGGTAGGGACAGGGGTGACGGGGTGGCGGTGCGGTGATGAGGTGGTGCTCAACCCGGGGTTGTGGTGCGGCGAGTGCGAGTTCTGCCGCAAGGTGGAGGAATCCCTCTGCGTGAGCTACGGGATCCTCGGCGAGCACTGCGCCGGCACTCTTGCCGAGTACGTGAAGGTACCGGTCACCTCGTTGGCGCGTCGGCCCCGGCACATGTCGTGGGCAGAGGCGGCGGCCTTCCCTCTCACCTTCCTGACGGCGTGGCGAATGCTCGTCACCCGGGCGCGGCTGGCAGCCGGGGAGACGATTCTGATCCACGGCATCGGCGGGGGGGTGGCGCAGGCCGCGCTGGCCTTGGCGGTGAGGCTCGGCGCGGAGGCCATCGTGACTTCGGGAGACGAAGTCAAATTACAGCGAGCTAGAGAGATGGGGGCGATGGCCACGATCAACTACACCACCACCGACGTTGCCCGTGAGGTCAGAAGGTTGACCGACAGGCGAGGGGTGGATGTTGTGCTGGAGACCGCCGGAGCGGCGACCTGGATGACATCGTTGCGCAGCGCGGCGCGTGGCGGCCGAATCGTGACGTGTGGTGCCACCACCGGCCCCAATCCGGCCGAAGAAGTTCGCCTGATCTTCTGGAACCAGCTGTCGATCCTCGGGTCCACCATGGGCAGCGTGCGCGACTGGGAGGGCGTCGTGGGAGCGGCGGAGCGCTGGGCACTGCGCCCGGTGGTGGACTCGGTCAAGCCTCTGGCGGCGGGCCGAGAGGCGTACGAGCGGCTGGCCGGCGGGGCTCAGTTTGGTAAGATCGTGCTGGCCGTGACCGCTGGCGAGGCGGCCGCAAGGGAGCCGGTCGTCGAGTGATTGAACACGCCGTACAGCGCGCCGGGCCACGGATCCTGGCACGCGCAGAGCACCCCATTTCGCGTTCGTTGATCTCGGAATCCGCGCTGCGGGTTCTCCACCGGCTGCATCGTTCCGGGTTCACCGCCTATCTGGTGGGCGGAGCCGTGCGCGATCTGCTGCTCGGCCGAACCCCGAAGGACTTCGATGTGGGCACCAACGCGCGCCCGCAGCAGGTTCGCCGCCTGTTCCACAGCTGTCGACTCATCGGGAGGCGCTTCCGCCTGGCGCACGTGCGTTTCGCTGACGAGGTCGTCGAGGTGGCGACCTTCAGGCGGTCGCCGGAGGCCCCGGAACTGCACGAGGGCGTTCCCGAGGATGTCCTCGCGCCGGTGGTGGAAGCGGATGAGTTCGGTACCCCTGAGGAGGACGCCTGGCGGCGCGACTTCACGATCAACGCGCTGTTCTACAACATCGCCGATTTCAGTGTCATCGACTACGTCGGGGGGATCGAGGATCTGCAGCGGCGGGTGGTGCGCTCCATCGGGCCGCCGGCGCTGCGCTTCGCTGAGGACCCGGTGCGCATGCTGCGAGCCGTGGAGTACGCCGCCAGGCTGGGGTTCGAGATCGACCACGAGACCTTGCAGGCGTTGCACGACATGCCGGGAGAAATCCGGCGAGCGGCGCCGGCGCGCATCGCCTACGAACTCATCGAGAGCCTGCACGGAGAGCACGTCCTCGCAGTGCTTCGCGGGTGGGATGACCACGGTCTGCTGCCCGAGATTCTTCCGGAGGTCAGCTCGGTGGCCACCGGCACGGGCCGGGCCCTGCTGTGGGATCTGCTTGGCCACGCGGCTGCGGCGGCGCGCGAGGGAACGCCGTTGCGCGACGAGACGCTGGTCGGAGCGTTGCTCCTCCCGGGTTTTCTTGAGGCTGCCTGGGAGAACGGCGGGATCCGGCGGCAAGGGCTCGAGAAGACGGTGCGAGAGGTCGTCGATCCTCCCGCGACGCGCCTGTCGCTCTCCAACCACCGGGCCCACGTTCTGCGGTCGGCGATGTTTCTGTTGGGGCGCCTGCTGGCGCCCCCGCCGTCGGCGAAGATCGTGTTGCGGTCGATCCGACAGGAGGGCTTTGGGGTGGCCCGCGAGGTCGCGCGCCTTCTCTTCCAGGCGACGGGCAGGCACGGCGAGGCGTTGGCCGCCTGGGACGAGGCGCGGCTCCGGGTGGAGCAGGGGCTCCCGCCCGTGGTTTCTCCTGCGCCGGCATCCCCCGCCAGCCGCCGGCGCCGGCGCCGCCGGCGCTTCCGGGAGGCGAAGTGAGCGCGAGCCGGCTGGCTGGGCGGATCGACTACCTGCGCCGCGAGATAAGGCGGCATGAGTATCTCTACTACGTGATGGCGCGACCCGAAATCTCCGATTTCGAGTTCGATCAGCTGATGGCCGAGTTGATTCGCCGTGAGGCGGAGCACCCCGAGCTGGTCACTCCCGATTCGCCGACCCAGCGGATCGGGGGCCAGCCGCTTGCGGGTCTCGCGCAAGTGGAGCACAGCGTGCCGATGATGTCGTTGGACAACTCCTACGACGAGGGGGAATTGGCCGAGTGGTGGGCCCGCGCCGCGCGGGGGCTCGGGCGAGAACCTGACGGGATGGTGGCAGAGCTGAAGATCGACGGCGTGTCGCTGGCCTTGACCTTTGAGGACGGGGAGCTGGTGCGGGCTGTGACGCGAGGGAACGGCCGGATAGGCGACGACGTGACAGCCAACGCGCTCACCATTCGCCTGCTTCCCCTTCGTCTGGCGGGGGCTCCTCGGCTGGCCGAGGTGCGGGGCGAGGTGTTCATGCCCAGGGAGGCTTTTCGGGCCGTCAACCGGGTCCGCCGCGAGGAGGGTGAGGAGGAATTCGCCAACCCCCGGAACGCCGCCGCCGGGTCGCTGCGGCTGCTGGATCCGCGGGCGTGCGCGCGGCGGCGGCTGGCCTTCGTGGCCTACCAGCTGGCGCGCTGCGATGGGTGGCAGCCGCAGCGGCATTCGCAGGCGCTGGAGGCGCTGGCGGGGTGGGGGTTGCCGGTGAACCCCGGTTGGCGACGGTGCCGCACTCTGGCGGAGGTTCACCAGTTCATCCGTGAGTGGGGGGCTGGGCGCGCCGGTCTGCCGTTCGACATCGACGGCGCGGTGGTAAAGCTCGATCTGCTGGCCGAGCAGGAGGCGTTGGGGGCCACCAGCAAATTTCCGCGCTGGGCGGTGGCCTACAAGTACCCGCCGGAAGGGGTGACCACCCGGGTGCGGGCGATCACCATCCAGGTCGGCAGGACCGGGGCGCTGACCCCGGTGGCGGAGCTGGAGCCCGTGCGCCTGGCCGGCACGACGGTGGCACGAGCCACCCTGCACAACGCCGACGAGGTGGCGCGGCTTGACGTGCGGGTCGGGGACGAGGTGTGGGTGGCCAAGGGGGGGGACGTGATCCCCAAGGTGGTGGCGGTGAACCGGGCGCGCCGGGCAGGCCAGGCGGAGGAATTCCGCATGCCGGAGGCCTGTCCGAGGTGTGGCACCCGGGTTGAGCGGGAGGAGGGCGAGGTCGTCCAGCGGTGTCCGAATCGCCACTGTCCGGGGGTGCGCCGACAGCAGCTGCGCCACTTCGTGTCCCGGGCCGGCCTGGACATCGAGGGTCTCGGCCAGCGCCTCATCGATCAGCTTCTGGCCGAGGGGCACATCTCTGACGCGGCGTCGTTGTGGGATCTCGAACCTCAACGTCTCGCCCAGCTCCCGGGTTGGGGAGAGGTGTCAGCGGCGAATCTTCTCGCCCAGCTGGAGGAAGCACGGCGGCGGCCGCTGTGGCGGGTGCTGGCGGCGCTGGGGATTCGCCACGTCGGGGAACGTGCGGCGCGGGTGCTGGCGAGCCGATTCGGATCGCTTCAGGCGCTGGCGGCGGCGACGGTGGAGGAGCTGGCCACGGTGCCCGGCGTCGGCCCGGTCATTGCGAGCAGCGTGGTCGAGTACTTTCGCGACGAGGAGAACGCGGCACTCGTCGGTCGCCTGCGGGCGCGCGGTATCGATCCGGAGGAGCGCTCGACCGCTCTACCAGCCGAGGCGGCGGCCCTGGCCGGACTGACCTTCGTGCTGACCGGGACGCTCTCTCGCCCGCGGGAGGCGGTAGCCCGGCTGCTGGAGGATGCCGGCGGAAAAGTATCCGAGAGTGTGTCGCGGCGCACCTCCTTCGTGGTGCGCGGTGACCAGCCAGGGTCGAAGGTAGCGCGGGCGCAGCAACTGGGGGTAGGGGTTCTCGACGAGGTGGGACTCGTTGACTTGCTGCGCGAGAAGGGAGTCTCGTGGTGACGGCGAAGGCACGCATCCTGGTGGTGGACGACGACGATGGCTCCCGCTCCGCCATGGCGGCCGCGTTGCGCCGCATGGGCTACGAGGTGGTGGAGCGCGACGGCGGGGAAGGCGGGGTCGAGGTTCTCGAGAGCGGCGATGACGTGGCGGCCGTGATCACCGACGTTCGCATGCCGGGCATGGACGGGTACGAGCTGCTCCGTCAGATTCGCCGGCGGCGACCGGAGCTACCCGTCCTGCTGGTGACCGCCTTCGCCGATGTGGATGGGGTACGTCGGGCGTGGCAGGATGGTGCAGACGACTATCTCACCAAGCCCATCAACTTGCAGGAGCTGCGCTCCCGGGTGGAAGGGCAACTGGAACGCAGGCTCTTGAAGGCCCACGCGCGGGAGCTGGAGGAGCGCCTGGAGCAGGTGGTGGGGATCAGCGGCATCATCGGCAATTCGCCAGCCATGCAGCGCGTCTTCGAAAGGGTGCGGGTCGTGGCTCCCGCGCCCACGACCGTGCTGATCGTCGGCGAATCGGGCTCCGGCAAGGAGCTGATTGCCAACGCCATCCACCAGCATTCGCCACGCGTCGCGCGCAGGTTCGTCGCCTTGAACTGCGGTGCCATTCCGGGTGAGATTCTCGAGGCCGAGCTTTTCGGGCACGAGCGGGGCGCGTTCACCGGCGCGCACCAGCGGCGGATCGGAAAGATCGAGGCCGCGGACGGCGGGACGTTATTGCTGGATGAGATCTCCGAGCTGTCTCCGGATCTCCAGGTCAAGCTGCTGCGCGTGCTCGAGGACCGGCGCATCACTCGGGTGGGCGGCAACGAGGAGATCCCCATTGACTTCCGGCTCCTGGCGGCCACCAACCGGAATCTCGAGGAGGAAGTCGAGCAGGGGCGCTTCCGCCGCGACCTCTACTACCGGCTCAAGGTGGTCACCGTTGATCTCCCCTCCCTGCGCCAGCGGCCGGAGGACATCCCCCCTCTGGTCAGTCACTTCATCGCCCTCTTCAACGATCGACTGGGGCGCGGCGTGCGCCGCGTGACGCCGGCGGCACTGGCGGCGCTCAAGCGCCACGCGTGGCCCGGCAACGTTCGGGAGCTGCGAAACGTCGTCGAGCACATGGTGCTCTTCGCCGCCGGTGAGGAAGCGGGGATCGAGGATCTTCCCGAGGAGTATCGCGCTCCCGAGCAGCGGACGCCGAACATCGGGGCGTCCGCGGTGGAGTGGTCCCCCCGCCGCATGGCGGAGGTCGAGCGCGAGGCAATCTTGCGTGCGCTCGCGTACACTGACGGACACCGCGCCAAGGCGGCGCAGTTGCTCGACATCGGACTTCGCACGCTGCAGCGGAAGCTGAAGGAGTATGGCGTGGTGGGGGCGACAGCCGACGACGAGTCGTGACCGCGGAGGGGATCATGGACATGCCGCAGGAGGTCTTCGTCTACTCGCAGATCCTGGGCCTTTCCGGGACGCAGGGCACGCTGATTGCGATCCGGCCCGAGGGCTACTTCGAGCTCCGGCTCGTGAGCAAGGGGCGGCCGCACCTGGCCCTGCTACCCATCACGCAGACCGGCCTGGTGGTCGTGGAGCCTGAGCCGGAGATCGCGATGGAGTCGGCGATCGAGCGCTGATCGCTCCCTCCGTGTCCGGAGTGAGAAGTCCCGCGCCAGCGAGAATGGCGGCGTGGTCGAAGGCGAGTGGCAGGCCGGCGAGGTCGGCAAACCAGCGTGCCTCGGCGGCATCATCCCCTCCCCGGGCAATCCCCTCCTTGACGCGACACACGAACACCACGGATACGGTGTGGAAGCGCGGGTCTCGATCGGGATGCGAGTACACTCCGAGAACTTCGACCGGCTCCACGGCCAGGCCGGTCTCTTCCTGCGCCTCCCGGGCGCACGCCGCCTCCACCGTTTCGCCCACCTCGACGAAGCCGCCGGGCAGCGCCCAGCACCCGGCATAGGGGTCGCGGGCTCGCTGGATGAGCAGCACGCCGCGCTCCGGATCGGTGATGAGAGCATCGACGGTCAACACGGGTGTGGTTGGTACCGGCACGACGGCTCCTCCCGCGCGAATGGTACCCCCTCGCCCACCGACGGTGTCGGAATCCGCTACGCCCGCAGCGAACTCTGACAGGCGAGACGGAGCTTGTGGGTGAGGGTGGAGGTGGCGATACCGGCTCCGGAGGGGTCAGCCCACTTCACCCCCTGAGCTTCGGCCACCTGGACGGCCTCGCATTCGCCGCCGAACGGGAAGACGGTGATATCCCGATGAGTGATGGAGTGAGTCACCGCGGGGGCGGGGCGCAGATCGGCCGAGTACCCGAGGGTGCGCAACAGCTCTGCGGCGGCGGTGGCGGGCTCTTGGTCGCCGGCGAGCTCGACCAGGGGCGGCAGCCACAGGCCGCCCAGGAGTTGCTCGCAGGCCCCCCGCCGCCGGAGCAGCACCCGCCGGTCGTGTCGGGTCAGCCACAGCGCCACCCACCGCAGCGCTTGCCGCGGTCGCCGAGGGCGCGGCGCCGGGTAGCGGTCAGGAACGTTGGCGATCGTCGCCGCACACCCCGCCGCCAGCGGGCAGCGGCGGCACGCCGGGGAGGTCGGGCGACATACACTGGCGCCCAGCTCCATGAGTGCCTCGAAAGTCTCCGGGGTAGGAGCGGCGCCGTGCAGGCGTCGCGCCCAGCGCTCGGCCGCACGGGAGAGCTGCGCGCTCCCCAGGGGAGCGTCGAGGGCCAACACCCGGGCGGCGACACGGGCGACGTTGCCGTCCACTGGCGGGTCATCGCCGGCGAAGCAGAACGCCGCCACGGCGGCGGCGGTGTACGGCCCGAAGCTGGGGAGATGCCGTAACTCCCGGTACGAGGCGGGCCACGCGCCGGCGGCGATGATCTCGCGGGCCGCGGCGTGCAGCGCCCGCGCCCGGCGGTAGTAGCCGAGACCGCTCCAGGCGGCGAGCACGTCGTCCTGTGTCGCCGAGGCCAGGCCTGCAAGGCTGGGGAAACGCTGCACGAACCGGAGAAAGAGGGGGACGACCCGCCGGACCTGGGTTTGCTGCAGCATCACCTCGGAAAGCAGCACAAGGTAGGGGTCTCGGGGAAAGGCGGTTCGCCAGGGGAGGGGGCGTTGGTGGGTCGCAAACCACGCCAGCAGCAAGTTGGCCGGCCCGCTCACCGCCTCAGTGTAGGCCAGCCGAGTCGGCCAGCGCCGGGCCGGTCACCCCACGGCCAGGCCGTGACTCGGTACAATACCCGCGTGGAACGCGAACACGGCGCAGTCTGCCTGGAGTGCGGCGGGACGGGCTGGCGAATCGCGAGGCGGGATCGGTACGAGTTCGCCGAGCGCTGCGCCTGCGTCGGCCGGCGCGATCCCGAGAGGGCGCTGCGCGCCGCCGGCATCCCGGAGCGCTACCTGCATTGCACCGTGGAGTCCTTTGAGCTGTGGGACGCGAGCAACCCTTCCCTCGGTCGCGCCCAGCAACTCACCCGCGAGTTCGTCGACGAGTTCCCGGCCCGGGAGCGCGGCTTGCTGTACTACGGCAGCTCCGGCACAGGCAAGACGCATCTGGCCGTGGCGGCACTGCGCGCGCTCATCCTCGACAAGGGGGTTCGGGGGTACTACGTCAACCTGCTGGAGTTGGTGCAGAGGCTGATGATGGCGTTCGACGCCGGCGGGGCGGCGCGACAGGAGATTCTCGAGCCGGTGGTGGAGGCGGACGTGGTAGTCCTGGACGAGTTGGGAGCGGGCAAGGTGACGCCCTGGGTGCTCGATCTCCTGTACTTCGTGGTCAACTCCCGCTACATGAGCCAGCGGCTGACGCTCTGCACGACCAACTACAAGGACGGTCCGGGCGGCGAGGGGGATGTCAATGCCGACCTGGGGGCCAACCCGTACCGTGCCGCCACCATGGCGCGCGAGTCGTTGGCGGACCGCATCGGCGTGCCCTTGCGCTCGCGCCTCTATGAGATGTGCGAGGAGGTGTGGCTACAGGGGCGTGACTACCGTCAGGCCCGGGTGGTGCGGCAGGGGCGCCGGGCGTGACGGGCCGCTGGGGCGCCCGCTTCGCTCTCGCGGCGTCGGTCGTGGGACTGGCGTGGGCGGCGGGTCCGTGTGCATCGGGCCGGCCAGTGCTCCGTGCCCAGGAGCTGCCCGAGCCGATTCCGCCCATCGCCACCCCGGCGCCAACGATCGCGCCTGGGTTGCCTGCGCGGCCAGGTCGGCCGGCGGGAGCGGGGGGCCTCACGCTGCTCGACCAGCTGCGCGACGGGCGAGCCGACCTGCGCCCGCCGCTCGTGCGGGTGCTGCTGACGGTACCCCAACCGCCGGTGTTTCCCCAGCCCGGACGGCGCTACGCGGTGTGGGCTGACGGATCGGTCGAGGTGCTGCGGGGGCCGCTTGCAGTGCGGATGGAGGGTGCGGAGCGACCGGCGTTTCAGGTGGGCGCCTTCCGGACTCGGGAGAACGCCGAGGGCGAAGCGGCGCGCCTTGCCCGCGCCGGCTTCGAGACGGAGGTGCGGCTCGGAGAGGGCGAGCTTTTTCGCGTCATCGTGCTGGCCCGAAGAGGGGAGGGCAGCGACGGGTTGCGGGCGCGGCTGACCAGTGCGGGAGTAGGGTCGGCACTGCGGGCGGAGGGCGGAGGAGGTGGGCTGGCGGTGAGCGGCGAAACGGGAGCCGAGGTGCGGGGGCGCGAACTGCGGCTGCTGCCCTTCGACGCCGACCCGGTGAGCGTCGGCGACCGGGTGGTTCGCGGCGAACTGGTGCTCGTCCCCTCTGCGCGGGGAGTCCAGGTCGTCAACGTTCTCAACCTCGAGGAGTACCTGCGCGGTGTCGTGCCCGTCGAGATGGGGCCGCGCGCCTTCCCTGAGATCGAGGCCCTGAAGGCGCAGGCGGTCGCAGCCCGGACCTACACGGTGACCCACCTGGGTGGTGGCGGCGCCCGCGGGTACGATATCTGCGATACCCAGGCGTGCCAGGTGTACGGCGGGGCATCGGCCGAGCACCCGCTCTCCGACGAGGCGGTGCGGGCGACCGCAGGACTCATCGCCACCTTCGCAGGGGCGCCCATCGACGCGATGTACCACTCCACCTGCGGTGGGCACACCGAGGCGGCGGCGGAACAATTCCCTCGGCGCGCGGCTCCTTACCTGGTGGCCGTGCCGTGCCGCGGCGAGACTCTGCTGGCCCTTGGCCCCGCGACGGCGAGCGGGCAGTGGCTGGAGGTGGTAGGGAGGCTCGCCGAGGTCGGCCGGCGTGCCGCGGCGTCACTCGGCGTCACAGCGGAACGCAACGCGCTGGCGGCGGCGCTCGCCCGGTCCGCGAGAAGCTCCCCAGGGAGAGAGGGCCTGGCAGCGGTCTTCGGGCTCGCCGAGGCGCAGGTGCTGCTGGGAGAGCAGCAGCGGGGACGAGATGACTGGGTGGACGGGCTGCTGGCTCTGTTTCGCCTCCCCGTGCCTCCTACCGCACTCGGCAGCGGGCGGGAGGAGGAAGAGCTGGCCCTGGTGGTGAGACTGGCGCAGCTCTCCGGTGGACTGGAGGAGGTCCCAGGACGAATCGGGGCCGCGGGTGAGTTCATCGCGGAGGACGGCCGGCGGTTCGCCGTCGCTGGGCTCGGGTCGAACATCATGGCACGGAGCGGGGCGGCGTGGCGACCCGGGAAGGTGGCGACCTTGCCGGGTGCCCCGGCCACGCTGTGGCTGATGGGGGAGCGCCCGCTGGTGCTCGAGGTGGAGGAGCGCCTCGAGGCCGACGCGGCGTCGCCGTGGTCGTGGTGGGCGCGGGAGTTTGCCGCTGCAAGGGTCGCGGCGGCGTGCGGCGTCGGGGATGTGGAGTGGATCGAGGTGGTCTCGCGCGGTTCCTCGGGGCGCGCCACGGTCGTCGGCGTGCGTGCCGGGGGCGTACGCAAAGAAATGCGTGGAATCGATTTCCGATACGCCCTGGGCCTGCCGGACAACCGCTTTGTGGTGCTGCGACAACAGCGGGGAAAGGAGCTGGTGTTCCGCTTTCTCGGCCGAGGGTGGGGGCACGGGGTGGGCATGTGCCAGAACGGGGCGTACGGTCTGGCGCGGGGCGGTGCGACGTTCGAGGAGATCCTGACAACCTACTACCGGGGTGTTCAGCTTTCTGCCTGGCAGGCGAGTGGACCTGCGGGAGGCGTGCGATGACGGGACAGGCCGAGGACGGCGTGGCGAGCGTGCGCGAGATGGTGCGCGACTTCGCGAGGCGCGAGCTTGCGCCACATGCGCGGGCATGGGACGAGGCGTCGCATTTTCCGGTGGACGTGTTCCGGCAACTGGGGGCGTTGGGCGTCCTGGGGGTCCTGGTTCCGGAGGAGTATGGCGGCGCCGGCCTCGACTACCGGCATTACGTAACCATTGTCGCCGAGCTGGCCGCCGTGGAACCCGGCGTGGCGCTCTCGGTGGCCGCGCATAACTCACTGTGTACGAATCACATTCTCTTGTTCGGCAGCGACCAACAGAAGGGCCGGTGGCTACCCAGGCTGGCCAGTGGCGAGACACTGGGAGCGTGGGGACTTACGGAGCCGGAGGCCGGCTCCGACGCCGGCGGGACGAAGACCACCGCGCGACGCGACGGGGATGGGTGGTTGATCAACGGCGCCAAGAACTTCATCACCCATGCCACGGTGGGCGGAGTCGCGGTGATCACTGCCCGCACTGCGCCCGGCAATGATCACCGCGGCATCTCTGCGTTTCTCGTTCCCCTCGATGCGCCCGGAGTGGTGCGCGGCAAGAAGGAAGACAAAGTGGGCATGCGCGTGTCCGACACCTCCTCGCTGATTCTCGAGGACGTGCGCCTGCCCGCCGATGCACTCCTCGGCGCCGAGGGGGAGGGGTTCATCCAGGCCATGGAAGTGCTGGATGGGGGGCGCATCTCCATCGCGGCTCTGGGGTTGGGGATCGCCCGGGGGGCGCTCGCCGCGGCCGTCGACTACGCTCGCCAGCGCAAGCAGTTCGGCCGCCCCATCGCCTCGTTCCAGGGGATCCAGTTCAAACTCGCCGACATGTCCGTGCTGGTGAGCGCCGCCGAGCTCCTCACCTTCCGTGCGGCCGAGGCAAAGGACGCGGGGGAGAAGACCACTCGCCTCTCGTCGGAGGCCAAGCTGTTCGCCGCCGAGGCGGCGGTGCGGGTGGCCGAGGAGGCGGTGCAGATCCACGGCGGGTACGGTTACACCAAGGACTACCCGGTGGAGAAGCTGTGGCGCGACGCCAAGCTCTGCACCATCGGCGAGGGCACTTCGGAGATCCAGCGGATGGTCATCGCGCGGCAGCTTCTGCAGGGCTGACGGAGTCGGACGTGGGGCTGCCGGAACAGGTCCAGGCCGGGCAGGAGCGCGCCGTCGCCAGGGCGCTCACGCTGGTGGAGCGCGGCGGTCTTGAGGCCGAGGCGCTGCTCGCCGCGCTGCGCCCGTCTGGCGGGGGAGGGTGGCGGGTCGGGCTCACGGGCGCCCCGGGGGTCGGGAAATCGAGCCTCACGCAGGCGCTGGGAGTGGCGTTGCGGGAGGAAGGCCACGGTGTGTCGGTGCTGGCCGTGGATCCCTCGAGTCCCTTTTCAGGGGGAGCGTTGCTTGGCGACCGGGTGCGCATGCCGGAACTTCTGCGGCGCGGCGCCTTCGTGCGTTCGATGGCGACGCGGGGGGCCCTGGGGGGCTTGAGCGCCGCCGCGGCGGACGCCCTCGACGTCCTGGACGCGGCCGGGTTTCCGTGGGTGCTGGTGGAGACTGTGGGGGTGGGGCAGGACGAGGTGGACGTCGCCGGCGTGGTGGATACGGTGGTGGTGGTGACCGTGGCCGGTCTGGGGGACGATATCCAGGCGGCCAAGGCCGGAATACTCGAGATCGCCGACATCTTCGTGGTCAACAAGGTGGATCGCCCGGGGGCGGAAGCCCAGGTGGCGGCGCTTGCGGGCATGTTGGAGCTTCAGTCGGAAGGCGACTGGCGCCCTCCCATCGTGCGCACCTCGGCCAGGAGCGGTGAGGGGATCGCGGAACTGCGGCATGCGGTGGCCCGCCATCGAACCTTCCTTGAGGCCGGGCAGCGGCGCACGGCACGGCGAAATCGGCAAGTTGCCGAGCGCATTCAGCGGCTCGTCACGGCGCTGGCCGGCGAGCGCGTGCGCCGCGACTTCCACGCCGTGCTGGACGAGGCCGTGCGCGGGGTGATCGAGGGGCGCCTGGACGTGCACGCGGCGGCGCGGCGGCTGTTCGCGCGGCTGCAGGGAGCCGGGCAGGCGGGAGACGCGTAGGACGGCCGGCGGACAACGAGGAAGGCGGAGGAGGGACATGAAGAAGATCGACCATATCGGTGTGGCGGTGAGGTCGGTGGAGGAGCGCCTGAAGTTCTACCGCGCCCTGGGTCTTGCCGAGGAGGGCAGCGAGGAGGTTTCCGAACAGAAGGTGCGCGTGGCGTTCCTCCCGGTTGAGGGTACGCGGATCGAATTGCTGGAGCCGACCGCCGAGGATTCCCCCATCGCCCGCTTCATCGCCAAGCGGGGGGAGGGACTGCACCATATCGCCATCCATGTCGGGGACATCCGTGCCGCGATGGCGGCGCTGGCCGGGGAGGGTTTCGAATTGCTGTCAGAGCATCCGGTCACTGGCGCGCATGGCAGCCAGGTGTGTTTCGTCCATCCCAGGTCCACCGGGGGAGTGCTGTGGGAACTGTGCCAGCCGGGGGGGTGACGCCGTGGACCCCCTGCGCCTGGTTGTGGTCAGCTGCTCTTCGCCGCGGGAGAAGTTCTGGGGCCTGCTGCTGGAGCTCTCGGCGGCGGGCGTCACGATGCGCGGGGTGCCGGTGGAGACATTCGAGGACTTCCTGCGCCAGTGGGCGGGGGAGGGGGAGCGCCTCATTGGCCCGGTGACCCTCTTTATCCCCCTTCATCGGGTGGAGCGCGTGGAGGCGGACGAGTCGGCGGGGGTTGTGGAAGGGCTGGGGGAGTGTTTCCGCCGGGTGTCGGGCCACGACCCGCGCGTTGTGCTCGGCGAGGGTGAGGATCACTCCCGCCCGGCCGAACTGTGGACGTAGGCGTGGTGGGCGGCGAGGGCGCGCAGGATCGCCACCTCCCGGCGGCTGGGAACGGTGCGCCCAGCCACAGGCGCAATCGGTCCATGATGCGCTCGGGGTTGGTGGGGTCGAGAAAACCGGAGCGCGACAGGAGCTCCTGCAGTTGCTCGAGCGCCGCGGCAAACTCCTCTGCCGAGGCAGGATGATCGGCGTCATCGGGGGAGGGAGGGGGCGGCATCGTCCCCTCGGTGAGCAGGGCGAGCACCACCGCCACCGCCTGGCCCAGGTTGAGGACGCCAAAGCCCGGCGTGGTCGAAACCCTGCACAGCGCATGACAGCAACGCAGCTCGGCGGCCGAAAGTCCGCTGTGTTCGTTGCCGAAGACGATGGCGACGCGGCGAGGGCGGCGCGTCTCGATGAGATTGCGTACCGTCCGGGGTGTCAGCAGGGCCCGCCTTTCCCGCGCGCGACCCGAGGTCGTGGCGAGCACCAGATCGGCGTCCGACACAGCGTCGCGGACGTCGTCGTACTCGACCAGCGGCAGGTGAGCGAGGGCGCCCATGGCGTGCCTTTCCAGTTCGAACTCGTCGGGCATGACGGCCGGGGCGACGATGGCCACCTCGACCGCGCCGAAGTTGGCGGCTCCCCCGGCAGGCGGCGCCGATGTTGCCTGCGTACCGCGGGCGAACGAGCACGACGCTCACGTCCATCTCGGGATGATAGCCGTAGAATGGGTTGGCATGGTTGGGAGTCGGCGGTGAGACCGCTGCTGCGTCTGGTGTCTTTTCTTCGCCCCCACGCCGGGTGGGTAGCGGTCGCCGTGGCGGGCATGGTGGGTGTGGCCCTCTCGGCGGTGTTCTTATTGTTTCTCATCATGCCCGTGTTCGACGAAGTGCTGGTGGGTGCGGACCAAGCCGTGGCGGCAGCGCGAGCCGCCCGGCCGGATCGGCTCCCTCAGGTGGGGGTGGTGAAGGCGCTGCAGGGCTGGTTCGATGCGACCAAGGAGGAATTGCGCCGCCACCTGCCCAGCGACCGCTCGATCATTCTGTTGCTGGCCTTCCTGGCCGTGGTCTCGAAGAACCTCTTTGCCTACCTCGGGCACTACGCCTTTTTCCGATCCGGCCTGGGAGCGGTGAAGGATCTGCGCGATCGGCTCATGGACGCGCTGCTGGCTCAGTCTGCCGAGTTCTACCAGCGGCAACCCACGGCGACGCTGATGTCCCGGGCTACCAACGATGTGGAGCAGATCACCAACGCCATTTCGGACCGCCTCTCGGATCTCTTCCAGGACACCTTCACCGTCATCGGTGTGCTCATCCTGGTGTTCTCTCTGCATTTCAAGCTGGCAGTGGCGTCCGTGATCGTGGCGCCGCTGCTGGTGTGGCCGCTGGTGCACTTCGCCCAGCGATTGCGGCGGCGGGCCTCTCAGAGCCAGGAGCGGCTGGGCGAGATGAACACCGTGCTGGACGAGGTGCTGAAAGGGTACCGTGTGGTCAAGGCGTTCTGCATGGAGGCCTTTGAGGCGCGCCGCTTCCGCGAGGCGACGTGGCGGCACTTCCGGGCCAACCTGCGGGCGCGCAAGGTGCAGGCGATGACCGCGCCGGTGATGGAGATCCTGGGGGCGGCGGGCTTTCTGGTGCTCTTCGGCTACGCCTCACACCTCATCGCGCGGGGCGAGATGACGGTGGGCACCTTCAGCTCGTTCCTGTTCAGCCTCTATGCTCTCTACGCCCCCATCAAGCGGCTCAACAAGGTGAACGTGGCTCTGCAGACGGCCATCGCCTCGGCCGAGCGGGTGTTCGCCGTGGTTGACACTCCCATTGAGGTCCGGGACACCGCCCAGGCGCGCCCGTTCCCCGGTGTGAGGGGGGAGATCAGGTTGGCAGGCGTGCGGTTCGCCTACGAGCCCGAAAAGCCGGTGTTGCACGGCCTCGATCTGACGATTCCGGCGGGGCAGGTGGTGGCCCTGGTGGGGCCCTCGGGCGCCGGCAAGTCCACCGTGGCGCAGCTGCTGCCCCGGTTCTGGGAGGTCAGTGGCGGAGCCATTCTGGTGGATGGCGTGAACATCCGCCAGTTCACCCTCGCGTCGCTGCGCGCCCGGATCGGACTGGTGACCCAGGAGACGGTGCTGTTCAACACCACCATCCGCGCCAACATCGCCTACGGCCAGGAGGTGGTCGACGAGGAGCGCCTGCGGCGCGCCGCCCAAGCTGCTTTTGCTGAGGAATTTATCCTCGAGTTCCCGGGGGGGTTTGAGGCCGTGGTGGGCGAGGCGGCGGTACGTCTGTCGGGCGGCCAGCGACAGCGGCTGGCGGTGGCCCGGGCGCTCTACAAGGACCCGCCCATCCTGGTCCTCGACGAGGCTACCTCGGCGCTGGACGCGGAGGCGGAGGCCATCGTTCAGCGGGCCCTGGAGAACCTTATGCGCGGGCGCACGACGTTGGTCATCGCCCACCGCCTGGCCACGGTGCGCCACGCCAGCCGCATCGCCGTCATGGATGGTGGGCGGGTGGTCGAGCAGGGAACGCACGCCGAACTGCTCGCTTGCGGCGGCCTGTACCGGCGCCTGGCGGCGCTTCAGGGCCTGGTAGAATAGCTCAGCTCGTCGCCCTGCGCCCGCGCGGCCGATGGGGAGGGCGCGAAACGCCCCCGTCGCGACCACGGACACGGTCACGGTCAACGGCAGGATCCACCCTTCGCGCACGCGGGGGCTGGAGGTGCGGGTGGAAGCGGGGTGCTGGGGGCGAGAGGCGAGCACCGGCGGGCCTTGCCCGCGGCGCGAGGGGGGGCGCGGGGGGTTTCGCGGCGGAGGCGAGCGGAGGGGAGCTTTGCTC
>JBBINC010000031.1:14588-25369 GCA_037444085.1 Acidobacteriota bacterium | reverse complement strand
CGGCCCGGGCCCGCAGACGATCACCCCCCGGGCGGCGGCGGGCCCGGGCCGGTCTTTCAGGGGGAGATGCGGGAGCCCGTGGCGGCCCTGGCGCGGCGACTGGGGTTTCCGGTGGCGGCGGAGGCGGGCAGTCAGCTGCGATTCTGCCCTCACTCTCCGGCTCCCGTCCCGCTGGAGCTGCTGGTTGGTTCGGACATGCCGGAGCCGGACTGCGTCCTGGTGGTGGGGAGCTGGCCCACCTCGGCGGGGTGGAATTCTGGGCTGGGAGGCGCGGCCGCCACCCGCCCGTGGGTGGTGTGCGAGCACGGCTGGGTGGATCCCCTCAACCGCGCCGCCGGCATCGTGGTGGGCGGTGTGGCGACAACGTTGCGGCGGGTGGTGGCGCGGCTGGGACCCGGTGAGCCCCGCGATCCGTCGTGGCTGCCCGCCTGGAGCGCCGCCGCCGCCCACGTGGAAAGAGTCCTGGATGAGGCCGAAGGGCGGGAGCAAGCCAGCGGTATCCTGTCCGAGACGGCAGCGGTACGGGCGGCGGTGCGCGTCCTGCCCGGCGGGGCCTGGCTGGCGCTGGGCAACTCGCTGGCGATCCGCGAGGTCGATCTGGCCTGCCCGGGCCGCGGGGTGGACCTGAAGGTACTCACCCAGCGGGGGGCGAGCGGCATCGACGGGGGCGTTTCGGCCGCCGCCGGAGCCGCGCTGGCGGCCGGCGAGCCGGTCATGCTGGTGACCGGAGACGTGGCGTTTCAGCACGACCTGGGCGGACTCGCCACCGCGGCGGCAGTGCGTACCCCACTGGTGATCGTGGTGCTGGACAATCACGGGGGGCGCATCTTCGAGTTGCTCCCTCTCCTTCGCGGCGCCATTTCTCGGGAGGAGGTGGAGGCGTTGTTCGTCACCCCCCAACGCCTGGACATCCCGCTGGCGGTGGGAGCTTTCGGAGTCCCCGCACGGCGGGCGACCACGCCCGCCGAAGTGGAGGCGGCAGTGAAGGAGGCGCTGGCCTCTGGCGGGTGCACCGTGGTGCACGCAGTCATCCGCGCCGGCGACCTCCGCCAGCGACGGAGGGCCCTCAAGCAGGCGGCGCAGGAAGGCTGGCGGCAGGCGCGGCGATGATCGGCGAGCGTGTCACTGTTGGCGGGCAGGGGTTTCTGCTCTGCCGCAGCGGCGGCGGGGCGGGCCGGCAGCCGCTGCTGCTTCTGCACGGCTTTGCCGGGGCGCCGGCGGCGTGGGCGGCGGTGATCGAGCACCTGCCGCGCGAGTCCCTGGTCGCGGTGCCGGAGCTGCCCGGCCATGCGCGCCGCGCCGACGACGTGCCGGCCAATTTTGACGCGGTGCTGGCGCGCCTGGAGGAGGCGCTGGCGGCGCTGCACCCCGGACCGTGGCGACTGGCGGGCTACTCCCTGGGGGCGCGGGTAGCGCTCGGCCTCCTTGTCCACAGCCCCGGCCGCTTTCTCATCGCGGCGCTGGTCGGGGTGAACCCGGGCCTGCGCAGCGAGAACGAGCGGCGCGAGCGGGGGGTGTGGGAGCGCGGATGGGCGCGGGTGCTGCGCGACGAGGGGATGGACGAGTTTCTCAACAAGTGGGAGGCACAGCCTCTGTTCGCCACCCAGCGCGACTTGCCGGAGGCGCAGCGTGCCGCGTTGCGCGCGGTGCGGCGCAGCCACGACCCGGAGGGACTGGCGCGCGCCCTCGAGGTGTCGGGGCTGGCGGCCATGCCCAACTACTGGCCGGTGCTGGGAGGGATCAAGGTCCCGGTGCGCCTGGTGGTTGGGGAGCGTGATGCGAAGTTTCGCCTGCTCGCGGAGGATGCGGTGAGGCGATTCTCCAATGCCCGCCTGCACATCGTTCCCGGCGCCGGCCACAACGTGCCTCTGGAGGCCCCCGAGGCCATGGCCTCGCTGCTGAGCTAGAAGGCGGTCACCACTCCGGCGGTGACCCGCCAGCTCTTGTCCTCGAGGTTCCGCGCCGCCTCGCCCATCAGACGGACGTTGCGCGCCAGCAGGCGCGAGATGGTGAGCGAGGCGGATTCGTAGTCGGCGGCCTCGTCGTCGGATTCGACGCGGTTGTAGAGCGCCGCGACTGCCCACAGGCCGTCCGGACCCTGGGGAAAGAAGAGCAGCTCCGCAAAGCCTCCCCTGGTGACGGCGCTCTGAATCGGCCTGGTGCCGCGGAAGGGGTTGGTGTCCTTGCGGTGCAGGTACTGGAGGTTGAACTGAATCCGGTGGCTGACGTCGACCACGACATCCGGACCGAAGAACGTCGTGCGGTTGGAGGGGCCCGGCTCAAAGGATTCGGCTCGGCCCAGGTAGGAGAAGACCCCGAGGCGAAGGGGGCCGAACTGCCGCGCCAGGCGGAGGGACGTGTTCTTGTAGCTGTTGTCGTCGTAGGAGTCGGCGTACACGGGGTCGATGCCGTTGCCGTTGACCACCTGGGCGATGACGTCCACCTCGCCCGGAGCGCTCCAGGCCAGGACAACGCCGCGGTCGTAGGCGAGATTGGCGTTGACCAGGCCGACGCGCGTCTTGAAGATCTGATAGTCCTCCCGCTCGAGACGCAACTCTCGCTTGAAGAGCGGGTCGCAGACCTGAAACTGCCCGACGAGCAGATCGACCGGCAGGTTGAACACGGAGGAGAACTGAACGTAGGCGTCCTCCAGCTTGACGGAATGCCCTTCCTCGAAGATCCCGTAGACGTAGTACGAAACGGAGCGACTGATCGGGCCGCCGGAGAGGACCTTGAACGCCCACGGCAGCTCGAAGTCTACGCCGTCGCCGAGTTCTTCCTTCCAGGAGCCGTAGCCATCCAGGCGCACCGCCAGGGGCACGTCCCGCATGAGCTTCAGCAGGGGATCCCCCACGTCGATGGTGGCACGTGGCGGTTCCTGATCGGGGGGCAGCACGAACCCCCGGCCGGCGAACTCTTCACCGTAAGGCTTCAGGCGCGGAAACGGGGCGTGGCAGGTGGAGCAGGAGAGTTGGTACTTGCGGGCGAAGGCGGGAATGGCGTCGGCCCTCGACGCGGCCAGCACGGCGAGGGCAGCGACGGCTGAAAGAACGGTGAGGGCGTACCAGCGGTGGCGGCTCATGACGTGGCCTCCTGATCACGGGAGAACGGTGAAGGTCGTGCGGTGCTGATTGACGGCGATGGGCTCCCACTCCTCATCGGGAACTTTGAGGTGTCTGGCAACGGAGTTGACCAGCCGCGAGTAGTACAGCGAGGCGGTGACCTCGACCGTTCCCGGCGGCAGGCTGGAGGGCAGCGTCCAGGTGAACGTCTCGGTGACCGCCGACAGTGGTGCCAGGCGATAGTCTGGGCCGAACGACGCGGTGAACCACTGGGCGATGGTCATGCGCCCCTGAGGATCCAGATACGGCAGGCGGAAGATGCGGTCACCGTCCGCCAGCGTGGCGTAGTCCCCATCGCGCTTCAACCCGGCGAACCCGGCGATCCCGCGGATCTCGCCGATGTCCTGATAGGCGAGCGTCTTCGCGGAGGCGATGGTGAGTTCCTCGCCGGCGAACCCCTTGCGATCGACCGGCAGGTGGTACTCCGCACCCCGCGCGTCGCGGGCTGTCACATGCAGCCATAGCATGCGTTCCTCCGAGGAACCGCTGGGAACGCTGTGGCCAGCCTTGGCGTTGACCAGCACGGCGGTGAGACGCACCGTCTCGCCGGGCTCGGCCTCGCGCACTTCCGGATGAATGCGCACCTCGATCACCCCCGCCACCTTGCCGGGGTCGTGCGCACCGTGGAACAGGTGCTGCCGGACGTCGGGAAGCAGTTCGCCCATTATTGCCGAGCGGCCCGGCGCCGGGGGCATGTGACAGTCCTGGCACACGATCCCTGCCTTGCCGTGGGGCCCGTCCCGCCACTCCAGATGCGTGGACTTGACGAACAGCCCCCGGGGGTTCTTTTCGTTGTGGCAGGTGCCGCAGAACTCGGCGGAGCGAAGAAAAGGGTTCTCCCGGGTCTCGTGGTGCGGACTGACGAGACCGGGGCGAGGTCCCTGCTTGACCCGGCCCGGGGCGACGACCCAGTTGAAGTTGAACGGTGTGTCGCCGTCAAATCCCACGACGGTGTGACAGAGGTCACAGGAGACCGACTCGTTGGCGCGGCTGCCGGCGGCGGGTGGCTGGGGAGGGATGTCACCGGCCAGGAACGCCAGCGGCGCATGGCAGCCGTTGCAGCCCGCCTTGACCTCGGCCACCTTCTCGTTCCTCTCGGCGTGGGGAAGCGCCAGTTCGAAGTACTCAATCTCGTCCCAGTGATGGGTGTAGGCCTGGGACATCATCGCCTGCTCATGCTGGCGCGCGATGTCCACGTGGCAGCTGGCGCAGGCCGCGGGGCGTTCGAACTTCTCGTAGGGATGCAAGCCGAGTGCCTCGTCGCCGGCGGGCTGGGCGACGGTGGTGGGCGGGAGCAGGAGAAGAACTGCCACGAGGACGTGACGCATCGAAAGCCCTCCTAATAATGATAACACTATCACACACCGGCTCCTTCTGCGGAGCAGCGGACAACACCGCCGAGGGTGAACCTCGGGCCATGGTGCTGCGTAGAGGACTGTGCAGAGACGTGGTTGGTGGAGGCTATCGATGAGGAAGAGCAGGAGAAAGTACCTGGTGTTGGCGGCAGTCGCGGTCGTGGGTGTGGGCGTCGTCTGGGCGGTCGCCAGCCGGGGCAAGGAGACGCAGGGTGAAAAGCTCGACACCCCGCTGGGCAAGGCCGCGGTCACCGACGTGCGCGTCAAGGTGGTGGAGATCGGCACGGTCGAGCCCGAGGTCAAGGTGGAGGTCAAGTCGGTGCTCTCGGGCAAGGTGGTGAGCCTGCCAATCCGCGAGGGGGACGTCGTCAGGCGCGGCCAGTTGCTCGCCTCCATCGAGCCGGATGTCAACCAGGCGCAGACCCTGGCGGCGGTGCGCCGCAACGTCAATCAGGCGGCGATCGAGCTGAACGACGCCGAGAAGGACTTCCGCGCCAAGGACGAGCTGCTTTCCGGCGGGCTCATCTCACTGGAGCTGCATCGGGCGGCGGAGACGCGCTACAAGGCGGCGCGGGAGACGCTGGATTCGGCGCGGGAGAAGGCGTCCCTTCTTGAAGCCTCCGGCATTCCCATCGATCCAGACGTGTCGCAGGTGCTCAACATCACCTCGCCCATGGACGGCGTCGTGATCCGGCGAGCG
This sequence comes from Acidobacteriota bacterium, assembly GCA_037444085.1. Classification (GTDB taxonomy): domain Bacteria; phylum Acidobacteriota; class Thermoanaerobaculia; order Thermoanaerobaculales; family Thermoanaerobaculaceae; genus CALEVZ01. The sequence goes on along the minus strand of JBBINC010000031.1, from coordinate 20,192 downwards.
GTGGAGCTGGGCGACGTCGTCACCGGCGCCGGCTCGTTCAACGCCGGCACGGTGATCGCCACGGTGGCCGACCTGTCGTCGATGATCGTCAAGGTGGGGGTCAACGAGGTGGATATCGGCAAGGTGACGATGAACGCCCCCGTGACCGTCACACTGGACGCCTATCCGAAGGTGAAGTTCTCCGGCAAGGTGTCGCGCATCGCCCCGGCGGCGCGCCTGGCCGACCAGGTCAAGGTGTTCGACGTCGAGGTTGCCCTCGACTCCCAGGGCAAGGAGCTGCGCACCGGCATGACCGCGAACATCACCATCGACGGGGAGATCGCCGAGGGGGTGCTTGCGGTCCCGGTGGAGGCGGTGTTCCGGCGCGATGACGGCGAGGTGGTGTACGTGAAGAAGGCCGAGGTCGACGGCAAGAAGAACGGCCGCGACGAACAGGCGGCCGGGAAGTCACCCGACCCCGCTCCGACGCCGGATCCCAAGATGATGTGGAAGCAGCACTTCGAGGAGCGGCCGGTGGTCACCGGTCTGGCGTCGCTCTCCCACGCCCAGGTTCTCGAGGGGCTGAGCGAGGGGGACGAGGTGGCGCTGGAGGACCCGACCCGGCCCAAGAAACGGGAGAACCAGCGGTGAGCCAGACCCCGCTCATTCGCCTCGAGGGCGTCTGGAAGACCTACGACACGGGCGAGGTGCAGGTGGACGCCCTGCGAGGTCTCGACCTCACCATCGCCAGCGGCGACTACGTGGCGATCATGGGCCCCTCGGGGTCGGGCAAGTCCACCCTCATGCACATCCTCGGCTGCCTCGACACTCCCACGCGGGGAAGCTATCTGCTGGATGGCGAGGAGGTGGCGTCGCTCTCCTCGGGACGCCTGGCCGAACTGCGCAACCAGGTCATCGGCTTTGTCTTCCAGACCTTCAACCTGCTGCCTCGCGCGAGCGTGCTGCGCAACGTGGAGCTGCCATTACTGTACGGCGGTGTGAACCGCGATGAGCGCCGTGCGCGGGCGCGCGAAATCCTCGACATGGTGGGACTGGCCGACCGAGCCAGGCATCTGCCGGGGCAACTCTCCGGCGGGCAGCGGCAGCGCGCGGCGATCGCCCGGGCACTGGTGACGCAGCCTCGCATGCTGCTCGCCGACGAGCCCACCGGCAACCTGGATCAGACCACCGGGGCGGAGGTCATGGACGTCTTCGACGCGCTCAACGGCATCGGCCAGACGGTCATCGTCGTCACCCACGACGCCGGGGTGGCCGCGCATGCCCGGCGCGTCGTGCGCATCGTCGACGGTCAGGTCAGCGAGGACCGCGCGAGGGCGGCATGAAGCTCCTCGAAGTGATCGCCGACGGGGTCGCCGACGTGCGCGCTCATGGCGCCCGCACCGCGCTGCAGACGCTGGGGGTGGTGCTGGGCGTGGCCTCCGTGGTGGGGACGATGGGGCTGACCGCTGGCGGGCGGCAGCAGAGCCTCAACTACATGGCCGAGACCGGCGGGGTGCTCAAGGTGATGGTCTACCCCAAACCCGCCGAGACGGTGAGCACCACGGCTCGCGAGCGGGCCAGCCGCGGTCTCACGCTGGACGATGTGGAGGCCATCCGGGCCAGGATCCCCGGCTACGACCTGGTCGAGCCGGCGGTGCGCCGCCGCGCTCTGCTGCGCTCCCCGCGGGCGAGCAAGAGCTATTCGGTCACTGCAGCGGCGCCGGGCTATGCGGAACTCCACGAGCTGCGCGTCGCGCACGGCCGATTCCTGTGCGACGACGACATCAACACCTCGGCGGCGGTGGCCGTGCTGGGCGCTGACCGGGCGCACGAGTTCTTTGGCACCGACAACCCGGTGGGACAAACGCTGCGCGTCGGCGACAACGCCTTCCGCGTCGTCGGGGTCCTAGAACACCGGGAGTTCTACTGGAACCGCAGCGAAACCTGGAACGCGCTTGGCTGGATGAACGAGCTGGTGCTGGTGCCGGTGACCGCCATCCAGGCCCGCCAGATGGGCGCTCCTTCGCGCCGGGTGGACGAACTCGGGCTACGTCTGGCCAGCCCCAAGGATCACAAGGAGGCCGTCCCGGCGCTTTCCCGGCTGCTGCTGGCCCGTCACGGCGTGGAGGATTTTCAGGTCTTCGACCGCCAGGACCGCCTGCAGCAGATGAACGAGCAGGGGCGAATCTACGACATTACCTTTCTGGTGTGCGGCATCGTCTCGCTGGTGGTCGGGGGGATCGTGGTAGCCAACATCATGATGGCCAGCTTCCGTGAGCGCGTGCGCGAGGTGGGGGTGCGCAAGGCGCTGGGCGCCAAGGGGTGGCACATCTTCGTGCAGTTCCTGCTGGAGAGCGTGGTGGTCACCGGGTTCGGCGGCCTGGCCGGGCTGCTCCTGGGAGTGGGCTTCGTCTATGCCATCGCGCATCTGCTCGACCAGGCGGCGGTACTCACTCCGGCGATGGTGGTGGCTGCGCTGGCCTGTGCCGCGACGGTCGGCGTGGTGTTCGGCTTCTTTCCGGCGGTGAAGGCGGCGCGCCTGGATCCGGTGGTCGCGTTGAGGACCGAGTGATGAGAGGCGTGGCGTTGGGCGAGGCGGTGCGGGCCACCATGGCCGAGATAGCGGCGCACAAGTTGCGCTCAGGGCTGACCCTGTTCGGGGTGATTCTGGGGACCCTGGCGGTGGTGTTGATGGTCACCCTCATCGAGGGGGTCAAGGTCATGGTCTGGGACGGGATCCGGGGACTGGGCTTCGACGGCGTGATGTTCGTCTCGGCGCGGCCCCCGGAGGATCTCACCGAGCGCAAGAAGCAAGGATTCTCCCGTGGTCTGACGGCGCGCGACCTGGCGGTGGTGCGCGAGGGCGCGGATTCGCTGGACGCGGTGGCGGCGGTGCGCATCAGCGAGAAGGTGGTGGCGGCGCGGGGGCTGTCCCGCCGGGTGCGGGTGTACGGGGTGACGCCCTCGTACGCCGCCGTGCACGACCGCGAGGTGCAGGCCGGGCGCTGGTTCGTGCCCTCCGACGAGGACGAACGCCGCAAGGTGGCGGTGCTGGGTGCCGAGCTCGCCGAGAACCTGTTCGGCACCGACAACCCGGTGGGCAGCCAGGTGCGCATCGGCGACGCCCTCTTCCAGGTGGTGGGCGTGCAGACGCGGCTGGGCAACCGCTTCGCCAACTCGGGGTGGACCCGGCGCGAGATGCAGGGGGTGCTCATCCCGCTGGCCACCTACGCCACCTACGTGCAGGGGGGTGAGCGCGTCGCCCTCCTGTCGGTGCGCACCGCCGACAAGGAGAACCTGCACCTGGTCAAGGCCGAGGTGGAGCGGCTGGTGCGGCGGGCCCACCGCGGCATCTCTGACTTCGAGGTGGAGAACATCGCCGACGAGATGCTCCGTGCCGAGAAAGAGATCACGGTGGTGCTGCGCAACTGGACGATCGTGCTGGCGTCGATTGCCGGCATCTCGCTGCTCGTCGGCGGCGTGGGGATCTACTCGGTGATGAAGATCTCACTCGTCGAGCGGCTGTACGAAATTGGGCTGCGCAAGGCCATCGGCGCCACCGACGGGGCGATCCTGCTGCAGTTCCTCATCGAGTCGACCACCCTTTCGGCCCTGGGCGGGCTGCTCGGGTGCGGCCTGGGGGCGCTGCTCGCGGCCATGCTATCTCCGCAGTTCGAGGCCGGGCTGCCCCTCTCCCCGCTGGGGCTGGCGCTGGGGATCTCCTTCGCGGTGGCAGCCGGAACCTTCGCCGGTACGTTCCCGTCCATCTCGGCGTCGCGTCTTTCCCCCGTCGAGGCGCTGCGCGGCTAACGCCGACAACCAGCCTCGCCTCCACTCCCGACGCCTGACGTCGTGCGTCCTCCAGGTGACGGCGGTGCCGATCAGGCCTTGACATCTCCACATTATGAGCATATGCTAGTAACAATGGCACGACCGCTGACGCCGAGACGGGTCGCCTGCCGGTTCGGGGTTCCGGGCTTCAAGCCGATGGGGGTGCCGGCGCGGGAGCTGGCCCATACGGTCTTGACCCGCGACGAGCTGGAGGCGCTCCGCCTGGCCGACCTCGAGGGGCTGTACCACGAGGCCGCGGCAGAGCGCATGGGGGTGTCGCGACCCACCTTCGGGCGGGTGCTGGAGCGGGCGCGGCGCGCCGTCGCCGAGGCGCTGGTGGAGGGAAAGGCGCTGCTCTTCTCCGAGGGACCGGTCGAGGAGGCGGCGCCTTTCGAGGACCCCTGCCCGGTGCACGGGTGGGGGCGGCGGCGCGGGCGCGGGTGCCGATGTCGGGGCGGACAGCGTCCCGACCGCGGGGGAAGCGATGCGGTGGAGGAACAGCGGCATGGCGAGAAAGGAGACGACAATGCCTGATTTTTCAAGCGGCAGACGGGGCCGGCGCCGGCGCGGCCACAGCGCCGGCCACGGCGCGGCGGGGTTTGGCCAGGCGGACGACGACCGGCCGATCGGGGTCGGCCAGGGGGGAGACCCGCGCGGTGGGGGGCGGGGCCGCTGCTTCGGGGGCGGTGAGGGGTAGCGGGTGAAACGGTCGAGCGGCGCGCCGGCCCCTCCGCCTGAGGCGCAGGGCCTCAAGCCCGCCGGCGGGTAGTCGAGGGCGAGCCAAGGGCGCGTCGCATGCACAACGTCCTGGGCGAGACGCTCCTCATCACCGGCTTCGTGTTCGCCATGATGCTGCGGGTGGAATTCATCAACTTGGATGAGTGCCGGCGTCGTCCTGCGCCGACTGCGCCACGGCGGACTGGGAACCCTGGCCGCGGCGGCGGCTGTGGGGGCGGTGCCGGGCTGTCTCGGCTCGTTTGCGGCGGTGACCCTGTACGTGCACGGCGCGCTGCCGTTCGGCGCACTTGTCGCCAACATGATCGCCACCAGCGGCGAGGAGGCGTTTGTCATGCTGGCGCTGTCTCCTGGGAGGGCCGCGGCTCTGTTCGGGGTGCTGCTGGCGTGGGGCGTGGTGGTGGGGTGGGTGGTGCAACGCCTGGCACGCCCGCGTGCGAGCGGCGCCGTCGAATGCCCGGCCGGCTTCGCCCTGCACCGGGAGAAGGGTCATGCGCCGAAGCTCAGCATCCGGCGCCGCGAGCCGGTCTCGCTGCAGCGGGGGACGCTGCTCACCTCGCTCGCCCTGTTCGCGCTGGCGGTGGCCGCCGGGGCCTTCAGGCAACCGTCGTGGAACTGGGTTCGCATCTCGTTGCTGGTGGTGACGGTCCTGGCCCTGGCCGTGGTGTGGACCGTCTCCGAGCACTTTCTGGAGGAGCATCTCTGGCGGCACGTGGCACGCACCCACGTTCCCAGGGTGTTCGCGTGGGTGCTGGCGACGCTGGCCGTGCTGGCGCTGGTCCGCCGGGCGGAGATCGACGTCTCCGCCTACGTGGCGGCGCAGCCACGCATGGCGATCGGCCTGGCGGCCCTGCTCGGGCTCATCCCCCAGCCGGGCCCGCACATGGTCTTCGGGACCCTGTACGCGCAGGGGGACGTGCCGCTTTCCGTGCTGCTCACCTCGTCGGTGGTGCAGGGACGGGCACGGAGCACTCCCGCGGCTGGCGGAGTCGCGGTGCCAGTTCGTCAAGGTCAAGGCGGTGAACCTGGCGGCCGGGCTGGTGCTGGGCCTGGCTGCGT
>JBBINC010000031.1:0-14488 GCA_037444085.1 Acidobacteriota bacterium | reverse complement strand
TGGCTGCGTTCTCTTGGGGTCTCGGCGGTGCTGGCGGGGGGCATGGGCCCGCGCGCCCAGCAGATGTTCCAGGCGTCCGGCATCGATCTGATTCTCGGTATTGCCGGCGGCACGCCACGCAGCCTCGTCGAGGCCTACCTCAAGGGTGAGTTGGTGTCACAGGGCAGCAGTTGCGAGGGGCATCACCTCCACCTCTGCCACGACCACGAAGGATAGCCGTCAGGCGCAGCCGGCGGCGGGAAGGCTCAAGCATGGAGACGATGAGATCGGGCGGTGGCGGCGGCGGAGGTTTTTGCGTGTGCGTGGGATGCGGACACCGCGAGGTGCACCGAGCGGGCGTGCCCTGCCGGCAGGCGCGGTGCCCGCGCTGCGGCAAGGCGATGCTGCGCGAGGGCTCCCCTCATCACCAGGAGGTGGTGGCGCGGCGGGCGACGAGCGTAGAGTGATGGCGTGACGGCGCGTCGCCCGGCCGATCCTCGCGCTGCCGCTCTGGCGGCCTTTGAAGTTCGGCTGGCGTACTACCGCGCCCTGGGACACGACCGGGAAGCAGCCGTGGCATGGGTGGTCGATGCCGTTCCTGCCGCGGCTTCGCCGGTGCTCGATGTGGGCACCGGCAAGGGTCTGGTGGCACTGGAGTTGGCGCGACGGGGCGTGGAGGTGGTGAGCGCCGACCCGGAGGCTGGCGAATTGGCGATCGCACGGGCGAGGGTCGCGGCAGCGGCACCGCCCGGCCGGGTGCACTTCATCCACGGCAGCGTGACGGAGCTGCCAGACGAGTGGAATTCGTTTCCGGCGGCGGTGATGATGGACGTGCTCCACCACCTCGAGCACCCGGAAGAGGTCTTCACCGCTCTCGCACGTCGAGTCCGCTCTAAGGCGGTTATCGTCGTGGCGGAGTTCGATGCCCCGGGGTTCGAGCTGGTGGCGAGAGTCCACCGCGAGGAGGGCCGGGACCACCGGGTGGGACCGGTGACCGTGGCGGCCGCGGTCTCGCTGCTGGATCGCCTGGGCTGGACCGTGGGGGTACGGCAGCACGCCCATCTCCACGAACTGCTCGTCTTTCACCGCGCCGTCGAGGCGCAGATCGGAGGGTGCCGGGGTGACGGTGCCGAGCTTTGAGACGATGAGCCGCGAGGAACTGCTGGCGGCTCTCGCGATGTTCGCCAAGAACTGGCTGGCTCACGACGGATGCTGGTTTCTCGCCGCCGAGCGGCGGCACGGGATCGAGGAGGCGATGCGGCTGGATGCCGATGCCTGGGGCGCCTTCGCCGGCGCCGAGGCGCGGCGCATCCTGGCGGGGTTCGGCATCGCTGCCGGCGGCGGGCTCGGCGCGCTCGAGAAGGCGCTGGACCTGCGCATGTACGCGCTGATCAACCGCCAGCACTGCGAATGGCTGGACGGCGGCCTCCGGCTGCGCTTCGTCATGGACCGCTGCCGGGTGCAGGAAACGCGGCGGCGCAAGGGGCTGCCGGACTTTCCCTGCCGCCCGGTGGGGGAGGTGGAGTTCGCCTCTTTCGCGCACGCCGTGGATCCGCGCATTCGCGTCACGTGTCTTCACTGTCCCCCCGAGGCACCGCCGGGTGGCGCGTGCGCCTGGGAGTTCACTCTCGATGAGGGAGCAGCATCGTCACCGGTAGAGCGAAGGGAGGCCGGCCATGGCTAAGATCGCGATCCTGTACTGCAAGCGCATCAAGGATCATTCCTGCATCGCCTGCGCCAAGTGCTTCCAAGGCGCGGCCGAGCGCAACGGCGACTTCGCCGCCCACGATGGCGTCGAGATCGTGGCCATGACCGATGGTGGCGACTGCCCCGGTCTGGTGGTGCCCAAGGTCAAGCTGCTGAAGGAGGTGACCACCGGGCTCGGGCAGCAGATCGATGCGCTGCATTTCGGCACCTGCGTGAAGATGGCCATGAGCGCTGCCGCCTGCCCGATCGTCTACGAGGAAATAGCCCCCCTCGTCCAGGAGAAGTTCGGTTTCCCGGTCCGCCTGGGCACGCACAGCTACTGACCCACATCCCCCGTGGGGAGTGCCGGGGCGTCAACGGGTCAGCTCAAGCCGAGGCGCTGCATGCGGCGCCAGAGGGTGGTGCGGGAGAGGCCCAGTTCCTTTGCTGCGGCGTTGCGGTTTCCTCCGTGACGCTCCAGCGTCTGCCGGATCGCGCCGGCCTCCGCGACAGCGAGCGGCGAGGCCGGGCCGGCGCTGGCCGGAAAGGCCTGGGGGCCGTTGCCGGCGAGATGGCGAGGCAGGTCGTCAACTTCGATGGTGTGCCCGCCGCACACCACGAAGGCGTGCTCGATGGCGTTCTCCAGTTCGCGCACGTTGCCGGGGTAGGGGTACTCCATCAGCGTCGCCATCGCCTTTTCCGACAGACCCGAGAGACGACGCCCCTGCAAGGCGTTGAAACGGTTGACGAAGTGTCGCACCAGCAGGGGGATGTCCTCGCGCCGGGAGCGCAACGGGGGTAGCGCGACGCGCACCACGTTGAGGCGGTAGTAGAGATCCTGGCGGAAACGTCCACGCTGCACGTCCTCGGCCAAATCTCGGTTGGTCGCCGCCAGCACGCGGACGTTGCACTTCACCGGCTGAACGCCGCCCAGGGGGGTGTACTCCTTCTCCTGCAGCACGCGTAGCACCTTGACCTGGAACGCCGGGGACACCTCGCCGACCTCGTCCAGCAACAACGTGCCCCCCTCGGCCGCCGCGAAGCGCCCGGGCTTGTCCCGTTTCGCGTCGGTGAATGCCTCGCGCCGGTAGCCGAACAACTCACTCTCGATCAGCGTCTCGGGCAGGGCGGCGCAGTTCACCGCCACGAATGGCCGTGCCCGCCGCGGCCCGAGGTTGTGAATGGCCCGGGCGACCAGGGCCTTGCCGGTGCCCGGTTCGCCCTCGATGAGCACCGTGGAGTCGCTGCGCGCCACCAGCGGCAGCAGCTCGCGCACCGAGCGCATCGCCGGGCTTTTCGTGATGATGTCCTCACAGGTGTAGGAGGCATCGAGCTTGCGGCGGAGCTCCACCACCTCGGTGAGGTCGCGGAGCATCTCGATGCCACCTTGAATGCCGCCTTTCGCATCGCGCAGCGCCGCGGTACTCACCGCCACGAGGATCTTCTCGCCGTCGCGCCGCTGAATGGTCATCTCATCATCGCGGTGGCTCTCCCCGCCGCCCATCGAGTCGCGCAGCAGGCACCGCTCGCCGCAGCCGGTGGAACGGAGGACATCGGAGCACAACTGGCCGATCACCTCGTCGCGCCGAAAGCCGGTGATGCGTTCGGCCGCCCGGTTGAACTGGGTGATGCGGCAGCGGTCGTCGACGGTGAAGATGGCATGGGGGATGGAGTTGAACGCCAGGTCGGCGAAGCGGAGGAGCAGGGCGCGCCGCATTGCCGGAGTCTAGCCCATCGTGATGCAGCGATGAAACGTTGATGAAACGCATGTTGCACTTGCGAAACAGCGTGGAGCTTGGCTGATCCCTCTCGCGCTTCGTTGAAATCGTGGCAGGAATGCGGGGTGGTGCGCCATGGCACGGCCCTTGCGGTTGTGGATGCCGCGGAAGAAAGGGGTGATCATGGGGATTGCCTGCTCCTACTACGTGGAACCAGTTGAGACCAAGGAGTTACCACGAGGATTCCTCGACGCCTTCGCCGCCATCCTGGCCCATTCCAACTACGCCCTCATCCTGGACGCGGCGTGCCGCCTCGCCAACCATTGCGGCCGCTGCGCCGAGACGTGTCCGGTGTACCAGAGCAGCGGCGAGGTGCGCGACATCCCGTGCCCGCGCGCGGAGCTGCTGCTGCGCATCTACCGCCGCCACTTCACGCCGCGGGGGGGCGGTGCAGGCGTGGCTGGCGGCGCCCTTCGAGCGCACCGAAGAGGCGATCAACGAACTCGCCGAGGAGGTCGACCGTGGTACCGCCTGCCGGCGCTGCAAGATCGAGTGCCCCTTGGGGATCGATCACGGGCTCATCACCCACCTGGCGCGCGGGGTGCTGTCCGAGGTGGGCATCGTTCCCAAGGCGGTCCGCGTTGCCACCCGCGAGCAGCTCGACGGCAAGACGCGCAACACCTCCGCCATTCCCGCCGCGGCGATGATTGAAGGCGAAGAAGATCTTGATCAGCCAGTGCGGCCACGCATGGCGCTCGGCCCGAGTTTTTCGTCAACACGTTCTGCGGCGGGCGCGACGCTCCGGCGGTGGTGAACATCGTGGAGTACATCTGCGAGACGCGGCGCGAGGGGAAGCTGAAGCTGCGGCCTCATTCGATTTCGGAGCGGGTGACGTGCCACGATCCATGCAACATCGCCCGCTCCGGCTGGATCATCGAGCAACCTCGCGAGATTCTGCGCGCCATTTGCGAGGACGACGTGGACATGACGCCGCGCGGCAGGGACAACTACTGCTGCGGCGGAGGCGGCGGGACGGTTTCCAGCGACGAGATCCGCAAGTTTCGCACGCGCACGGGCGGGGCCACCAAGGCCGAGCAGATCCGGCGCACCGGCGCCACCATCCTCGTGGCCCCTTGCGCCAACTGCAAGAAGCAGCTTCGCGAGGTGTGGGAGAACCACGGGTTGTTGCACGTACTGGTGGTGGGTCTGCACGATCTCATCCTGAAGGCGATCGAGATGCCCAAGGTGGACGCAGCCGCGGCAGGGGAGGAGGATCGGTGATGGACGCCTGGATTGCGTTCGCTCGGGGACCGCTCTTCCGGTTTTCGCTGGCGGTGTGAATGCTGGGTCTGGCGCTGCGGGCAGGCATGGAGCTGTACCGTGTGATCATTGCGTGGCGTCAGGCGGGCGACCGGGATCTGCCGGCCTCACCGGTGTTCCGTACCACCGTGGCGTGGCTGGTGCCGGTGCGGCTGCTGCGCGCCAGGCCGGTCTACTCGGTGCTGTCGTTCGTCTTTCACGCCGGCATCATTCTCGTCCCGCTGTTTTTTCCGGGCCTGTGGCGTTGTGGCAGGAGAGCTTCCCGCTCGCCTGGCCGACGCTTCCGGCCGCCGCCGCGGATGTGCTCACCCTCGCCGCCGCGATGACCATCCTCGGGTCGCTGGTGGCACGGGCGGCAGCGCCCGCCTCCCGCGCCCTCACGGGGGCGCACGATGTTGGGATCCTGGGGCGGCTGTTCGTAGTTGCCCTGTCGGGGTGGCTGGCGGCGCATCCGCACTTCGCGCCGCTCGACGCGCGCCTGATGGTGCTGCTGCACGTCGTGGCGGGCAACGCGGCGTTGCTCGCCACGCCGTTCACCAAGATCGCCCACTGCGTGCTGGCCCGATTCGCGCCGCTGGTGTTCGAACTTGGTTGGCACTTCCCGGCTGCCACCGGGCGCCACGTCGCGGTGGTGCTCAGGAAGGAGAACGAGCCGGTATGAGCGTGCGAGCCATGGCCATCCTCACCGACGTGACTCGCTGTATCGACTGTGAGGAGTGCGTCCAGGCGTGCAAGAACGTCAATCACCTGGGCGACGAGAAGGCGTACGGGTGGCAGCGGGACGCCACCGATCTGTCGTCGGAGCGCTGGACCACCATCGTCCGGGGGCCGCGCGGCCGCTCCGTGCGGCTGCACTGCTGCCACTGCCGAGAACCGGCGTGTGCCTCGGCCTGCCCGGTGGGAGCCCTTCGCCGCAGTGAGTACGGCGCCGTCACCTACGATGCCCCTATCTGCATGGGGTGCCGCTACTGCATGGTGGCGTGCCCGTTCCTCATGACCCGCCACGAGTGGACCTCACCGACGCCGCGCGTGCGCAAGTGCATCCTCTGTTTCGCCGCCCTCCTGCAAGGGTGTCTGGCCGAGCCGGCGTGTACGGCCTCCTGCCGGCCAAGGCGACGATGTTCGGTGAGCGCGACGAACTTCTGGCCGAGGCGTGGCGCCGCATCGAGAACTCCCCGGGTTCCTACCTGCCGCGGGTGTGGGCGAGCACGCGGAAGGCGGCACGTCCGTCCTTCACATCTCCGACGCCGACCTCCCCACTGCGGGTTGGCCGCACGACCTGCGCCAGGAATCCAGGTTTCTTGGCTACGTTGTGGTGGTGGTCGGTCTGCTCGTGGACTTCGGAAAGCCGTGGAACATCTGGCGCCCGACGATCTTCTGGCAGCCTCACTCGGCGCTGTTCGAGGTGGCGTGGTGCGTGTTGCTCTACCTCACCGTGCTGGCGCTGGTGTTCGCTCCGGTGGTATTCGAGGGCATCGGGCTGAAGCGCACCCATCGTTTCCTCAAGCGCTTCACGCTTCCCCTGGTGCTCACCGGCATCGCCCTGTCGACGCTGCACCAGTCCTCCCTGGGGACGCTCTTCGTCATCAACCCCAACCGCCTTCACCCGCTGTGGTGGTCGCCGATCCTGCCGGTGATCTTCTTCGTTTCGGCGGTGGCGCTTGGTCTGGCGATGGTGACGTCGAAGAGTGTGATCAGCTCCTGCTGTTCAGGCGGTACCCGGAGTGGCCGCTGCTTGCCGGCCTGCCTCGCGCCGCGAGCTGGGTGCTGGGAGGCTGCCTGCGGGGTGATGGTGTGCCCTCCGTGGTGGGGGGCGGTCCAGCGCGCCGCCGGTGCCTGGGTAGCCGGAGCGGTCCTCGGAGTGACCGTTCTCGAGGGGGGAGCCGGCCACGGCGCGGCGGCCCGGCCCGAACCGGTGAGGGGTCCCGATGCGGTGATCGTACGGCGCCTTCCCAGCGAGACCGGACGAGGTGGCCGCCTGGTTCTGGCAGCTCCTCACGCCCCTTCACCGGCCGCCGACGGGGCCGTCACCTCGGCCTTGTTCCTCGACGGCAACGACGACGGGCGGTACGTGATCTTCGAGCACGAGCTGCACCAGGCCAGGCTGGGTGGGCCGGCCTCGTGCGAGCGGTGTCACCACCGCACCGTGCCGGCTGTGCGTGCCACTTCGTGCGCCCGCTGCCACCGTGACATGTACGCACCCACCGACACCTTCGATCATGCCAGGCATACCGTCGCCCTGGAAGGACACCGCGGCTGCGTGCGCTGCGACGCCGCCGGGACCGCCAAGGTGCGCGCGGCCAGCGCGCCGTGCGCTTCATGCCATCGGCACGATCAGGTTCAGCCGGCGCCCATCCCGAGGATCTCGGCTCTTCCAGAGGGCGTCGCGCCAGCCTACCGCACTGCCCTGCACGGGTTGTGCCTGGAGTGCCATCACCACCACGAGGCGGCGCAGGCAGTAAAGCCGCCGTACCTCAGAAGGTGCCGGGGGTGCCAGGGTGGCAGTGGGGATCGTTTCGAGCTCGCCGTCCGCCGGGGCTGGATGGTGGCGGAAGGGAGACGGCGCCCAGGAGTTCTCCTGGCCGACAGCGAGCGCCGCGCGTCGCCCTCGTCGACGATGAGGTGGACAGCACCACCTCCCTCGCCGTTGCCCTCGAGGAGCGGGGGTGCCAGGTGCTGGCGTGCAACCAGGCGACGGAGGCGCTGGCCTCCCTGCGCGCCCTCCACCCCGACCTCATCTGTCTGGACCTGCTCATGCCCGAGGAATTGGGGACCTCGTTGTACATGGCGATTCGCCGCACCGCGGACCTGGCACGGGCGCGCGTGCTCATCCTGAGCCGGCTGGACGCCCGCAGCGAGCTGGGAAGGCTCCAGGGGGCGCACCCGGATCTGGCGCCGCCGGATGGCTACATCGACAAGCCGGTGGATCTCGCCGCCTTCTTCACCGCGGTGGAGGCGCTACGGCCCGAGGCCGGAGAGACACCGCCATGAGTTCGTTCCCGCCTCAGACCTCGCGCCGGGCCCAGCTGCTGGAGGAGGTGCCCTCCCCGGTGGTGGTGATCGACCGGGCGCACACCATCGTCGACCACAACCGCGCCTTCGCCCAGCTGTTCGGCGAGGAGAAGGGGCGCCTCTGCTTCGAGGTCACCCATCGCTGCGCACAGCAGTGCCCGGGCTGTCCGGCGAGTGAGACGTTTGCGGACGGCCAGCGCCGGGTGCTGGAGGAGACCGGGGTTGGTCGCGGCGGCCGCCCGGTGCACTACCTCGTACAGCTCACGCCGCTGTGCGACGGCGTTGGAGCGGTGCGGCACGTGGCGCGGTGTCGGGAGATCTCACGGCGACGCGCTGGCTGCAACGGGAGTACCAGACGCTGATCGACAAGGTCCCGTGCTACGTCACCGTCGTCCATCGCGACCTGCGCGTGGTGCGCGCCAACGAGCGCTTCCGCGAGACGTTCGGGGCGGCGCGCGGCGAGCACTGCTACGCGCTCTTCAAGGGGCGGCACGAGCCCTGCGAGAGCTGCCCGGTGCTCATGACCTTTGCGGACGGGCGGGGACACACCTCCCGGCACGTCGGCGTGGCCGCCAGCGGTGCCACAACCCACTATGTCGTCTCCACCGAGCCGCTGCAGCGGGACGGCGGGCGCGTGTCGCACGTCATCGGGATGGCGCTGGACATCACCCAGGAGCACCGCCTGCAGGAAGAGCAGGCGCTTGCCAACCTGCTGCGCCAGGCGCTGGTCGAAAACACGCCCGCGGCGATCGTGGTGGTCAACGCGGAGCGCAGGGTGGTCGTGGTCAAAGGCGCCGCGGAGGTGTCACTGGGGCACTCCCGCGGGCAGTTGCTGGGGCGGTGGGTGCCGCCGGGACTGGTTCCCGCACTGGCGCGGGGGGTCTTGTTCGGGCGCCGCGACCACTGCGTCATCGCCGAAACCGAGATCGTGGGGGTGGTGGGGAACGCATGCCGGTGCGCCTCACTGGGGTGGCGCGGCGCCACACCCGCGAGCAGGTGGGTGCCGCGTTCATCGCCCGGGATCTTCGGGAGCGCAAGCGGCTGGAGGAGGCCACGGTCCGGCGTGACCTGGACGACGTTCTCTCCGACAGCACCATCTCCGATCCCTCGGTATACCGGGAGAAGCCGGTGAGGCCGCAGAAGTATCTTAAGCAGGTGTGTCGTATCTTGGGGATAGAGTACGCGCCCGCCGCCGCGGAGGTCGATGCGCGGGAACGAGTGCGCGGGGAAGTGGCCAGGCTCCTCGAGACGGCCGAAGCGGCCGTGCTCGAGGAAGTGCTGGAGCACCTGCGGAAGCAGCGCTCGGGTGGGAGTCCGCGCGACGGCGGAGAGAGGGAGGGAGGATCGTGAGCGAGGCGACCGCCCGCATCGCCGTGATTGACGATGATCCCGACATCGTGGCGTATCTGACCTCGGTGTTGGTGGATAACGGCTACGAGGTGCGCTCGGCTGGGGATGGCGCCGATGGTCTGGAGTTGGTGCGCGACTGGGTCCCTGACCTGATCTGCCTGGACATCGCCATGCCCGAGCCCACCGGCGTCAGAGTGTACCGGGAGCTGCGCGGTGATCCGCTGCTGGGCTCGGTCCCGGTCATCATGGTCACGGGGGTGCTGCCCCAATTCAAGGACTTCATCCACCACCGCAAGCACGTGCCGCCACCGGACGGCTACATCCAGAAGCCGTTCGAGGTGGAAGAGCTGCTGCGCGTCGTCACCGAGGTGCTCGCCGCCCGTCACGCCGTGGTGTAGCACCTACCTCATCGTCGCGCCGCGTGGTATTTTTCGTGGCGATGAAAAGACCACGCTCGCTCCGTTTCCCTGCCGCCGCCGTCGCCGCCTTCGTCCTGTTGGGTGCGGCGTTCTCCTGCGCCGTCGCGCCACGACCGGTCGCCACGCAGGCGTCACCGCCGGCAGCGGCGAATCCGCTGCTCGCACCGTGGACGACCCCGTTTGGCGTGCCGCCGTTTCCTGCCATCCGTCCGGAGCACTTCCTCCCCGCCTTCGACGAGGCCATGCGGCGGCACCTGGAGGAGATCGATGCGATCGCCAGCAGCACCGAGCCAGCCACCTTCGCCAACTCGGTGGCTGCCGTGGACGACGCCGGCGAGCTGCTCGATCGAGTGACGAGCGTTTTTTCCAACCTGCGATCGGCGGAGACCAACGACGCGCTGCAAGAGGTGGCGCGCACGGTGACGCCCCGGCTGGCGGCCCATCGCGACAGGCTCTACCTGGATGACCGGCTGTTTCATCGCATCAAGACGGTTTGGGAGCAAAGGGCGGAGCTGGAGCTGTCCCAGGAGGATCGGCGTCTACTGGAGGAGGTGTTCACCGACTTCGTGCGCGCCGGGGCAATGCTCTCCCCGCCACAGAAGGAGCGCATGAAGGCGATCAATGAGGAACTGGCGTCGGCCACGCTGCAGTTCGGCGACAACGTGCTGGCGGCCACCAACGCCTATCGCCTGGTGATCGACGACCCGGCCAAGCTTTCGGGACTGGACGAGCGCGTCAAGGCCTCCGCTGCGGCGGCGGCCACGGCGGCTGGCCTCGAGGGGAAGTGGGTGTTCACCCTGCACTGGCCGAGTCTGTGGCCGTTTCTGGAGGCCGCCGACAATCGGGAGCTGCGGCGCGAGATCATGCAGGCCTACCTGCAGCGCGCCGGCGCTGGCACGGCGCACGACAACACCGGCTTGCTGTCTCGCATCGCCGCCTTGCGGGTGGAGAAGGCGCGCCTGCTCGGTTTCGCCACCTGGGCCGACTTCCAGCTGGAGAAGAGCATGGCCAGGACCCCCGCCGAGGTGCGCGGGCTGCTCGACCGGCTGTGGCCGAGGGCCTTGGCGGCGGCGGCGCGAGAGCAGGCGGAACTGGAGGCGATGATGGTCGCCTCCGGCGAGGCGCCGCCCCTCCAACCGTGGGACTGGCGCTACTACGCCCGCCGGGTCAAGTCGGCCAAGTACGCCCTCAACGAGGATGCGTTGCGCCCGTACTTTTCGCTGGACGGCGTGCGCGAGGGGGCTTTCTGGGTGTCTAACCAGCTGTACGGAATCACCTTCACCGAGCGGCGCGATCTCCCCGTGTACCACCCAGAGGTGCGCGTCTGGGAGGTCAAGGAGGCGGACGGCCGCCACATCGGCATTCTCTATCTGGATTACCATCCTCGGCCGGGCAAGCGTGGCGGGGCGTGGTCCTCGACCTTCCGCAAGCAGTGGGTCAGGAACGGGCGCCGGGTGACGCCGGTGGTCGTCAACGTCGGCAACTTTTCGCGCGGCACGGACACCGTCCCCGCACTCCTGTCGATGGACGAGGTGGAGACGCTGTTCCACGAGTTGGGTCATGGCCTGCACCAGCTGCTGTCCAACTGCCGCTACCGTGGTCTGTCGGGAACCTCGGTGCCGCGCGACTTCGTGGAGCTACCCTCGCAGATCATGGAAAACTGGGCGGGAGCCCCGGAAGTGCTGGCCCATTACGCTCGCCACTGGCAGACCGGCGCGCCCTTGCCTGCCGAGATGATCTCCACCATGCAGCGGGCGAGGACGTTTGATCAGGGGTTCGCAACCACCGAGTATCTGGCGGCGTCACTGCTGGACATGGACTGGCACACGCTTGCCGAGACCGCCCCGGTCGATACCGTGGCGTTTGAGCGGGCTTCGCTGGCGCGGATGGGACTACCTGCGGCCATCCCACCTCGCTACCATTCCTGGTACTTCAACCACATTGTCGGGGGGTACGCGGCCGGGTACTACAGCTACGTCTGGGCGGAAGTACTGGATGCCGACGCCTTCGAGGCGTTTCGAGAAAATGGTCTGTTCGATCGCGCCACGGCTGCGGCTTTTCGGACCCACATTCTGGAGCGGGGTGGCACCGAGGATCCGATGACTCTGTACGTCCGCTTCCGCGGTCACAAACCCGACGTCGCCCCGCTCCTGGCTCGCCGCGGCTTGTAGTCGCGGCGCTTACCGCTCGTCAAGCCGCTGGCGCAGGGCGGCAAGCTGGGGCTCGCCAGGGAACATCTTCTCGGCGAGGGCGAGGGCACGCCGGGCGGCGGCGCGATCGCCGTGCGCCAGACAGGAGGATACGGCGTACGCCGCTTCTCCCCGCCGCAGCTCGTCGATAAGCGGGACGCACGCCTCGCGGAAATCCTCATTGGCGCTCAGTGCCTCGTTGACCATGCGGATGGCAGGATCGAACTTGCCCGCTGCGGCCAGCTCCCGTGCCCGCGCCGCCACCTCGGCGCAGGCGCCGGCGCGCCGTTCGCCCAGGGCGCGTTCGAGCTGCTGGCGCAGCAACATGAGATCACCCTGACGCGGGAAGAGCTTTTCGGCAAGGGCGAGGGCGCGTCCGGCCTCCTCCAGGTGCCCGCCATTGAGGAGCCCCTCGACGCGGCGGCAAGCTTCCACAACCTCGCGGTCGCGCCGGGCGCCCTCCAGCTGATCGCGGGCCACTCGTTCCTCTTCCGCGATGAACGCCAGAACCTCCGGGAAACCTCGCGCGGCGTCCCGCGCCTGATCGAGCCGGGCCAGTGCCTGGCTGCCTCGCGCCTCACGCAGCAGCTCACGGGCCTCGGCGACGGTGGCGCGCGCGGCGCCCCACGCCGCCGCTTCGGCGGCCAGGCCGTCGAGGCGGCGCTGCAACGCCGCCAGCGTGTCGCTGGCGCCCAGACGGGCGACAGCCTGCACGAGGACGGCGCGAGCCTCCTCGATCTCCTCTGCCTGGAGGAGTACCTCGATGCGCTGGGTCACGCTGGCCACTGCTCGCTCCTGGCGGGTGCGCAGTTCGTGCTCTTCCCGAGCCCGCCGGGTGGAGGCCAGAACGCTACCGATCAGGGTGTCGTCGGGGTTGAGTTGGAGCGCCTGCTCGAGACTGGCCTCGGCCTCCTCGAACTGCCTGGACTCGGCAGCGCTCCGCGCCCGCCGCAGCAACTCGGCGACATGTTCCTCGCGCTGTCTCGTCCTGGCCCCCGCGATGGCGGATCGGACCCGGTCGGCGTCCTCCGTCGCCTTGAGCGTGCTCTCGAGCCGCCCGGCGATGCGCTCCGCCTCGTCGATCTTGCCGGCAGCCAGGGCATCAAGCGCTCGCGCCACGGCGTCCGCGACGGTCGTCTGATGGCTGCGGCGCTCCTCCTGCCGCCGGCTGACCTGGGTGAGCAGGCGCGTCGCCTCGCTGTTCTCGGGATCGAGACGGAGCACCGCCTCGAGGTGCCGGCGGGCAGCGTCCGGGTCATCCATGCCGACGGCCACGCGCGCCTCGACGAGCAGCGATGCGGCCTGGCGGCGGCGTTGCTCGCGTTCGGTGTCCTCGACCTTCTTCTCAAGTCGGACGACAGCCGAGTAGGCGCCCGCATCCTCGGCCGCCTGGTCGAGGGCGCGCCGCGCCCCGGCTGCGTCTCCACCGCCCAGGAGCCCCTCGACCTCGCCGATGAGCTCTTCCACCCAGCTGGGCGGGGCAGGAGGGGACGCTTCCAGCCCAGGTTCATCGACACCTGCCGGCGCCGGCTGGAGGGCCGTGGGAGCTAGCACCCCGGGCAAGGGAGTCGCCATGGTCGGCGCATCGCCGGCCGCGGCGACCGGCTCGGCGGTTGCCACCGCGGCACTTGCGTGAACGCGTGGTGGCGCCGGCTCGATCCCCGCGTCCGCCTCAAGGCGCGCGTCCACCCAGTCCGCCCGCTCCTTGGGAAGTGCGGTGGCGATGAGCTGGAACTGCTCGTCGAGGCGATCCTGGGTAGAACCCGGCTTGACCACGGACAACTTGGTGGTGTGCAAGTCGGGGGCGGTGAGAACCCGGTCGACCTCGGCCTGGTCGAGGGGGAAGCGCTCCTGGATTCCCTCCAGGGCGTGGATGAAGGCGCCCGCGCTGGCGGGGCGGTCCTCTGGCTTCTTGGCGAGGGCCTGCAGCACCAGTTCGCGCAGGTCCTGCGGAACCCTCCCCTCGGCGTCGGTCGCGGAGAACGGGATTGGTGGCTCCAGCAGGTGGCCTGCGATGAGCGACGATAAAGAGCTGCCGCGCATCGGCAGGGCGCCGGTCAGAAGCTGATACAGCACCACCCCGAACGAATACAGGTCGGAGCGCGGTTCGACCTGCACCCCCTCCTGGGAGCGAAACTGCTCCGGGGATGCGTAGCGGACTTTCCCCAGGAACGTCCCGGCGACCGTGAAGCTGGACCCTCCTTCGAGTGCCTTGGCAACCCCCAGGTCGATCAGCTTGACCAACGGGGAGCCGTCCTCGTCGCGCGTCAGCATGAGGTTGTCGGGCGCGATGTCCCGGTGCACGATACTGCGCCGGTGCAGGTAACGAAGCGCTTCGAGACTCTGCCGGGACATCTCCAGTACCAGCGGGAGAGGCAACACGCGGGCACGACGGAGCAACTCCAGGAAGGTAACACCGTCGATGAACTCCATGACGATGAAAGCATTCTCGTCGGCGTCGATGGAAAAGTCATAGAGCTGCGCAATGTTATGGTGCCGGAGCCGAATGACCGTGCGCGCCTCGCGCAGAAAGCGTGCCTTCACCTCCTCGTCGCGCTTGAACTGCGGGCGCACCACCTTGATGACCCGTACCTCGTCGAGCAGCCGGTGGCGCACCTTGTAGACGGCGCCCATGCCGCCTTCCTGGAGTTTCTCCAGGATCTCGTACTTCCCCTTGAGGTGCTCTAGCGCCGTCGACACGTACCACCGCCCTGATGCCGGAAGGGTACGCTACACGAGGTCGAGAGTAAATCTCTCCTGTCTAATAGGTACCACGTCCAGCGTTATTGACATTATTTCGCTCGCCGGCGCGCGT
>JBBINC010000030.1:0-25515 GCA_037444085.1 Acidobacteriota bacterium | reverse complement strand
TCCGGGCTAACGATAACCAGAGCCGTTGCCGCCCTGAGCCTGTTCTGTCAAGCATCGTTCAGTGCTCCGATATCCGTCTACGGCGAAACCGCATCTCGGCCGGGTTTCGCAGCCGGCTCGCAGGCATCACCTGCGAACACGCAGTGTTACCGCGACTCTTCGATCCCGGCTGCAACAACTTCCAAAGATGCATCGCGGGACGCCGCCTGGGCTGCCAGTGGACCCCATCACACTCACCTCTGGACCGATGGTAGGGGGAGGAGCCTGCGGTTCGATGTTCAACAGAGCTTCGGCTCGTGGCAAATCTCGGCAATTGCGAGCGATGAGGCTATCCTTCCCGGCGCGGCGGTGGTTGGCGCGTGGGACAGCTCGCAGCCAGGGCGCTTCAGACGCGGCGGATTCGAACTGACCATCGAGGCGAGGAAGGCGCAGGAGGGTGGCCCTCGCGTGGTGTACCTCACGATCCAGCGTGGAGTGTCACAGGCGCAGACGGCGCTTATGGCCGGTAGCTTGGGGGGAGAGGCGACGGTCGTTCCAGCGAGTGGGGATCAACAGCTCTTCCGGGACTTCTTCGCGAGCACGGAGGCCAAGGTTCTCAGGAGTGTTGTTACGACCATTCAACAGGAACTTGCCCGCAGCCGAGGTGAAGAACTGATCGCCAACGCGATGTTTAATCCTCTGCAATGCGCGTTGGACTATATCGCCATCACCGCGGCGATCTGGGTCGCCATGGACGCATGCGCGGGGAGCTTTGGTAGCGCCTGCTACGCCGCTCTTGTTGCTGTTGCGGCACTTGAGTCCCTGATCATTGACGCCTGCAACTGCTGCTTCTGACCTGAATCGAGGGCATTGCTGATGGACTCCCTAGTTTGGCTCGCACTGGTGGCACAAGGTCTTCTGCTCGTTGTAGGGCTGGTCCGGCTCGTCCAGCACGCTCGCGGTCGGACCGTGCCACTGCGAGTAATCGCGTGGAGTAAGAAGGACCCCACACGCCTGGTTCGTTACCCGCTAGCACTCTTGCTGGCCCTCGTCGCAATCGTGCTGCTGGCGCGCACGGCCCACCTTGCTGGCGCTTCACAGCACGTCCTGGCCAGAGCGTTCTTCTGGGCGGTCGCCGCCGCCGCGATTCTTGCAAACGGCCTTGCTGCAGCCCTGGAATGGCATCGCCATCGTGGCGCTGGAAGGCCAACCGCGACGTGACGTTGGCGCGTGCCGGCCCCGCAGTAGGCCAACGCCCATCAGGTTTCTCTATCAGCGGTGGGGGTTCTCGGTCGGCGCCAACTTCGCCGCCCGCATCGGCCGTCTGCTCTGGTTCGGGCCGCTCGAAGGGCTGCAGAAGATGTTTTTCCACTCGCCGCTGGTGTACCTGTTCGTGGCCGGCTCGTACCTCTACCATGACTTCGTCTGGCACCCCACCATCGGCCGCCGCCGGGTTCGGCGCTTCCTGCGGGAGTCCCCATGGGGCGCGCTCTTCCAGCGCTACCGGCGCGAGGGCGCCGGCGGCCCCTTGGGGGAAGCCAGCAACGCCGCCAGGTGAACGCCGCGCCCCGAGGGCCGGCGGCGGGGCCGACGCCGGTGGCTTCCCGGGGGTCGTGCCGAACTCCAGTACTCCTCGCACGAGAAACCCTCCGACACCCTGCGCAAGGACAGCGGCTCCTGAGAGGCCCGGGCGGCACTCTGCTGTTCACGCACATCCCACTTTTGAGGGATTGACACATGAGAGAGAGAGAGAGAGAGAATGCCTCCAGTATGGCGAAGACCTGACAAAGAGGGATAGGCGAAATGATGAAATCCGTCGTCGCTGTGCGTTTGAGGCTGTCGGTGGCGGTTCTTCTCCTCACCGCGCCGATGCTCGTCGGCGCCACCGGGGAGCCCGAGGGGTTCAGGGATGAAGCAACGCCACCCCACGGTTGTGGCTGCGCGTTCCCAAAGGATGCCACCGACCCGCCGGTGGTCCGCCTCGGCATCGACGGAGGTGGAAGTCTCCCGCTTCGTCCCCGGTGGATCCACGGCTTGGAATGTTCAGGCGGAGGGAGCGGGGGAAGCTGTTTCGCTTCTCCGGGCAGCAACTGCTATTTGTCGGTGTACTACAATCACAGTAGCGGCGAATGGGAAATGGGTTGCACAGGCTAACACGCCATGAGCCCCGCACCAACTCCTAGGCTTGCGCTGCCCGCGACGACTCCGTTGGGGTTGACACTCCTTCTGCTCGGCGTCGGCTGCGCGGTCGCGGGCGAGCCCCTGCTGCAGGGGCGGCAGAGCTTGTGTCTCGACCGCCCGCCGGCCACCGCCCCGGCCACCGGGGTGGAGACGCACACGGACTTGGGCCAACTGCTCCGCCTCAGCGAAACGCGCTTTTTGGCGCTCCTGCGGGAGAAGAAGACGCGTGTGGACCGTTGGGCCGACCGCAGGCGCATCGAGGAGGAGCGCCGCGCGGGGGGCACGAGTTCCGCCAAGCTGGAGTTTGTGGAGGAGCACTGGACGCTCGCCATTATTGACAGCGCTGGCAAGGTGCGCAAGCGCTCCGCCGCCCACCGACGCAACACCCCCGGGGCCGCCATGGCGGCGGTGGGCGGAGGGGAACTGCGCTGGTCGCGGCCGATCCTCCTCGCCATGGAGGAGTCGCCCACCTGCAGCTACGCGGTGCTCACCCGCAGCCCGGCGAGGCTGCTGTGTTACGACCTGGAGCTGGCGGCCAGCAACCCCGTGGATCTACCGGTGGAATTCGTCTCGGGAGCGAGCCTGCAGCGGGAAGGGGACGCTTTCACCGTGTGGTTGTTCGGCCAACCGCCCCGCTCTGGCGGCACGATTCACCCCCACGCGAGCCCCGGGGGCCCGGTCGCCTTCCGACTGCCCATGGGCACGCGAAGGCTCGCACCCCTGCCCATCCACGGATCGGCGCTCGGTGCGGCGGTGCGGGCGCAGGCGAAGGATCGCGAGGGAGGACGCCTCACCGTGGACGACGACACCCTCGATCTCGTCCCATTTTCCGATGACGCGCAGCAGCCACCGCTGCGTGTGCTGGTGCGCGCTGCCGGGGAACGGGTCGGTGCTGCGAACCGCCGGGGGTGGCTGTTCTTTCGCGCCTCCCTGGGCGAGGAAGGGTTGTCCGCGCTGGAGCCGGTGCCGCTTTGGATCGAGGAGGGCGAAGGCGAGGCGGCGATCGACGAGCGCAGGGCGGCCGTCACGTTGCCGGCTGGCAGCCAGCTCTTTGACGTGGAACCCTTCACCCTGAACGAGAACCGGGTCGGGTTGTACTTTCATTTCCTCCTACCGGAGGCTCCCTCCCCGGCGGGCGGCGGGGACCCCAAGTCATGGATCGCCTTCCAGTTCGTCGCCCTCTTGACCGGCAAGAGCCTGGACCGGGTGCTTCTCCTGCACGAGGATCTGTTGCACGATCCCAAGCTCACGCGAGCGCTGGAAACCAGGACGCATCGGCTCCTGCCCATCCTCTACATGGGGCGACCCGGGGGTGCGCGGGAATTGGCTTTCCGCGCCTTTAGCTTTGCCAAGGACAGGCGCGGCTTGTCGCTGCCGTGCGCGGCCATCTTGTCCCTCCCGTAAAGAGACGATGGCGCCGGGGCCCGGGGGGGTGGTCCCCCGACCGGCTGCCCTGCAGGTTCACGAAGCGGGATTCGAGCGAAGGTTCGGCGCGCATGGGGTCAGCAACGCCGCCAGGTGAACGCCGCGACCCGAGGGACGGCGCGCCTCCCGCCGCTGCCCCCGCGCGTCGGCCCAGCGCAGCACGCGAATCGCTACGCCGATGGGGTGCCAGGGAGGCGGCAACGGGCCGCCCGCGGGGGTGCGGCCCACCGCTGCGGCGGCGCGCCGGCCAACGACGCCGGCTTCCAGCAGGCGCTTGCCGACCCCGTACAGGAGGAAGTGAGCGAACGGGAAGGCGCCGGGCACCAGCACCGCCAGCGCCTCCACCGCCCACCCGGCGGAGGACGCGGCGTCGGCCAGTTGTGCCCGCGTGTACAGACGCCGGTGCCCGTACCAGATGCCCACGTACCAGCCGCGCCGCGGCGGCTGCACCCCCACTCGCTCGAGCGCCCACGCCAGCGGGTCCCACGCCACCGGGTAGCGGGCGTGGGGCACGGTGACCGCGAGCTTACCGCCAGGAGACACGACGCGCCGCACTTCGGCCAACGCCGCAACATCATCGCCGAGGTGCTCCAGCACCTCGCTGGCCAGCGCCACCGGAAAGGCGCCGCTGCGAAATGGCAGAAGCGTCGCATCAGCCGCCACCAGGGGCTCTCGCACCCCGCTGCGCCGGGCCCAGGCCAGCCGCGCCAGGTCGTTGTCCACCCCCACCGCGCTGGTTGTGCCCAGCGTCACGGCCAGACGCAGCAACGCGCCGTTGCCGGTGCCCACCTCCAGCACGCTGCCGCCCTCGGGCAGGCCCAGGCGAGCCAGCACCCAGGCGGCGCGGGCGCGAAAGGCGGGATCTGCCTCCCCGGCCAGGGCCTCGAGGACGGCTCGCTCCCGCGCCTCGATCCGGGTCACGGGCGCACCACCCGCCGCAGCAGCGCCTCGACACGATCCACCGTGACCGGTGCGGCGTAGAGCGCCTCGATCTCGGCGCGTGGGCGGACGAGCCGGGCTCGCTCGTCGAGCGCCGTGACGATGCCCCGGGCCAGCGCCCCCGCATCCCGAGGTGGCACCAGTACACCCATGCCGGTCGCCCGCACCGGCACCCGCGCCCCTGGAATGTCGGTGGCCACCACCGGGGTGCCGCACAGCATCGCCTCCACCTGCACCAGACCGAAGCACTCGCTCTCGGAGGGCAGCACGAGCACGTCCGCCGCGGCGTAGAAGGCAGCCAGCTCGGCGGGGTTCTCCAGCAGACCGGCGAAGTGCACGTGCTCGCGCTGCTCCTCGATGAGGGCTCGGCAGCGCTCCAGGTAGCGCTCGTAGGGCAGCACCTGCTGGCCGGCGAACGCGACCACTGCTCCCGGCCGGTGTCGCCGCACTTCGGGCATGGCCTTCAGCAACAGATCGGGGCGCTTCTCTTCGACGAAGCGGCCGGCGTAGGCGACCACCGGACCCTCGCCCCCCGCCAGGCGGGCACGCCAGGCGGACACCGCCTGCGGCTGCGGCACCGGCACCTCCACCGGTGGGGGGATGGCCACCACCTTATCCTTCCACGGCCGCAAGTATCGCGACACCGCAGCGTAGTCGTCGCTGTAAGCGACGAGCTTGTCGGCCCGGCCCACCCCCAGCCGGTAGCAGGCGAACACCAGGCGCTCGACCGCTCGGTTGAAGGCGCCAGCGGGCAGGACGAGATCGCCGTGGTGGGTGACCACCAGCGGGCGGCGGGCCAGCCGGCAGGCCAGCGCCACCAGCGGCAGCTCCAGCAGCGGCGAGTGGGCGTGCACCACGTCGTGACGGCGCACCAGCCGCGACAGCGCCACGGGGTAGCCGGGCATGAGCATGCCGCGGCTGATTCGCAGCGGTGCCGAAAGCCGTCGCACCGCCACGCCGGCGATGGCCTCCGAGCGCGGCAGGTCCGCCTTGAACCTGGCCGACAGCACCGTCACACGATGGCCGCGGCGCGCCAGCTCCTCGGCGAGGCGCTGCACGTGCAACGTCAACCCGGTGCGGTGCGGCAGGTAGTAGGTGAGGAGTTCGAGGATGCGGAGGGAGGTGGTGCGGTGGCTCCTCATGCCGGGCGCGGCCGGGAGGCGGCGCGTGGCGCCAGCGAGACGGGAAAGAAGGCGCGCGAGCGCCGGCACATCCCCTCCACATCCAGGTCCAGGCGGGCGCGCAGGATCTCCTGGCTACCGTGGGGCTGGTATTCGTCGGGGACGCCGAGACATTCCAACCGCACCCCGGTCACCCCCAGGGCGGTGATGGCCTCGCCCACCGCGCTGCCAAAGCCACCGGCCAGGGCGTTCTCCTCCACCGTCATGAGGCTCGCCCCGGCTGCGGCGTGCTGCGCCAGCAGGTCGGCGTCGAGGGGCTTGACGAAGCGGGCGTTGACGACGGTCACGTCGGGCCCGCCCTCACCCGCCAGGCGCACCGCGGCCCGCAACGCCTCGCTGGCCAGGGTGCCGATCGCCCAGATGGCACCGTCCTTGCCCTGGCGCAGCACCTCGGCCCGCCCCATCGGGAGCGGCCGCGGGGGCTCGTCCAGCGGGACGCCGTACCCGGCGCCGCGCGGGTAGCGCAGCGCCACCGGGCCGGGGTGGGCGAGGGCGGTGGCCAGCATGTGACGCAGTTCTCCCTCGTCCTTGGGTGCCATCACCGTCATCTCGGGGAAGATGCGCAGGTAGGAGAGGTCGAACACACCGTGGTGGGTCGGGCCGTCGGCGCCCACCAGGCCGCCGCGATCCAGCACGAACACCACCGGCAGCCGCATCAGGCAGACGTCGTGGAAAATCTGGTCGAAGGCGCGTTGCAAGAAGGTGGAGTAAATCGCCACCACCGGCCGCATCCCCTGGGCGGCCAGCCCGGCCGCGAACGTCACCGCGTGCTGCTCGCAGATCCCCACGTCGTAGAAGCGCTGCGAAAACTCCCTGGCGAAGAGGTCCAGGCCGGTGCCCTCGGGCATGGCGGCGGTGATCGCGACAATCCTGTCATCGGCCTTCGCCAGCTCCACGAGGGTACGGCCGAACACCGAGGTGAACGAGGGAGCCTTGGCGGTTCCTCGCGCCACTTCGCCGGTTTCCACGGAAAAGGGCGTGGCGCCGTGCCAGAAGACCGGGTCCTTTTCCGCCGGCTGCCACCCCTTCCCCTTGCGGGTGGTGACGTGGACCAGCACCGGGTGGGCATCGTCGCGGTGGGTGCGGAGGGTGGCGAGGAGCTGCGGCAGCGAGTGACCGTTGATCGGTCCCACGTAGGTGAACCCGAGCTCCTCGAACAGCAGCCCGGGCACCAGCAGCTGTTTGGCCATGCGCTCGGCTTCCCGGGCGAACTTCAACATCCCCTCGCCCACCCGTGGGATGGCCAGCAGCACGTGCTCGATCTCGTCCTTGAAGCGACGGTAGGGCTGGCCCTGGATGATGCGGTTCAAATAGCCGTGCAGCGCCCCGACGTTGGGGCTGATGGACATCTCGTTGTCATTCAGTATGATCATCAGGCGGCGGCCGAGGAAACCGGCCTGGTTCAACCCCTCCATCGCCATGCCGCCGGTGAGGCCTCCGTCGCCGATGATCGCCACCACCCGGTGGTTGCCACCGCGGAGGTCACGCGCCGCCGCCATCCCCAGCGCCGCCGAGATGGAGGTGGAGGCGTGCCCGGCGTTGAACGCGTCGTACTCGCTCTCCTCGCGCTTGAGAAAGCCGGAAAGTCCGCCGTAGGTGCGCAGCGTGGCGAACTGCTCCCGCCGCCCGGTGAGTACCTTGTGCGGATAGCACTGGTGGCCCACGTCCCACACCAGCAGGTCGCGGGGCGTGTCGAAGACGTAGTGCAGCGCAAGGGTCAGTTCGACCGAGCCGAGCCCGGAGGCCAGATGGCCACCGGTCTGGGAGAGATGCTCGAGCAGGAACCGGCGAATCTCCTCGGCCAGTTCGGGCAGCGCCTCTTCAGGGAGACGGCGCAGGTCGTGCGGGTCGTGGATCGTCTCGAGGATCTTCATGCTAGTGGTCCCGGTGCGCGGCGAACTCTGCCAGCTGCCCGAGCAGTCCCTCCTTCCCCTCCAGCTCGACCGCCATGGCCACCGCGTGCGCTGCCAGCCGCTCGACCTCCGCCCGCGCGGCGGCGAGTCCGTACACCGCCGGGTAGGTCAGCTTGCCGGCCGACGCGTCCTTGCCGGGGCTCTTGCCCAGGCTGGCGGCCGTTCCCGTCACGTCGAGGATATCATCCGCAACCTGAAAGCACAGACCCAGTTGCTGGCCGAAGCGGCGAAAGGCAGCGCGGCGCTCCCGTGCCACCCCGGCCAGCAAGGCCCCCAGCTCCACCGAGGCGGCCAGCAGCGCTCCCGTCTTGGCACGGTGCATGCGCTCCAGGCGCGCCGCATCGGGCGGGGCGCCCGCCGCCTGCATGTCCTCCACCTGGCCCCCCACCAGGCCCGCCGACCCCGCCGCTTCGGCCACCAGGGCGCACGCCGCGGCGCGCGCGGGTGCCCAGGCGTCGCCCGCCGGGTAGGTGGCCAGCACCTCGAAGGCGAGGGTGAGCAGAGCATCACCGGCAAGGATGGCGAGCGCCTCGTCGAATGCGACGTGCACGGTGGCGCGGCCGCGGCGCAGCGCATCGTTGTCCATGGCGGGCAGGTCATCGTGGATCAGCGAGTAGGTGTGGACGAGCTCCACTGCGCAGGCGGGTTCGAGCGCCGCCTCCGCGTCACCCCCGGCCGCGCGGCAGGCGGCCCGGACCAGCACCGGGCGCAGGCGCTTACCGCCGCCGAAGACGGCGTAGCGCATCGCCTCGTTGAGCCGGATCGGCCAGTTCCCGGCGAGCGGAAGCAAGCGATCAAGCGCCGCGTCGATGGCGGCCGCCTCCGCCGCGAGATGGGCAGAGAGATGCACGAGGTCAGCTCTCCTGGGGCGAGAAGGGGGCGGTTTCCAGTTCTTCCCCCTCGCCCGCCTCGGCCAGCAGTTGCTCCACCCGGCGCTCCACGGCGGCCAACTGCGTGCGACACCGGCGCGCCAGCTTGACCCCTTTTTCGAAGAGCTTGAGGGCGTCCTCCAGGCCCACCGCTTCGTCTTCCAGCCGCGCCACCACGTCCTCGAGCTGCGCCAGCGCCTCTTCGAACGTCTCCTTGCTCATGGCTCGATCGCTCCCTCTGTCGGGGCGGCCCCAGCCCCCTCGTGGTCCGCCTCGTCGCCGAACAACTTCGCCTGTGCACCATCACGGGCAATGACCAACGAGCGCAACTGGCCGAGGGCCAGCGTCGTGAGCACGCGCTCCCCGGGCGCCACCTCACGGGGATCGCGCAGAGGCCGGCCGTCAGCTTCGCGCGAGGTGATGGAATAGCCGCGGCGCAACACCGCCCGCGGGGAGAGTGCCGCCAGCGCCCGCTCTTTCTCGGACAACTCGGCGGCGCGACGGCGGGCCAGCGCCTTCAGCCGCTCACCGGCCACCGCCAGCCGCGCGGTGACCAGCTCCCGCCGGCGCGGCGCCCCCACCCGAACCGGCCAGTGCAGCAGCCGTGCCGCCGCACCGTCCAGACGGCGCTGCCGGCCGGCCAGCACGGCGCGCAATCGCCGCGGCAGCTCGGCGAGATGCTCCACCCGCTGGCGCAGCAGGCGTACCCGCTGGGGCACCTGGGCAAGCCCGCGCGCGCCCTCCAGAGCGCGCAGCCGGAGCGAAAGCCGTTCCAGGCGGCGCCGAGCGGCACGCTCCAGCCGCTCTACAGCCAGTTCGACCCGCCGCGCCTGCTCCTCCAGACGGGCGACCACCAGCTCCGCCGCCTGGGTCGGCGTCGCGGCGCGGATGTCGGCGGCGAAATCGGCGATGGTGAAGTCCACCTCGTGGCCGACGCCGGAGATCACCGGCACGCGACAGGTCGCAATGGCGCGGGCGACGACCTCCTCGTTGAACGCCCACAGGTCCTCCAGCGAGCCGCCACCGCGCACCACCAGCACCACGTCCACCCGGCCGCTCGACCCCAGGATGCGCACCGCCCGGGCGATCTCCCCCGCTGCGCCACGCCCCTGCACGCGCACCGAAGCCAGCAGCACGGCAAGGGACTGCCAGCGCGACAACACGCTGAGCACGTCGCGCACCGCGGCGCCGCTGGCCGAGGTCACCAGGCCGATGCGCTGCGGCAACGCCGGCATGGGACGTTTGCGCTCCGGCGCGAACAGCCCCTCTCCCGCCAGCTTCGCCTTGAGCTGCTCGAAGGCCAGCTGCAGCTCGCCGATCCCCTCGGGGATCACCTCGGCGGCGATGAGTTGCAGCGACCCGCGCTGGGAGTACACCTCCAGCGTCCCCCGCACGAGTACCGCCAGGCCATCGGTGAGGCGGAATCTCAAGCGGTCGGCGCGGCTCGCCCACAGGGCGCAGGAGACCGTCCCGTCCGTATCCTTGAGCTGGAAGTAGCAGTGCCCCGACCCCGCCACCTTGACGCCGGACAGCTCGCCCCGCACCATCACCTCGCCGAGGGCGCCGGCGAGCAGGGCGTTGACCTCGCGCAGCAGCTCTCCCACCGCCCACACCCTGGGGCTCACGGCTGAGCCTCCTCAACGCGACCCGCCGCCGCTCCCAGCAGCGGCAGGGTGAGGTAGAAGATCTCGGCGTCCCAGAAGTTGTACTCGAACAGCCCGGCCGCCGTGAGGCCGGTGAACCCAACCAGTCCCGCCGCCACCATGGTGCGGCGGCGGGAGGCCAGGGAGGGAAGCACCCGCCAGGCGGAGCCGGTGAACGAAGCCACCAGCCAGAGGTAGGCGGCGAGGGCGGGCAAGCCCCGCTCGGCGGCGATCTGCAGCGGGTTGTTGTGGAGGTGGGAGGCACTCCAGGTGGGTGCATCGTCTACCCGGTACAGCGGGTAGGTGCGCTTCACCATACCGGGACCCACTCCCGTCCACGGGTGATCCTGGATCATCTTGCCGCCCGCCACGGCCATGCACAGGCGATCGTAGTTGGCGTGCTGGGTGAGGTCGAAGGTCGAAAGGGCGCGGTCCACCACCGCCCGCGGGAACACGAGCCACACCGCCAGCGCCAGCAGCGGGTAGACGAGGAGCAGCCGGCGCCGCCACACTGCCGCCAGCACCAGCACCCCCACCGCCAGTCCGACCCAGGCGTTACGGGTATAGGACAGCAACAGGGCCACCACCCCCACCGCCACCGGGAGGAGGAACAGGAACTTGCGCTCCAGCAGCGCATGCGTGACCACCACCAGCACCGCCAGCAGCACCCACCCGGAGTAGGTCATGTAGTGGGAGAGCGGGCCGTGGATGCGGTCGTCGAGGTGGTTGGCGCCGGCGGCATACTCGAACATTCCCCACACTCCGAGAAGGGTGACGGACACGGCCAGCCCGATCACCAGCAGCGGCCAGCGGCGCTCGTTGAGCACCGCGGCCGCCAGGGGAACGGTGAGGAACACCAGCAGGCGGGGCACCTCCTGAATGCTCCCCAGAGGATCCACCGAGGCCATGGCGGAGATCACGGTCAGCCCGGCGAACACCACCAGGGGCCGGCTGACACTGCGGCCGCGGGGTTGTCCGCGCAGCTGTCCTCGGCGCCACGCTACCCAGGCGGCACCGGCGGCTCCCACCAGCAAGATGTTGGAGAGCGAAATGCGGTAGGAGACCACCGCCGCGACACCCAGCAGCACGGCGGCCACGGCGTCCGCACGGCGGCTGCTGACCCATCGGAAGAACTGCGCCGTCACTGCTGCGGGGGAAGGGCTTCGTCCAGGAGCATCACCGGGATGTCACTGACGATGGGAAAGGTGCGGGCGCACCGGGAGCAGTTCAAGCCCTCGCTGACCTCCGGTGTCTCATCGCGGAACTTGTCGCGAAAGCGCGCCACGAGCATCACACAGGTGGCTTCCGGCAGCGGTAGAAGGGTCAACTCGGTCTTGCACGCGGGGCACACCAGGATCTCCAGCAACTGCGGGTCCACCGGCATCTCGTCCTCCGCGGCAATGCTAGCACTGCTTGAGCTTTGCAGCGCCCGCGGGAGCTCCCGGGGATCGCCTCTTTCCCCCGGCCAGGTACCATGGCGCGGTGCGGGTGCTGCACCTCATCGCCGCCGACCGCTTCACCGGCGCCGCCGCGCCGGCCCTGCAGCTTGTCGAGGCGCTGCGTCAGGCGGGGTGCGACGCTGAGTTCGCCATTCGTGGTGGGCACAACCTCCAGGAGCGGCTGGCGGGCTGCCCGTGGGTCCACCCGATCTTGACCAAAGAGCGTTCCATGGGCGATCTACGGCGGGCGGTGGCCCGGGTGAGGCGACTGGCGGAGGGATTCGACGTGCTGCACTGTCACCTCCCTCACGACCATGCCCTGGCGCGCCTGGCGCTGCGCTCGCCGTCCCGCGGAAGGGTGCTGATCCGCAGCGTGCGCCACCCCCGCCACCTGCGCCGCGACCCGTTTCAGGGCTGGCTCTTCGCCGCCACCGCCGGCGTTGCCCTGGCGACGCCCGCGCTGGCGCGACGATGGCAGCGCCGGAGACAGGCGGCGCGGATCCCGTGGGTGGTGCTGCCGCCGGCGGTGGAGAAGCGATTCCGGCGAGCCGGTGACCGCACTGGTACGCGGGCGCGCCTGGGCGTTCCGGCGGCGGCGGTGGTTGCAGGCACGGTGGGAAAACTCCACCGCCATCGCGGCCAGGACCTCTTCCTGCGCGCCCTCGCCGCCGCCCCCGGCGTGTGGGGGATGATCGTCGGGCAGGGGGAGGGCTGCGAGCACCTGCGGGCTCTCGCGGAGACACTGGGGGTCGCGCCTCGAGTCTGCTTTCCGGGATACGTCGAGGAAGGGCTCGCACATCTCTACGCGGCCATGGATCTGTTCGTCTTTCCTGCCGCCGGGTCCGACTGGGGCCATCGCGCCATCGTCGAGGCCATGGCGTGCGGTGTGACGGTGCTGGCGGCGGAGGTGGAAGGGGCAGCGGATCTGGTGCGCCCGGGCCTCACCGGCGATCTCTACCCCGCCCACGACGCGGCCGCCCTGGCAGTTCTCATCTCCGCCTGGGCTGGCGATGCCGCCCGCCGCGCCGCAGCCGGACGAGAGGCGGCGGTGCAGGCAGGCGCCTGGACCCCAGCCCGCCTGGCCGCCACCGCCCTCGAGCTGTACCGCGCCGTGACCCCCGCAGGCACCGCGGTGGTTGCGTAGCCGGCCGAGAGGCCCGGCACCTCGCTCCGCGGACATCCCCCATCTGGGGGGTCTTGACACTGGCCGCACGACAGCTTAGATTCAACGAAGAAACATATCGAGCGTTCGTTTTTCTTCGAAGGGAGATCGTCGCAGCGACACGAACTCACAACGGCGGACAGGTCGCCCCGACGTCCTTCGGGCATTGCCCGCGCCGCCAGCCGATCGGCCAGAGGAGGGTGTGACGACACCCGGGAGGATGTTATGCAGGAGAAGAAGAGAAGCATGAGATGGAGCTGCGCGCTCGCGCTGCTCGCCGGCACGCTCGCCGCCGGCACGGCGCAGGCCCAGGTCAATACCGCCGTGGTGGAGGTCCAGGTCATGGACGAGCAGTCCGCCCCCCTGCCCGGCACAACCGTCACGCTGACCGCGACCGACACCGGCCTGCAGCGCCTCGCGGTCATCGACGCCAGCGGCGTGACCCGGTTTGCCGCGCTCCCGCCGGGGAGCTACCGGGTGCGCTTCGAGCTGTCCGGATTCACCCCGGTGACCGAGGAGAACCTGGTTCTGCGGGTCGGGCAGACCGCCAAGCTGCAAGTCACCATGCAGGAAGCGCGCCAGGAGGAGATCGTCGTGACTGCCACCGCACCCGTGGTGGACGTGTTCAAGACCGACTCCTCCACCACCATCGTGCCCGAGCAGATCGCCTACCTGCCGGTGCCCGATCGCGACTTCCAGAAGCTCGCGTTCACCGCCCCCGGCGTGGCGCGGGAACGCGGCACGTTTCGGTTCATCGAGACGTCGCCGGTGCTGGGGGCGGGGGGCAACGCCTCCCAGGCCACCATCATGGTGGACGGAGTGGACTTTACCGACCCGACGCTGGGGCTGGCGCGGGCGCGCTTTTCCCAGGACGCCATCCGCGAGTTCCGGGTGATCACTAACCGCTTTGACACCGAGATCGGCCAGTCCGCGGGAGGAGCGCTGTCCATCGTCACTCGCTCCGGAGGGAACGACATCGCCGGCACCGCCTTCGGCTTCTACCGCGCCGACAGCCTGCGCGAGCCGGGCGCCCTGGAGCAGGACAACCTGCCCTACAAGCGCACCCAGTTCGGCTTCACCATCGGCGGGGCGATCACCCGCGACCACTTCCACTATTTCCTCTCCGCCGAGCAGATCAACGAGGACAACATCGCCCTGTTCCGGCCCAAGGGCGCCTTCGCCGCCCAGGCCGCGGACGTCGACCACCCCTTCGACCAGACGCTCGGGTTTGCTGCCCTGGACTACGTCACCAGCGAGGGGCAGCGCCTCTCCGGCCGGTTGGTGTGGGAGCGCTACCGGGAGGACAATTTCCGCGTCGGCGTCGACGGCGGCGTGCGCAGCCCCGAGAGCGGCCTGGAAGTCAACCGCGACAACTGGAACTTCACCGGCGAGCACGTCTGGGTGGTCTCCGCGGAGATGCTCAACGAGCTGCGCCTGCAAATCGGGCGTCGCAAGTACGACGAGCCGGGCAACTCCACCGCCATGGGCGAGTGGTTCTCCTCCGGCGTGACGCTGCGCACCGGCGCCAACGAGGTGGCGGGTCTGCTGGGAGACGACACGCAGTACGAGCTGCGCGAGACGTTCCGCCTGTTCAGGGGCGATCACGGCCTCAAGTTCGGCGCGGCCGTGACGCGTATCGAAGACCGCTTCGACTTGCCCGTCTTCAAGTACGGCCTGATGGTGTACGTCACCGACAGCCGCGCGCTGCCGCTGGCCTACAATTACGGCGTCGGTTCGGGCGATGTCACCATCAACAACACGCTGTACGGCGCCTTCATCCAGGACGACTGGGCGGCGGCCCCGGGTCTCACTTTGAGCTTCGGGGTGCGCTACGACCTGGACATGAAGGGCAACAACCCCGGCTTCGAGCACCCGCTTCTCACCGAAAAACGCAAGCGCGACACCGACAACTTTCAGCCGCGCCTCGGCTTCTCCTGGGACGTGACGGGGCGCGGCAGCTCGGTGATGCGCGGCGGCGCCGGCCGCTTCACCGGCCGCTACCTGCTCGTGCCCGCCTTCACCGAACTGCAGCAGAACGGTGTCACCGGCCGCGTCATCCTCACCCGGTTCAACGGCGCGCTGCTCGGCCTGCCGCCCGCCTTCTGGCTCGACCCCAACAACCCGGAGAACACCGGCATCCTGCTGGCCAAGAACGCCACGCTCATCGCCAACCAGCTGGAGGCTCCGGAGAGCGACCAGTTCACCCTTGGCTTCACCCAGAAGCTTGGCCGCACCGGCCTCTACGTTGACGTGGAGGGAATCTACGTCGAAGGCTCCAACGAGATCTTCCTGCGCGATCGCAACTTCGGCGGCAACGCCAACCCCGTCCGGCCCGACCGCGCGTGGAGCCAGATCAACGTCTACGGCAACGAGGGGCGCTCCAAGTACAAGGCGCTGGTGGCCTCGCTCAACGGCGTGCTCAAGGGCGGCCACATCGTCACCGCCTCGGTGACCTTCGCCGACAAGAAGAACCTCTCTGACGACTTCTCGCCGGCCTTCCCCGACGGCTATCCTTCCGACCCCGCCGACCCCGAAGGCGAGTGGGGGCGGGCGCGCGGGCATGAGCGCATGCGCATCGTTGCCACCGGCGTGCTCCGCCTGCCGTGGCAGATCACCGTGGCGCCCATCGTGGAGTACGGCACCGGCCAGCCGTGGAACCATCGGTTGGGGTACGACTACAACGGTGACGGCAAGAACTCCGATCGCCCCGCGGGGATCAAGCGGAACTCCATGGAGGGACCCATCTATCGTTCGGTGAGTCTGCGCCTCACCAAGGGATTCGCCATCGCCGGGGCGGGCAACATCGAGGTCATCGCCGAGGCGTTCAACCTCTTCGACCACACCAACTACAACGTCAACACCGTGGACTCCGCCGAGTTCCTCTCCGGCCCCACGGTCACCAACCGCACGGCGCCGTACCGGGCCAACCCCAACTTCGGCAACTACGCCGCCACCTTCGCCGGCCGGGAGATCCAGCTCGGCCTGCGGTACTCGTTCT
This sequence comes from Acidobacteriota bacterium, assembly GCA_037444085.1. Classification (GTDB taxonomy): domain Bacteria; phylum Acidobacteriota; class Thermoanaerobaculia; order Thermoanaerobaculales; family Thermoanaerobaculaceae; genus CALEVZ01. Next base: position 9,786 of record JBBINC010000030.1, on the reverse strand, counting down.
AGACCCGCCGGGCGGGGAGGGGGCGTCCTCTCCCCGCCTCATCCGACGCTCAAGCATCGCGTCAAGGAGGTGCGGAATGGCCATGGACACGGGCTTGCAGGGGAAGGTTGTGGTCGTCACCGGGGCGGCCGCCGGCATCGGGCGCGAGACGGCGCGGCGCTTTGCCGCCGAGGGGTGCCGGGTCGCGGCGTGGGACGTTGATGCGGCGAGGGGCGAATCCCTCCTCGGAGAACTGACCGCAGCCGGCGGCGAGGGCGCCTTCTTCGCGGTCAACGTCGCCGACGCCGCGGCGGTGGGAGCGGGCCTGGCGGCGGTGCTCGGCCGCTGGGGCCGCCTCGATGTGCTCGTCAACAACGCTGGCATCGTGCGCGACGGCCAGCTGGTGAAGTTCAAGGACGGGCAGCTCGCCGGCAGCATGAGCGACGAGCAGTGGGAGGCGGTGATCGGCGTCAACCTGCGCGGCGTCTTCAACTGCACCCGCGCCGCGGTGCCGCACCTCATCGCCGGCGGCGGCGGCGTCGTGCTGAACGCCAGCTCGGTGGTGGGGCTGTACGGCAACTTCGGCCAGACCAACTACGTCGCCACGAAGGCCGGGGTGATCGGCATGACGCGGGTGTGGGCGCGCGAACTGGGGCGCTACAGGATCCGCGTCAACGCCGTTGCTCCTGGCTTCGTCGCCACCGAGATCCTCGCCGCGATGCCGGAAAAGGTGCTGGACAGCATGGTCGCCCGCACTCCCATCGGCCGCATGGGCCAGCCCATCGACATCGCCAACGCCTACGTCTTCCTCGCCTCCGACGCGGCCTCGTTCATCACCGGCGCGGTGCTGTCGGTGGACGGCGGCCTGGTCGTGGGCACCTAGGCGGCGGCGCCTGGCAGGGGAGCATGGCGATGGCACGGTATGCGCAGATCGTCTCCACCGGGTGCTTCCTGCCCGAGCGAGAGGTTTCCAATCAGGAGCTGCGGGCTCGTTTCGAGGCCCGCTTTCCAGAGTTCGTGGACAAGATGGAGGCGTCGACAGGGATTCTGAGCCGGTTCTGGGCGCCGGAGGACTGGGCGACCTCGGACGTGGCGTTGCCCGCCGCCCGGCAGGCGCTGCAGGCAGCCGGCATCACCCCTGCCGAGGTGGACCTCGTCCTCCTGGGCACCGACTCGCCCGACTACATCACGCCGGCCACCTCGGTGGTGCTCCAGCACAAGCTGGGGGCGGTCAACGCCGGCACCTTCGACGTGGGGTGCGCGTGTGCCTCCTTTCCCACCGCGCTGGCGGCCGCCGCCGGCATCATCGCCACCAATCCGGCGATCCGCACGGTGCTGGTGGTAGGGGTGTACCTGATGCACAAGCTGGCCTCCCCAGACGACCCGATGGTGTTCTTCTACGGCGACGGGGCGGGGGCGGCGGTGCTGCGCCCGGCCGCCAAGCCAGGGTTTCTGGGGGCGGCGTTCCAGGCCGGCGGCGAGTACCACCGCCACTGGGGGCTGTACTCCGGAGGCACTTTCGAGCCCGCGTCGCTGGAGTCGGTGCAGGCAGGTCGCACGGCGGTGAGAATGCTGGAGCGCTACCCCCCGGAGATCAACCACGAGGGGTGGCCGCGACTGACGCGGCGGCTGGCGGAGACCGCCGGGTTTGCCCTCGATGAGGTGGAGGTCATCATCTTCACTCAGGTGCGCAAGCCTTCCATCGAACTGGTGATGGCCGAGCTGGGCCTACCCATGTCCAAGACCCATACGATCATGGAGCGCTGGGGGTACACCGGCTCGGCGTGCATTCCCATGGCGCTGCACGACGCGCTCGCTCAGGGGCGGGTACGCTCCGGCGACTTGCTGGTCATGGTCGGCTCCGGGGTGGGCTACAACCAGGCGGCGGCGGCGTTTCGATGGGCATGAACCGAGGCCGGAGGAGAGCGTGAGGAGCGCAACCGTGGCAGCCGTGGTGGTGGGCGGCGGCCTGATCGTTGCCGGCGCTGCCGGTGCCTGGTTGATGCTCAAGCGCCCACTTACCGTCCTGGAGTGGTCGTCGCGCCGCGCCCTGGGCAAGGCCGGGCTGACCGGCTCAAAGGTCGGCTCCCCGGCCGGACCCCAGGCGGTCTGGCGGGGGGGGCAGGGGCCGGTCCTGGTGCTGCTGCACGGCGCCGGCGACCAGTCCGGCACCTGGGCGCCCGTGGCCAAGGATCTGGTGGGCGAGTACACGCTGGTGGTTCCCGACCTTGCCGGCCACGGCGACAGCTCACCACGCAGGGGACCCATCCAGGTCGGGGAAATCCTCGCCGGGGTCGAGGCGGTGGTGGCGGCGGAGGCGCGCTCGCGTCCGGTCACCGTGGTCGGGAACTCCCTCGGTGGATGGATGGCGCTGCTGCTGGCGCACCGTCACCCGGCGTGGGTGGAGCGGGTGGTGGTGGTCTCCGGCGGCGCGATTCGCGGGCAGAACACCGAGGTCAAGGTGATTCCCGGCAACCGCGAGGAGGCGCGCGCCACGGTGGCGGCCACCCGCGACCCGAACAGCCCGCCGGTGCCCGATTTCGTCCTCGACGACATCGTTCGCCATGCCCGGAGGGGACCTCTGGGGCGGTTCGCGTCCACCTCCGCCGGCATGAGCGACTACCTCCTCGACGGCCGCCTGCACGAGGTGCAGGTGCCGGTGGAGCTGTTGTGGGGCGAGTCGGATCGCTTGATGCCCCTGGACTACGCGCGCCGTCTGGCGGAGGGCCTGCCACGGGCGCGCCTGACCACCATCCCGCGGTGCGGCCACGTGCCCCAGGTGGAGTGCCCGGCAGCGTTCGTGGCGGGGCTGCGGCAGGTGTTGGGGGGCGCGTCGGAAGAACGCGAGGGACTCAAAGTGAGGGGTTTGCTTCATGCTGCACGGTGACGTCCTGGGCGAGCGGGCGCGGGTGACCCCCGAGCGCTGCGCGCTGGTGTTTGTCCCCACCGGCGAACGCTTCACCTACGGCGAGCTGTCGCGACGCGCCGGCCGCTGCGCCGCGCTGTGGCGGACGCGGCTGGGCCTTGCCCACGGCGACCGGGTGGCGTTGCTGTCCCACAACCGTGTTGAGTTCCTCGACGCGTTCTTCGCCGCCGGCCGTTCGGGGGTGGTGCTGGTGCCGCTGTCCACCCGCGCCACCGCCCGGGAACTGGAGAAAGTCCTGTGCGACGCTCAGGTCTCGGCGGTGCTGTACGAGGAGGCCTTCACCGAGACGGTTCGCGCCCTCGCCGCGGCTTTCCCGGAGATCCCGCACTGGATCACCTTTGACGAGACTGCGGCGCCCACCCACGCTCGCTACCAGGAACTCCTCCCCCCCGATCCGTACACCCCGCCCGCGCCGTGCGCGGGAGACGACCTCTACTGCCTGCTCTACACCTCCGGCACCACCGGCGCCCCCAAGGGGGTGATGGTGCCCCACCGCATGGTCGCCTGGAACGGCTACAACACCGTGGCATGCTGGGGCCTCTCGGAAGACGACGTGTCGCCCATCTTCACCCCCCTCTACCACGCCGGCGGGCTGGGGGCGTTCCTCCTGCCCATCTTCGTGGCGGGCGGTACCATCGTGCTCCACCGGGGCTTCGATCCGGCCGAAGTCTGGCGCGGCATCGTCGAGCACCGCTGCACGGTCGTGCTGGGGGTGCCCACCATCTGGAAACTGCTCGCCGAGGCTCCCGACTTCGCCGCCGCCGACCTGTCCCACGTACGCTGGTTCATCTCGGGTGGGGCGCCGCTGCCGGTGTACCTGGTGGAGACGTACCGGAAGCGCGGCGTCGTGCTGCGCCAGGGGTACGGGCTCACCGAGGTCGGCGTCAACTGCTTCGCCATGTCCTCCGAGGACGCGCTGCGCAAGGCGGGTTCCATCGGCAAGCCGCTGATGTTCACCGAGGCTCGCGTGGTCGATGGCGAGAACCGGCCACTGCCCACCGGCGAGGTCGGGGAGCTGGTGTTTCGCGGCCCCCACGTCTCTGCCGGCTACTGGCGCAACCCCGAGGCCACCGCCTCCAGCCGCGACCGAGAGGGGTGGTTTCACACCGGCGATCTGGCGCGGATGGACGAGGACGGGTTCTTCTACATCGCCGGGCGCAGCAAGGACATGTTCATCTCCGGCGGGGTCAACGTCTACCCCGCCGAGGTGGAGGGGGAGCTGCTGCAGCACCCGGCGGTGCAGGACGCGGCCGTGATCGGCGTCGCCCACGACACCTGGGGCGAGGTGGGAGTGGCATTCGTGGTCCGCCGGCCGAGCGTATCGACAAGTGTCGAGGACCTCACCGCGTTCCTCCAGGGCCGGCTGGCCAAGTACAAGGTCCCGCGAGAAATCGTTTTCACCGGGGAGCTGCCGCGCACCCCCTATGGCAAGGTGGTGAAGGCGGAGCTGGCGGTGCGCTATCGAGGTCTCGCCCGTCCCGATCTGGAGAACGCGTGACCGCCGGCGCCCGCTCTAGGCGGGCCGCGCCGTTCCTTGCTAGGGTTGCACCGGAAACTGCCGCCCGGCAGCCGCAAAGCCGGCGCGCACCGAAGCGGGCGGCCAGGAGGAGAGAATGACGAAACCGATCTACATCGCCGCCTACAACCAGTCCAAGTTCGGCAAGCTGGGTGCCGTCTCGGTACCCGAGATCATCGCCCAGGCCACTCAGGGCGTGTGCGCCGAGATCAAGGCCGACCCGGCCGTCCTCGACGTCGGCTCGGTGGGAGCGGTGTGCAACATCTCGCTCAACGAGCAGGGTCTCCTGTCGGGCCTGCTGGCGGAGGTCCCAGGCATGGCGGCGAAGCCCATCGAGGCGGTGGAGAACGCCTGCGCGTCGGGGGGACAGGCGATTCTCTCGGTGGCGCACAAGCTCCTCCTGGGCCTGGGCGAGGTGGGCGTCGCCGTGGGCTTCGAGAAGATGCGCGACAACGAGGGGAAGATGGACGGCAAGGCGGTGGGCAAGGCCCTGGGCTACTTCTCCCACCCCGCCGAGCGCGAGGGCAAGGTGTACGTTTTCCCCCACCTGTTTGCCGAAGTGATGAAGCTCTACATGGACACCCACGGGGTTAGCGAGGAGGAGCTGGCGCAGATCGCGGTGATCGAGTACGGCAACGCCAAGCACAACCCCTATGCGCAGATGCAGAAGGTTCAGCCGTCGCTCGACGACGTCATGCGCATCGAGGGGATCAATCGGTACGTGGTCGATGGGCTGCCCTTGAAGACCTACGACTGCTCCCAGATCTCCGACGGCTTCGCCGCCATGATCCTCGCCACCGAGGAGGGACTCAAGCGCCTCGGCGTCGCCAAAGCTGACTGCGTCGAGCTGGCCGGCTACGCCCAGGCCACCGACCCGCTGCGCAAGGGGGTGCGGGACGTGCTGCGCCCGGCAGGAGCGTTCGCCGCCATGAACAAGGCGTACGAGATGGCCGGCGTCACCCCCGCCGATGTGGGCGTGGCCGAGGTGCACGACTGCTTCACGGTCATGGCCGCGATGGCTGCCGAAGTCCTGGGCAAGGCGCCCTACGGCCGCGGCGCCGCCTACTGGAACGAGGGCAGGGCGTCGGTGGGCGGCGAGTGTCCCATCAACACCTCCGGCGGCCTCATCGCCAAGGGGCACCCCATCGGCGCCACCGGCGTGGCCATGGTGGGGTGGTGCGCCTGGCAGCTGCTCGGCAAGGCCCCCGCCGAGCTGCAGGTTGCCAACCCCCGGGTGGCGGCCACCTTCAACATCGGCGGACCGATCTGCGCCAGCGTGTGCACCGTCCTCAAACCCGCGTCATGACACGGATGGGGCCGGGGCGCCCATCGCCCCGGCCCTGCCACCCCCAGGAGAGACCGTGGCGTCCCCACCCCCCGAGCCGACCCGCAGTGGCTTCGTTCACCCCGATGGCTGGAACATCTGGTACGAGTACTTCGGCGACGGCAACCGGGAGGCAGTGGTGCTGCTCAACGGCCTGGCCATGTCCACCAAGGCGTGGTATGGCGTCCTGCCCCAGCTTCTGGCCGAGTACGACGTCCTTCTTTACGACTACCTCGGCCAGGGCGAATCCTCCAAGCCGGACGCGCCCTACTCCATTACCCGGATCGCCGCCTACCTGGACGCCATCATGGACGAGCTGGGCCTCGTCAAGGTGCACTCCATGGGCATCTCCTACGGCGGCTTCATCGCCATCGAGCACGCCCGCCAGTTCTGGCCGCGCCTGCACACCCTCACCCTGTCCGGCATCATCCTCTCCCGGGAGGAGCTGTTCGAGCAGTACGAGGCGATCTCCCTGCGCTTCTACCGCGAAGGGCCGGAGCGCTTCGACCTCTACACCGAGTACATGTACGAGAAGATCTTCGGGGAGCCGTTCGTACGCCGCGTCACCCGCGCTGGCCTCGAGCCCATGCGGCAGCGCTTCAAGGACCGCTACCAGAACGACCTGCACTGCCTCATCAGGCTCACCGAGGCGCAGGAGGAGTACTTCGGGGAGCTCGACCGCCGCATGCCGGCCTACCGGGCCGTGGCCACCCCGACGCTCATCATGCCAGGCGCTCAGGACCGCGCCATCCCGCTGTGGGCGCAGAAGAGCATGCTGGGCATCTTCCCCAACTCCCGCTGGCTGCTCGTCCCCGACGCCGGCCACGTCGTCTACCTCGAGCGACCCGATCTGTTCTTCCCCGCCCTGAAGGCGTTCATGCGCGCCAAGTCGATCGACTTCGAGGCGCCGTTCCCCTGCGCCCAGGTGGTGTGAGCGGCGCCTCTACTCCAGCGTCACGGTGACGCGCCCGTCAGGCGGCACCTCCACCGGGGAGCCTCCCGCGCGCCCCGCGGGCGACACCCACTCCGCCACGTAGCGGCCGGCAGGCAGGCGAAGCTGGGTGCGGCCGTCCACGGCGACCCACCCGTCCCGGGTGGGGCTCAACCACGGGTCGAACGGCACCGCGCTGCCGAGCTCCGCCACCACCACCCGCGCCCGCCAACCCTCCCCACCCCCTGGCGGCGCGTCCAGCACCAGCACCCCGGCCTTGCCCAACACCACCGTTGTCTCGGCCGAGGGCACCGCCACCTTGAGCAGCGCCTGGCCGCCGGCGCTGACGGTGAGCACGTACTCGCCCGGGGGCAGAGTGCTCACCCGCACCCGCCCCTCCCCGTCGCAGGCCGCCCACACGGTGTCCTCGACGCGGCCGCCGCGGGCGGCGATGAGGTTCACCCGGCTGGGGATGCTGCCGTCCGCCTCGCGCACGCGCAGCAGCAGCGCCGCCTCTTCCTCGAGCTCCAGCGTCACCGCCCGCGAGGCGCCCATGGAGAGCACCGCGGCGGCCTCCGCGGGCCCCCAGCCGAGGGCCGAGGCGCGCAGGTGGTAGCGGCCATCCGGCAGCTCCCGCGCCACAAAGGCTCCCGTCTCGTCGGTCGAGAGCGTGCGCAGCTCCTTTCCTTGGTGCTCCAGGCGCACCGTCGCGCCGGCGATCCCTTCCCGGCGCCGCCCGCCGACCACGCGACCGGTCAAGGCGCCGTCGGGAATCTCCAGCTCCACGCGGGTGTCGCCGGTGGCGGTGAGCTGCCGCCGGGCCACCAGCGCGCCGTGCTCGTTGAGCACCCCCACCTCCAGCTCCCCTTCGGGCAAGCCTGCCACCCGCCACGCCCCGGCGTCGTCGGTGACGGCGGTGGACACCCCCCGCCCGCCGGACGGTCCCGCCGCCACGGTCACCCCGGCGGCCGGGCGACCACCCCGCCGCACCGTCCCTGACAGCGTCACCCCGGAGGCGAAGTCCAGCTCCACCTCGACCTCGGCGCCCGCCGCCGGCATGTCCACCGTCGCCTGCCGGCTCTTGAAGTCGGGCAGGACGAGGGCGCGCACCACCTGGGATCCCGGGGGAACCCCCTCCAGCCGGAACGCCCCGCTGGCGTCCGGCGCCCCGCTGCTGCCACTGGCCACCACCTGACACCGCCCCAGCTCCTCCGCGGACAACCCCAGCACCCGCCCCACCACCGTGCCCCCGCGCTTGAGCGTCACCTCCACCTGGGCGGTGCGGCCCGACTCGATCTTCGCCTGTTCGCCGCCCGCTCCCCACCCCTTGGCCTCCACCATCACCCGCGCCATCCCTGGTGGGAGGCTTCCGACGTGGAACGTCCCCGCTCCATCGGTGCTGGCCTCCTTGAACTCCTCCGCCGCCATCACCCGCACCTTGGCGCCGGCCACCGGCGCGCCATCCTCCCCCACCACCCGACCCTGCAGCTCCCCTGCCGCCGCCAGGCGCAGCACCACATCCTCCCGGCCCGCCTCCACCACCTCCCGGGCCGAACCCCCCTCCTCGTCGCTGGCCACCAGCTGCCACTGCCCCTCCGCCACCCCCTCAAAGCGAAAACGGCCATCCGAGGACGTGGTGACGGGGGGAACAAAGGAGGAAGCGCCGATCGCCCCCCGGGTCATGGCGGCGGAGGAACACCTCACCTGCAGACCAGCGCGAGGGGCGCCGGCGGCGTCCACCACCCGCCCGGCCACCACCAGGCCCCGCCGCAACGTCACCGTCACCGCCGTGGCCTCGTCCCGCTCGCCCAGATCCACGTCCAGCTGCTGGCGCTGATAGCCGCTGGCGCTGGCGGAAAGGGAGACGGCCGCATCGGGAGGCAGGGCTTCCAGGAGGAAGGCACCCTCGAGGTCAGTTTCGGCGAAGGCCATCGCCCGCCCCATGCTCACCATCATCGCCCCGCCCATGGCCCGCTGGACCCTCTGGCTGGCGCTCACCTGGGCACCGGCCAGCGGCTCACCGGCCTCGTTCACCACCCGCCCGGGCAGGGTGCGACCCTTCGCCACCTTGAGCTTGAGGAGGTCAGGGGGCGGCATCGGCACCGGCGTGGGGGGAGAGGCGACGTGGCGGGGGGCGCGCGCCTGCAGCACCAGCGCCGTCTCGGCGGACAGGTCGGCGAGGGTGAAAAAGCCGTCCTCGTCGCTCTGCGCCGCCAGCTGCACCAGCATCGGCGATCCGGCCGGACCGGAAAACACCTGCGCCGAGGCCACCCCGTTGCCGTGCTCATCCTCCACCCGCCCGCGCACCGTCACTCCGGGCGCCAGCACCACCGGCCCCACCTCACCTCCCGACTCGCCCACCTCGGCGTCCACCCGGGCGGTGGCGTAGCCAGGGAGGGAGACCCACAGGCGCACCGGTCCCGCGGGAAGGGGAGTCACCACCGCGCGGCCCTCGCCGTCGGTGGCGGCGCTGGCGAGCAGGTCCGCGAGCGGGCGATCGTCGCCGCGCAGGGAAAAGCGCGGGCCCCCGCGCTCCTCCTGCCGGCGAAACACTTCCACCCGCGCCCCCTCGAGCGGCGCTCCCTGCGCATCGTTCACCGTGCACGCCAGGCTGACGCCGGACGCCAGCACCAGGGTGAGCTCGCGCCGCTGCCCGGCCGCCAGTTCCAAAGGCGATGAGGCCGCCTCGGGGAAGCCCGGCGCGCGGGCCGACGCCCGCACGTTCCCGGCCGGCAAGCCGGCAAGCACGGCGGCGCCCGCCCCGTCACTCACCCCTTCCGGCAGCCAGCGGCGCTGCGGGGGCTCGCTGGGCAGGCCGCGCACGACCATGAACGCCGGCCGTTCTTCTGGCACCCAGGCCCACACCGGCACCCCCGAGCGCGGGCGAGCCGCGCTGTCGGTCACCCGCACCCCCAGCGTTCCCGCCGGTTTCAACGCCACCTCCACCGGTTCAGCGCTCTCGGCCACGCCCGCCTGGGCCGCCTGAAACCCCGGCGCCCACAGGAGGAGCCGCCGGCCGAAGGCGCCCAGCCCGCCCCGCACCGCCCCCGCGAGCGGCAGGTGGGCGCGCCCGCCCCCCACCACCCGCGCCGCCCCGCCGGTGAGCGCCT
>JBBINC010000029.1:0-27419 GCA_037444085.1 Acidobacteriota bacterium | reverse complement strand
GACACCGTCACTGGCACGGGCACGGACACGGGCGCGGGCACGGACACGGGCGCGGGCACGGACACGGTTACTGGCACGGGCACGGACACGGGCACGGCGTCGGACACGGGCAGGGGTCGTGCCTGGCTTCCCGCTTGGCCGGACGCCTCGCTTCGGCCAACGGCTATTTTCGAACGACACTCCTTAGGGAAGGTCCGCGAGAGCGGTGGCCAGGGCGGTGGAGTCGTGCCGGGGCAGGTCGCACACTCCGCCGTGGCAGAGGTATGCGGCTGCCGCCTGCCCGGCGGCCCCTTCCCGGCCGCGGAAGATAGGCACCGCCTGCATCACCTCGGGAGGCACCGGCAACGAGAAAGACGCGGCAATCACGGTTGGCCGGCGGGGAGCGGCCCAGGCTGTGCGCAGCAAGTCCTTGAACGAGGTGGCTTGACCATCGCCCACCAGCACGAGCTGCGACGGGGGATGGGCCGCTTCCAGGGCGGCGAGGGTGAGGGCAGCGCACGCCTCGGGGGCATGCGCGAGCAGGGCACCCTCGGCGCTCACCGCGGCCTCTGCCAGTCGCCGCAACGATTCGTCGCCGGTCAGCGCCGCCACGCTGAGGCACGCGCTGGCGGCGATGCCGGCCGCGGCGGGGGTGGCGCCGTCGTGGGGCGAACGGGGGCGCAGCGGCAGGGTCTCGCCGTCGTCGGCGGTATCGAAGAGAACACCGGTGGCGTCGCGATAGTGGGGCAGACGATGGCGCAGCAGGGCGGCGGCACACGACAGGTAGCGGAGTTCTCCGGTCACCTGGTACAGCTCGGCGAGGCCGGTCGCCACCCAGGCGACGTCCTCCAGCGTCTCCGCGCCGCTGCGCTTTCCCTCTCTCCACGAACGCGCGAGGGCGCCGCCACCCTCCCCGCAGAGCTCGATCAGGAAGTCGCCGGCGCGCCGCGCCGCGGCCGACAAGCGCGGCTCGTCCAGTACCACCCCCAGGAAGGCCAGGGCCCACACCGCCATGCCGTTCCACCCCGCCAGGCGCTTGTCGTCCAGTGCCGGTGGGATGCGGCCGGCGCGGGCGGCGCGCAGGGCGAGGCGAGCGCGCTGCAGCACCTCGGCAAGGGCTCTTGGGGTCAGCTTGAGGGAGGCAGCAACGGCGGCGAGGTCGGGGCGCGGGCGAAGGATCGTGCGCCCATGTTCGAAGTTCCCCCGCGGTGTGACCGCGCACGCCGCCAGCACGGCCTCGGCCTGATCGGCTGGCAGCGCCGCGGCGATCTCGTCGGGCGTCCAGGTGAAGAATCTCCCCTCCTCGCCCTCGCTGTCTGCGTCAGTGGAGGCGAAGAAGCCTCCTTCCGCTCCCTGCATCTCGCGCACCAGGTACTCCGCCGTGTCCCGAGCTACCTCAAGCCACGACGCGCGCCCGAGAGCGCTGCCGGCTTGGCCGTACACGCGGGCCAGCAGGGCGTTGTCGTAGAGCATCTTCTCGAAGTGAGGGACGAGCCAGGCGTCGTCGACGCTGTAGCGGTGGAACCCGCCCCCCACCCAGTCGTACATCCCTCCCTGGGCCATGCCGTCCAGGGTGAGAGCGAGCATGCCAGCAGCTTGCGAGTCGCCCCGTGTGGCCGCGTGGCAGAGGAGAAAGAGTCGGGCCGGGCTGGGGAACTTCGGAGCCCCGTCGAACCCGCCCCGCGCGCTGTCAAACCTGCGGCCCAGGGCGGCCATGGCTTGGCCTTGGGCGGCGCGGCTGTCAACCGCGCGACGATGATCGCGGCGCGTGGCGCCAGCAAGATGCTCGACAAGAGCGCTGGACTGGGCGTGCAGGTCGTCACGGCGAGAATGCCACGCCTCGACCACGGCGCGCAGCAGCTCCGAGAACGACGGCCGCCCCCAGCGCGACTCCGGTGGGAAGTAGGTTCCCCCGAAGAACGGCTGCAGCGACGGCGTGAGAAACACGGTGAGGGGCCAGCCGCCGGAGCCGCTCAGGGCCTGCACCGCCTCCATGTACACGGCATCCACGTCGGGGCGCTCCTCGCGGTCCACCTTGATGGAAACGAAATGCCGGTTCAAGAACTCGGCGACCTCGGCGGACTGGAACGACTCACGCTCCATGACGTGGCACCAGTGGCATGCGGCGTAGCCGATCGACAGGAAGATGGGTTTGTCCTCCCGCCGCGCCCGCTGCAGGGCCTCCTCCCCCCACGGGTACCAGTCCACCGGATTGCCGGCGTGCTGCCGGAGGTACGGGCTGGATTCGCCCTCCAGGCGATTTCTTGAGGTTGCAACGGTCACGAGTCACTCCCGTGGTGGCGGCCCCGGCCCTGATGTCGGTGGATCGACCGGGAGAAGACCACAGCAGACCAAACCGCGCCGGGGAGCTCCCGATTCCAGCCACGAAAACTCCACGTGAATTCTTTCTCTTGACGCGCCGGGGCCGTGCGGCGATCATGCCGGGCGGAGGGCGCCATGTTTCGCGACTTCGACTCGGCCAAGCGTCACATCATCGATGCCAGGGTGGAGATGGTGGACCTGAAGTTCACCGATCTCGCCGGTCGCTGGCACCACGTCACCATTCCGGCCAGCCAGTTCAAGGATGAGCTGATGCGGGACGGGGTCGGTTTCGACGGCTCGTCGGTGGGTCTGCGTTCGGTGAAGTCCGGTGACATGGTGCTTCTCCCGGACCTTGCCACCGGCTTTAGCGACCCGTTCTGGGACTCGCACTGTTACTCGTTCATCTGTTCGGCGTTCGAAGCCGACAGCAAGCAGCCCTTTGCCCGCGATCCGCGTAACATCGCGCGGCGCGCCGAGGAGTACATGCGCGAGCAAGGAGTGGCGGACGAGAGCGTCTGGGGCCCCGAGTTCGAGTTCTATGTCTTTGATCAGGTGAGCTTCGACAACGGCGTCAATACCGCGTCGTACCGGGTGGACTCGCGCGAGGCACTGTGGCAGTCGGCCAACGGCGGGCTCGGGCACCTCATCCCGGTGCACGGCGGCTACCACGTCATTCCTCCCAAGGACCAACTGTTCAATCTGCGCAGCGAGATGTCCTTGGAGCTCGAAGCCATCGGCATCGAGGTGAAGTACCACCACCACGAGGTGGGTGGGCCGGGGCAGTGCGAGATCGAGACGCCCCTGATGCCCATGCTGCGCGCCGGCGACGCAACCCAGATCGTCAAGTACGTGGCCAAGATGGTCGCCCGCCGGCACGGACAGACGGTGACATTCATGCCCAAGCCGCTGTTCGGCGAGGCCGGAAACGGCATGCACTTCCACCAGCAACTGCGCCGGGGCGGCGAAAACGCCTTCTACAGCGGGGACGGCTACGGCAAACTCTCGCAGGTGGCGCTGTGGTACATCGGCGGCCTCCTCCACCACGGGCCGGCGGTGCTGGCGTTTACCAATCCCTCCACCAACTCCTACCGGCGCCTGGTGCCGGGGTTCGAGGCGCCGGTGAACTGCTTCTTCTCCCTGGGCAACCGCTCGGCGGCGATTCGCGTGCCGAAGTACGCCGACCAGCCGGACACGGCACGCTTTGAGTTCCGCCCGCCGGATGCCACCTGCAACGTCTACCTGGCGCTGGCGGTGCAGCTCATGGCCGGGCTGGACGGCATCAGGCGGCGCCTGGACCCCGGCGAACTGGGCTTCGGGCCGATCGACGCCAACATCTTCACCTGGAGCGAGGAGCAGCGCAAGGCCGTCAAGCCGCTGCCGGCCTCGCTCCGCGAAGCCCTCGAGGCGCTCGAGCGGGACAACGAATTCCTGCTGGCCGGCGGGGTGTTCGACGAGGGGCAGATCGCCGAGTGGATCCGGGTCAAGTACGACGAGTACTACGCCGTCCGCAACCGCCCACACCCCTTCGAGATCGAGCTCTACTTCGACTTCTGATCGCTTGATGACGCGGGCGAATCCACCCAGTCAGCGAGAAAGACGTTGGTCTCGAACGGCTTCGAGTTGAAGCGGTTCGAGCCGAAGACCAGCGTCGTGCCGTCCGGCGAGAACATCGGGAAGCCGTCGAAGTCGTCGAAGTAGGTGACGCGCTCCAGGTTGTCACCGTCCAGATCGATGAGGAAGAGATCGAAGTTGCGGCGGTCCGGCTCGGCGAGGTTGGAGCAGAAGATGATCTTCTCGCCCGAGGGGTGGAAGAACGGCGCGAAGTTGGCCATGCCGTTGGCGGTGAGCTGGCGCACGTTGCTGCCGTCGGCGTCGGCCACGAAGATCTCGAGTCTGGACGGTCGGATCAGCCCCTGGGCGAGCAGGCGGCGGTAGTCTTCCAATCCCTCGCCCTGGGGCCGCGAGGCGCGCCAGACGATCTTCTCGCCATCGGGTGAGAAGAACGCGCCGCCGTCGTAGCCGGGGGTGTGTGTGACGCGACGCACGCCCGAGCCATCCAGGTTCATGGTGTACAGCTCCAGGTCGCCGTCGCGCGAGGAGGTGAAGACGATGCGGTCGCCCCGCGGCGAGATCGTCGCCTCGGCGTCGTACCCCGGGGAGCGAGTCAGCGGGATAGGGCTGGAATCCGTCAGGGACGCCGAGTAGATCTCGTAGTTGGGATCGAGCGGCCACACGTATCCCTGCGAGCGGTCCGGGGGCGGGGGGCAGGCGGGATTGCCGGCGTGGGTCGAGGCGTAGAGGAAGCGCCGTCCGTCGGGGTAGAAGTACGAACAGGTGGTGCGCCCGAGACCCCTTGAGAGCAGGCGCACGTTCCGCCCCAGCAGATCCATGGCGAAGATCTGATCGCACTGGTACGGCACACGGGTGGACTGGAAGATGAGCTGCGTCCCGTCAAAGGAGAAGTACGCCTCGGCGTTTTCGCCCCCGTCGGTGAGCTGCCGGAGGTTGGCCAGGTGCCGTTCTCTGGGGTCGGCAGGGCGGGAGATCGGGAAGGAGGCCTGCTCCGCCGCCTCCGGCGCAGACGGTGCGGCGATCGGAGTGCTGCCACAGGCGCCGGCCGCGAGCACCGCAACAACACTTAGCAGGCCTTGAGGAATGTGGAGCAAGCGAGAGCGTTGGTTCACGATGACCTCCCCTTGCGGACTCTTGCCGCCGAGCCCTCGCCATAAGGTATAGTTTCAGGGAGCGTATTCCAATGGGTTCTCCGCTTGTCGATCGGCTCGTGCAGGCTGCCCGGGGGCGTGGGGGGGAGAGGCTGGAGCTGGCCAGCGGCCGGCCCGCCGTGCTGACCGTTGGGGAATCGCGGCTGCAGGCAGGCAAGATCCCCATCGCCCTCGACGAGCTGGAGGGGTGGCTGGAGGAGCGCCTGCCACGGGAGTTGTGGGTGGTGCTGCAGCTTGGCAAGGAGGTGGAGGCTCGCGTCGAGGCGGCGGGCGACGGGGTGCGGCTGTCAGCGCGCCGGGCCGCGGAGGTGCTGAGGGTCACGTTGGATCTGCGGCCACGAGAGGATTCCGCCGCGGCTCTCAAGGCCGCCGGGCGCGGGGTGCGCTTCGATCCGCCGGCGGCACTTGCCGTTGCGGCAGACCGTCCACTGGACCGCATGCTGGCGCGGCTCGTCGAACTGGGGGGCAGCGACTTGCACCTGGCGGCCGCCGGCGCACCACTCATGCGCCTGCACGGCGAGATGCAGCCCTTGCCCGGCTTTCCGGTGGCGCTGTCGGGCGAGCACATTCAGCTCCTCCTCGACGAGATCGCCCCCGCCGCGGTACGCCAGGAGCTGCAGGCCGACAATGATGCCGATTTCGCCTATGAACTCGATGGTGTCGCGCGGTTCAGGGTGAACGCCTTTCGCGATCGCCGGGGGGTGGGGGCGGTGTTCCGGCGGATCCCCAGCCGGTTGATGACCTTCGAGGATCTCGGCCTGCCGGAGTGCGTGCAGTCGCTATGCACCCTGTCCAAGGGATTGGTGCTGGTCACCGGTCCCACCGGCTCGGGCAAGTCCACCACCCTCGCCACCATGGTGGATCACATCAACGCCACCCGTACGGACCACATCATCACCATCGAGGACCCGATCGAGTTCGTCCATGAGAATCGGCGCTGCCTGGTCAACCAGCGCGAGGTGCACACGCACACCGGCTCCTTCAAGCGGGCGTTGCGCGCCGCCTTGCGCGAGGATCCGGACGTCGTCCTGGTGGGGGAGTTGCGCGATCTTGAGACCATGGCCATGGCCATCGAGACGGCGGAAACCGGACACCTGGTGCTTGCCACGCTGCACACCACCACCGCGGTGGCGACGGTGGATCGCATCGTCGACCAGTTCCCGCCCGAGCGCCAGGCGCAGATCCGCGTCATGTTGGCCGATTCGCTCAAAGGGGTCGTGGCGCAGGTGCTGCTGCGCCGCGCCGGCGGCGGACAGGTGGCGGCGTTTGAGATTCTGCTGGGAGTGCCGGCGGTGGCCAATTTGATTCGCGAGGGCAAGACGTTTCAGCTTCCCACCGTGATGCAGACCAACCGGCGGCTGGGCATGCGCCTCATGAACGACTCCCTGGCCGAACTGGTGCGCGACGGCACGGTCGAACTGGAGGAGGCGCTTGCCAAGAGCGTTGATCGCGAGGGGCTGCGTTCTCTCCTCAAGCTCCCCCGCTCCGAGCTTTGACACCGCAGGCCTTTGCCGGTAGTGTTGAACTCACCAGCGCATCCCCGGGAGGCTTGAGCAACCGGCGGTTGCCCGGGTTGGCGCCTGGCGGGGAGAGCGAGCATGCACATCAACGATGTTCTGAAAGTGGCCACCGAGCGCAAGGCCTCCGACGTGCACCTCAAGGTGGGCTCCCACCCGCTGATCAGGGTGGACGGCACGCTGGTGCCGATGGTGGAATTCAAACGGCTGCTGCAGGAAGACACCATTGCCATGGCGTTCTCCATGATGTCCACGCAGCAGAAGGAGAAGTTCAAGCAGCTGCTGGAGATCGATATCGCCTACTCGGTGCCGGGGCTGGGGCGCTTTCGCTGCAACATCTTCCAGCAGCGGGGGTCGGTAGGCCTGGTGCTGCGGCTCATTCCGGCGCGGATCCAGACGATTCGCGAGCTGCTCCTGCCTCCGGTCCTGGAACGCATCGCCGAGGAGGAGCGCGGTCTGGTGCTGGTCACCGGCACCACCGGTTCGGGCAAGTCGACGACGCTGGCGGCGATGGTCGAGCACATCAACTCGCATCGCAACTGCCACGTCGTTACCATCGAGGACCCGATCGAATTCCTGCACCGGGACAAGAAGTCGATCGTCAACCAGCGCGAGGTCGAGGTGGATACCCGCGCCTTCTCGGTGGCCATGCGCACGGCCCTGCGCCAGGATCCGGACGTCATCCTGGTGGGCGAGATGCGCGACTTCGAGACCATCGAGACGGCGCTGCTCGCCGCCGAGACCGGCCACCTGGTGCTGTCCACCCTGCACACCACGGACGCCACCGAGACGGTGAACCGCGTCATCGCCGTCTTCCCGCCGCACCAGCAGAAGCAGATTCGTATCCAGCTCTCGGCGGTGCTTCGAGCGATCGTTTCCATGCGCCTCTTGTCAAGGGCCGACGGGCTCGGGCGCGTGCCGGCCGTGGAAGTGCTCGTCTCCACGCAGTACATCCGCGAGTGCATCGAGGTCAAGGAGAAGACCAAGCTGATCCGCGACGCCATCGCCCAGGGAACCTCGCAGTACGCCATGCAGACCTTCGACCAGTCGCTGTTCATGCTGTACAAGTCCGGCATGATCACGCTGGAGGAAGCGCTGCGCCACGCCACCAACCCCGACGAGCTGCGCTTGCGCGTACAGGGCATCCAGTCAACCTCGGACATCTCGCTCGAGGAGATGGAGGCGACACTGGACGCCGGTTTCGAGCCGAACCCGTTGAATCTGGAGAGCCCTTTCGAGTTCGGCGGCCGCTAGGTCGCTTGAGGTCATGGCGGATGCCCTGCACGAGGCGGCCCTGCGCCTGCTCACCGGCAGGGCGCTGAGTGAGCGGGAACTCGCGGAGCGTCTCGAGCGGCGCGGGTTCGCAGCCTCCGCGGTCGCCCTCGAAGTCGCCCGGTTGCGCCAGGCCGGACTGCTCGACGACCTGGCGGTGGCCCGTAGCACTTGCGCCAAGCTGCTCCGCCGCGGGTATGGGCGAAGGCGCCTGGCGGCGGCGGTGGCGCGACGTGGCGTGACCTCCAGTGCGGCGCGCCAGGCGCTGGCGGAGGTTTCCGGTGAAGACGAGCAGGAGGCGTTCGAGCGCGCCCTGAAGCGGGTTTTGGACCGGCCTCGCGGCGGGCAGACTCTTCCGCCGGAGCGGGCAAAGGTGATACGTTACCTGCTCGCGCGCGGCTTCCCGGCCTGGCTGGTGGCTCGCGCGGGGGGGAGCGACGAGCCCAGCGATGACTCACCTTCAACGTCGTTCGACTAGAGAGATCCGCCGGCAGTTCCTGGACTTCTTCGCCAGCCACGGGCACCGGGTGGTGCCGTCGTCCTCGCTGATTCCGGCAGGGGACAGCACTCTGCTGTTTGCCAATGCCGGCATGAACCAGTTCAAGGACGTCTTTCTCGGGCGTGAGGTGCGGGACTACACGCGGGCGGCGTCGTGCCAGAAGTGCGTGCGCGCCGGGGGAAAGCACAACGACCTGGAGAACGTCGGCTACACGGCGCGCCACCACACCTTCTTCGAGATGCTGGGGAACTTCTCGTTCGGCGACTACTTCAAGAGGGATGCGATCGCGCTGGCGTGGGAGCTGATCACCGGCGTGTGGGGTCTGCCCGTGGAGCGACTGTGGTTCAGCGTGTACACCGACGATGACGAGGCGGCGGCGCTGTGGCACCAGGTCGGGGCGCCGGCGGAACGCATCCTGCGCTTCGGGGAGAAGGACAACTTCTGGTCCATGGGTGAGACCGGACCGTGCGGCCCGTGCTCGGAGATCCACTACTACCAGGGCAAGGACCTGGCCGGCAATCGCGCCGAGCTGGTCAACGGTCCCGGGGACGACACCGTCGAGATCTGGAACCTGGTGTTCATGCAGTACGACCGCGATGCGACTGGGCAGATGCACTTGTTGCCGCGTCCCTGCGTGGACACCGGGGCGGGGCTGGAGCGGCTGGCGGCGGTCATCCAGGGCGTGGCGAGCAACTACGATACGGACGCCTTCGCGGGCATCCTCGCCCGGGTGGCGGAGATGGCGCAGCGGGAGTACTCGCCCCAAGACGAGCATGCGGCGGCCTTTCGGGTGATTGCCGACCACGCGCGCGCAGCGACGTTTCTGCTGGCCGACGGGGTCGTGCCCTCCAACGATGGGCGCGGCTACGTTCTGCGGCGAATCGTGCGGAGGGCACTGCGCTACGGCCGTACTCTGGGCTTCGACGGCGTGTTCCTCGCCGACGTCGTGCCGGCGGTGGTCGAGGAGATGCGGGAGGCCTACCCGGAGGTGGCGGAGCGGCAGCCAGTGGTGGAGGAACTGCTGCGCGGCGAGGAGGTGCGCTTTGCGCGGACCCTCAATATCGGCACCGACTATCTGGGGCGGGAGCTGCGCCGCCTGAAGACGGCCGGGGAGGCTACGCTGGGCGGAGAGGTCGCCTTCCGCCTCTACGAGACGCACGGCGTGCCCCTCGACATCATGGAGGAGATTGCCCAGGAGGAGGGGATCGGCGTCGATCGCGAGGGGTTCGAGACGTCGCTTTCGGCGGCGCGGATGCGCGGCCAGGAGGGCTGGAAGGGGGACTTGCTGGCGCGCTTTCGGCGGGAGTACGAAGACCTATCGGCCCGCGGCGTGGAGAGCGAGTTTACGGGCTATGAGTCGATGGCGCTGGACGAGGCGAGGGTGGTCGCGCTGCTGGGGGCGAGCGGTGAAGTGGACGTGCTTTCTGGGGAGGGCGAGGTGGTCCTCGACCGCACGCCGTTCTACGCCGAGAGCGGCGGGCAGATCGGCGACCAGGGGGTGCTGGCCGGCCGGGGCGTGCGGGCCCGGGTGACCGATACGCAGCGCCCGCTGCCCGGGCTTGTGATTCATCGGGTGGTGGTGGAGGAGGGGGTTGTGCGCCGGGAGGGCAAGGTCCGTGCCGAGGTACACCGCGGGCGGCGTGCCGACACCCAGGCCAACCACACCGCCACCCACCTGCTACACGCTGCGCTGCGCGCTGTGCTCGGTCCGGCCGCCCAGCAGGCCGGTTCGCTGGTGGAGCCGGAACGGCTGCGCTTCGACTTCTCCTGGTCCGGCCCTCTCCTCGCCGAGCAGCTCGAGGCGATAGAAAAACTGGTGAATCAGAACATACGCGCCAACGCGCTCGTGGAGGCGGCTCAGATGTCGCTGGAGGAGGCGCGGGCGGCGGGCGCCGTGGCGCTTTTCGGGGAGAAGTACGGAGCGGTGGTGCGGGTCGTGAGCGTGGGTGGCGGGTCGGTGTCGCGGGAGCTGTGCGGCGGCTGCCACGTACGGCGCACGGGAGACATCGGTGCGTTCAAGATCACTGCCGAGCGGGGAATTGCGGCCGGGGTGCGGCGCATCGAGGCGGTGACAGGACGGGGTGCGTTCGAGTTCTTCCAGTCGTTGCACAGGATCGTACGCACCCTGGCGGCTGCCGCCAACGTCGCGCCGGAGGGGCTTCCCGGTATCTGGGAGGCCATGGAGCGGCGGGTGCGGGAGGCGGATCAGGAGGTAAGGCGGGCCAGGCTTGCCCTCGCCGCCGGCAAAGGCGGGGAGTTGGAGGTCCGCGAGGTGGCGGGGGTCAAGGTGCTGGTGCGCGAGGCGCCGGAGATGCAGCCGGCCGAGTTGCGGACTCTCGCCGATACCCTGCGTGCTAAGCTAGATGAAGGCGTCGTGGTACTGGGCATGGCGAGCGGAGACGCGGCAACTGTGCTGGTCGCCGTCACCGAGGAACTCTCGCGCCGGTTGCCGGCCGGGGACTTGGTGGGGCGGTTGGCGGCCATGGTCGGGGGCCGAGGCGGTGGCAAGCCCACCCTGGCCCAGGCGGGCGGCAAGGAGCCGGCCAAGCTGGCAGCCGCTCTGGCACACGCGCCCGCGGTGGTGGAGGAGATGCTGGCGTGAGGGTCGTGGCGTGGATGCTGGTTCTGCTGGCAGGCGCCGCCGCTGAGTCGGCCGCCGGCGGGGGAGTCATCGTGTACACCGGCCCGGACGGGTCGCGCCGGGTTGCCAAGGTCGCCGCGGCGAGTCGGCCGGCGCATGTGCCGTCGGCCCCCGAGGCACGGCGCAGCACCCTCTGGCCGGTGGTGCAGGAGACCGCGGCGAAGCATGGCCTGGATCCCCACCTCGTCGATCTGGTGATCCGCATGGAGTCGGGCTACAACCCGCGCGCCGTCAGCCCCAAGGGGGCGAGCGGCGTCATGCAGCTCATGCCGGGTACCGCCAAGCTGTACGGCGTCAGGGACGTTTTCGACGCGGTGGAGAACATCCGCGGCGGCACGCAGTACCTCGCCGACCTGCTGCGGCGTTTCAGTTCCGATCTGCGCCTCGCCCTGGCCGCCTATAACGCCGGGCCGGAGGCGGTGGCGCGGCACAACGGCGTGCCACCGTACGCGGAGACGCAGAACTACGTGCACTCCATCCTCGGTGTCTACCGCGGCGGCGAGGCGCCGCGCCTGACCGGGGGCTTCGGCCGTTCGCCGGGGCCTCCGGTTCGGGCGGTGACGGTGACGGTGGAGAGTTCAGGGACGGTGATTGCCAATGTGCGGCGGGGCAGGGAGAGCGCACCGGTCCGGCGCCTGTCCCTGCGGTGAAGTAGCCGAATTCGCCAGAAGCCGCTACCATCCCCGATTCAGGTGGTCGACGAAGGAGTGGGCATGAGGATTCTCTCGGGCGTTCAGACATCTGGGAAACTTCACATAGGAAATTACTTCGGAGCGATTCGCCAGTTCGTGGCGCTGCAGAATGATGACGCCAACGAGTGCTTCTATTTCCTCGCCGACCTGCACGCCCTGACCACCGTCCACGACGGCGAGACGCTGCGGCGTAACGCCTTCGAGGTGGCGGCGGCGTTTCTCGCCCTCGGCCTCGACCCGACCCGTTCGGTGCTCTACCGCCAGTCGGACATCCCCGAGATCCCCGAGCTGGCCTGGATGCTCTCCGCCGTCACACCCATGGGCCTGCTGCAGCGCTGCCACTCCTACAAGGACAAGACGGCCCAGGGGATCATCCCCAGCCACGGCCTGTTCGCCTACCCGGTGCTGATGGCCGCTGACATCCTCATCGTTCGGTCAAATCTGGTGCCGGTGGGCAAGGACCAGAAGCAACATCTGGAGGTGACCCGGGATATCGCCGGCCGGTTCAACGAGACCTACGGCGAGGCGGTGCTGGCGCTGCCCGAGGCGATGATCCTGTCGGACGCCGCCGTGGTGCCCGGCATTGACGGCCGCAAGATGTCCAAGTCGTACGGCAACGCTCTGGAGATCTTCGCCCCCGAGAGCGAGCTGAAGAAGAGAGTCATGTCGATCGTCACCGACTCGACGCCGGTGGCCGAGCCCAAGCCGACGCGCGCAAACACCCTGTACGCCCTGCTCAAGCTGTTCACCCCGCCCGGCGACTGGCCCGCTACCCGCCGCTGCTTCACCCAGGGCGGCACGGGTTACGGAGAGTTGAAGAAGCGACTGCTGGGCCTGATCCTGGACACCTTCCGCGACGCCCGCCGGCGCCGGGAGGAGCTGGAGCGCGACCCGGGTGCGGTGGAGGCGGTGCTGCGCGACGGCAAGGAGCGCGCCCTGGAGGTCATTTCCGGGGTGATGAGCGCCTGCCGCCGTCTGGCCGGCACCGGCCCGTCGCGGTGAAGCAAGACGCACCGGCGGCGCCCCGCCAGACTCGCGGGGCGGCGAATCTGCGCCCTCAAGAAAGGACGGACCTCAGGACTGCTCGGCGCTCTCGATCTCGGCGCGCCGGGCCTTTTCCCGGTCGATGTAGTGACGGGCGATGAGGTAGCCGCCGATGAGCACGAAGAGCATCGGCCACCAGTCGGCCAGGAACGACAGGTCGATGGGGTAGAACTGGTTGTACAGCAGTACCACGCCGATCACCAGGAGGAAGACGCCGAATCCCAGGTTGCCCTGGCGTGCCGCCTTCCTGGCCACCCCACCGGGGTACGGTTCGGGGATGTAGCCGAGGTTGACGAACTGGGTCTGCCGGTAGGCGTCGATCACCGCAAAGAACCAGACGAAGGGGATGAGGATGCCCAGATCCGACTTGTCGGCCAGGAAGATGGCTGCGGCGAAGGCGACGAAGAAGGCGATGCCGCGCTGATACAGACCCAGGTAGAGATGGCCGAGACCGGGGAAGAACGACAGCACCACGGCCAGACCCGGCGACTTGCGCGCCGGCGGGGCCGGCAGGGGAGCCGGGTACGGGCTCGGGGGGAGGGGCGGCTGCTGGGGGAGCGGCTCAGGGGCTTGAGGGGTCTGCGGGTTGGGCTCGGTGGACATGGTCACGACCTCCGTCTTCGTCCTGCTAAACGTTACGCTCGCCGGTCTGGTTCTCACGCCGGCCGGAGAGAAGCTCGCGGAGCTGCTGCCAGGTCTCGCGCGCCGTGTCCGAGACCCATCCGCCGGCGGTGCTGGCGTGCTCCTGCAGGCGGCGGGAGTAGCTGATGACCCGATTCTCGACCGCCGCACGGACGTAGGTGGCGGCGCTGGCGATCCTCGCGCCGCCCCTGTCGGTCAAGGCGCCCGGGCTGCCGGCGAGGACGACCGTCAGCGCTGCAAACAGGTAGGCGGCGGCGACCGCAAGGCGCAGGTCGAACACCCCCCGCCGTCGCCGGACCGCCAGACGCTGCCGGGGGGGCAGTGCGGCGGCGGCTCGCAGCCGCTTGGAGGCATGCGTGACGCTGCCCACTTCGCGCAGCGTGGCCAGCGCCTCCCAGGTAGCGCGGCAGCGGCCGCACGCCTGGAGGTGCATGAGAAAGCGGGATCGGGCAGCGACGGGCAGGGAACCCGAGAGAGCGTCGCCGAGAAGGTCGAGGGCGTCCTCGCAGGAAGCCGAAAAACGCGGCATGGCTCGCAGCCGATCGAGAAGGGCGGCCGGCGCGGCGGCGCTGGCCACTGAGTGTGCCGCCTCGATCACCGCCTGCCGCCGAGCCACCGCTTCCTGGCACACCGAACACCCCCGCAGGTGCTGTCGCAGCTCGTCCGGGAGCACGCCGGCGGCGGCCTCCTCCAGGCGGTCGAGCAGCACCTCGCAGAGACTCATGCCGGGACTCCCGCCGCCGCCCGCGGCGTGAGGACGACGGTCATGGCGGCGGCAAGCTCGCGCCGCGCGCGGTTGAGACGAGACTTGACGGTCCCCAGGGGGAGTTCGTATTCGCGAGCCAGTTCCTCGTAGCTCCAGTCGGCGAGATCGCGGAGCAGGACGAGCTGGGCGAGCTCTTCGGGCAGATGGCCGATCGCCTGGCGGGCCAGTTCGAGACGCTGCCGGCGCACCGAGACGGTGTGGGGATCCTCGCCCCCGGCGAGCGAGGTCAGGAACTCGGGGTCGACCCAGGTTGCCCGGCGCTCCCGGCGTGAACGACGGTAGGCGTCCACGAACAGGTTCCGCGCCACGCGATACGCCCAGGCGCGAAACGACGAGCCCGACTCGAAGCGGTCCAGGTTCTGCCAGAGCTTCAGGTACACGTCCTGGGTGAGGTCTTCAGCTTCGCCGCGGCTGCGGGCAAACGACACCGCCAGGCGGTAGATGTCGTTGGCCGTAGCGGTCACCAGTTCCTCCCAGGCCTGCTGATCCCCGGCGCGGCAGCGCGCGATGACGTCATCCAGGCTCGCCTCGTCCATCACCTGGGTCCAACGGAAAGGCGTGCGCCGAGGTTCACAGAGCAAAGATAGCAGAGCTGGCGGCCAGGCCGCCTCGACCGGGAATCTCGCCACGAGGGCGGGTCGTTGTGATATGTTCTGGCGACCCGCAGGGTCGAGGAGGGAGTGATGACGGTGCACGCAACCAGTCTGAACGAGAGGGTACGGGAAGCGCTGCAGGAGGTTCGTCCGGCGCTGCAGATGGACGGAGGCGACGTGGAACTGGTCGAGGTGGTGGACGGTGAGGTTCGCGTGCGCCTACTGGGTGCGTGCGGCGGCTGCCCCATGGCCACCATGACCCTGGTGGGTTTCGTCGAGGAACGCGTGAAGGCGCGAGTCCCCGAGGTACGGCGTATCGTTGGCGTGTAGCGTCGAGCTTTGGAGAGGGAACGACGCTGC
Organism: Acidobacteriota bacterium; assembly: GCA_037444085.1. GTDB lineage: Bacteria > Acidobacteriota > Thermoanaerobaculia > Thermoanaerobaculales > Thermoanaerobaculaceae > CALEVZ01. The sequence goes on along the minus strand of JBBINC010000029.1, from coordinate 12,369 downwards.
GTCCGAGCCGCTGCCGTTCGTGAATACGAGGTCGGCTGTGGCGGTCGTGAAGGGAGGAAAGACCATGAAGCGGATCCTGGTTGCAGCATTCACCGGAATCGTCGTTGCGGCTTCGACATTCGCAGGGACCTACTACGAGGCCAAGACCTCGAGCCAGGGCGGCAAGGGCGCGGACACCCAGCGCGCCACGGTCAAGGCGTGGGTGGACGGCGACAGTGCCAAGATCGAGTTTGTGCAGAGCGGCAACCCTCTGCTGCAGGAGGGCGGCTACCTGGTGACCCGGGACGGCGGTGAGACCCTCTACTTCGTCAACCCGAAGGAGAAGACCTACGCTTCCTTCGACATGCGCGGCATGATGCAGGCCGCCGGCGGGGCCATGAAGATGGTGAACATCAAGATCACCAACCCCACCGTCGAGAAGCTCGAGGAGAAACCGGGCCAGCCGATCGTCGGTCTGCCGACGACCTACGTCAAGTATCGCACCACCTACACCATGTCCATGAGCATCATGGGCTTCAAGAGCGAGAACAGGACCGACCAGGTGCAGGAGGTGTGGGCGACGCCGGAGCTGGCGGCGAAGGCGTTCGGGGTCTGGTTGCGCAAGGAGCCCCCGTCCTTGGGCGATGAGGAGTTCGACAAGCTCATGAAGATGGAAATGGACAAGGTCAAGGGCGTCCCCCTGAAGATGATCACCACCACCACCACGACTGACGCCAAAAAGGGGCGCACCGAGACCACCACCACCACCATGGAAGTGACGACGCTGCAGATGGTTCCCGTGCCCGGGAGCACCTTCGAGATCCCGGCGAGCTACACCGAGACGCAGCTCCTCCCCATGGGCGGCCAGGAGGGCGAGGAGGGCAACCCGTTGTCCAAGATGTTCGGCGGCAAGAAGAAGGGGTGAGGCGAGGGAGGGACGGGCCGCGAGCCCTCGAAAACCCTGGCGCTCTCGCCGGGTGACGAGGGCGCCTGAAATCCCGCCCACAGCACCGAAGCCGCTCGAGAACGTGCCGGCGGCGGGAAGGAGAAGCGAGGGCAGCCGCGCCCTGGTCGTGGCTGGGAGCGCTCCCGCCCCGCTGAGAGGTCGCCGCGCGCGGCCCGGCGCGCCGTCAGCGGCCGGACCGCAGGACGGCGCGCGCGGGCCTCGGCAGCTCGTTGCCGACGGTGAGGACGCCGGTGCGCCGGCACAGCGTGGGGCCAGCGGCGACGCTCACCTCCCAGCGGTAGGTCCCCGGGGTGGCGAAGGTGTGGCTCACCGTGCTGCCGCTCTTGCTCGCCGAGCCGTCGCCCATCGTCCAGGTGACCACCGGGGCCGCAGAACACCCCGTCGCCTCGACGGTGGCCGAAAAGGCCACCTCGCGGCCGATGGCCGCCAGATCGGCCGCCGTGGCGTCGCAGGCGAGGGCACAGCCACCGGTGGCGACCGGGATGGCCTGCACGCGCCAGCCGGCGACGTTGTGATGGTGAAGAAGGAGGACGCCCTTTGACCCGTGCGCGGCGAGGCGAGCGGTGTCGTAGGCGATGGTGAGGCGTTCCCCGGAGCGGCCACGGTGGAGGAAAGCAAAGGCCCCGGCCCCGCCCGCCGGCCGCACGCCGGGGCGGGCCAGGTCGTACGTCAGCCAAGTCGATGTGACCCCATCTGCGCGCAGGCGGTAGCGAATGGTGCTCCCCGACCCGAGTTGGAGGTCGGCGACGCGCGCGTAGAGCACCATGACATCGCTGAGAAAAGGCGCCGTGTCCAACTGATCGGCGCCGGCGCCGTTGAGGGGAAGTGAACCTGGACAGGTGGTGGAGGATGCTGCGCGACATAGTCTGGCCAGGAAGGCATCGGACGGGCTGGCCGAGGGGTCCTGCGCTCGGGCAGAGTCAATCGCGGTGAGCTTCCAGTCGGCCTGCAAGTCGCCGGTGGTGTCGATATCCACGCTGACGGACGAAAAGTGTGGGGTAGTCCAGATGGCGGGCAGCGCCACGCCGAAAGCGACAAGCGCCTGCGCCAGGGGCCGGTCGGGGTAGTCGGTGGCGATGCCCGCCCAGATGTGACCACCGCCCGGGGCCTGGTACTGCCACTCCAGCGGGGTGACGACGGCGTCGGGGTGGTCTCCCCCGGTGAGGTCCTGGCCCGCAAGTTCGAGCAACACGGTACCCGTCCCGGCCGGCGGGACGAGGGCGGCCTGGCGGGCCAGCAGGGTGGCGCGCCGGCGGGGCGCCGCGTAGACCGGCAGGCGAGCCGGCGTGCCCCGTTCCGGCGTGAGTACGAGGTGGCCGGATTCCTCCGCCAGCCAGGCGCGCGCGACCCCGGCCTGGGATGGGGAGAGGTCAGCACCCCGGAGGTTGGCCATCGTCATGGCGTTGGCCTGCAAGACCACGTCCAGGGTGGCCGAGGCGTTGGCGGCCACGTGCAGGGTCGCGGGCACGGGTGCGATGTCCACCCCGGGCTGATCCACGCTGGCTTCGTAGTGCACGGTGAGGCTCGCCGGCGCGTCGCCCTTGTTGACCACCCTGACTTTGCGGGCGTCGCGATGGCGGACCACCACCTCGGGGCTGGCGAACGACAACGCCACCCGTCCGGGGGAGGCGGGCGCATCCAGAAACGCCAGGATCTCCCCCTCGATGGCGGCGGCCACGTCCAGCCGCCCGGCGCCGGCGCGCGCCGCGCCGTGGCGTGGACCGGCCTGTCCCGGGTTCACCCACACCTCCGGCGTCGCCGTGTTCATGACCAGCGCCTTGAGCTCCTCCACGCTCCAGTCGGTGTGAAGCTGGCGCAACAACGCCATGGCTCCTGCCGCGTGCGGCGCGGCCATCGAGGTGCCGGAAAGGGAGCGCCCCGCCCAGCCGGAGCGCGCCTCGGCGGCGAAGATCGTGGTACCCGGCGCGGTGAGGTCGGGCTTGAGGGCGAAATCGGACAGTCGAGGGCCGCGGGACGAGGAGGAGGCCATCGTGTCAGTGGCGGAAGGCGAGACAAGGCGCACCTGACCGCGCCGGGCGGCGCTCAACACGGCGTTGACATTTCCCGCGGCGAATCCAGCCTTGATGCGGTCTCCGTCCGCCTGCGAGATCATCATCGAGGGGATGGTGATGCCCTGCGCGTCGGCGTCACTTGCCCCCATGACGATGGGGTCGCCGGCAACGTGGTTGACCACCAGCACCCCCTTTGCCCCGGCGTTCTGGGCGTTGCGAACCTTGCTGGCGAAGGTGCAGTCGCCGCGGTCGGCGAGGGCGAGATTGCCGCTCACGGCTGCGGCGGCCGATCCCGAGTAGGCGGTGCACCCCTTGGGGTTGTCCGCCGGGTAGACCAGCAGGCCGCTGCGTCCGCCCTCTCGCGCCATGTTCGGGCCGAACCCCGCCTCGGTGGCGGGGTAGCGCCCGGCGACAGACGGCGGTGCGGTGATCTCCACGTCGGACATGAAGGATGTGCTGTCCACCGAGTTGGCGACGCTGACCACCCAGTCGGCGGTGCCTGGGCTGCCGGTGATGAAATGGGTGTCGCCTGAGTTGCCCGCCGAGGCGACGATGATCATGCCGGCGCGGGCGGCGTTGTTGGCGATGGTGGAGTAGACTCCGCCGGCTTCACCGAACGATGAGCCGAGGGAGAGGTTGACCACGTCCAGGCGATCGGAGAAGTCTCCGTCCCTGTTGGGGTCGAGCGCCCACTCGATGGCGGCGGCGGCATAGCCGGTGGAGCCAGTGCACCCGAAGACCTTGAGCGCATAGATCTGCGCTTGCGGGGCGACGCCGGGCCCGACCGCGAAGGCCTCCAGATCGGTGGCGGCGCCCCACGGCCCGCCGTACGTCTCGCCGGCGGCGGTGACGCCGTAGGCGGCGGCGATGCCTGCCACGTGGGTGCCGTGGCCGTTGCAGTCCATGGGGTCGCCGTCCGGGCGCGCGGCGTTGCTGCCGTTGTACTCGTCACCGACGAAGTCCCACCCGCCGACCACCTTGGCGGTCCAGGGGACGACGTGGTCGTCGAACGAGTGGCCGGTGTAGGTGCCGGAACCCCCGAGCGCCTTGTGGAGATAGTCCACGCCGGTGTCGATGATGCCGACCTTCATCCCCTCGCCTGTGAGGCTGGTGCTCCACGCCTGCGGGGCGCGAATCAGTGGGGCCGTGCTCACCATGCCCGGGTCGAGAAGGGGAAGGGGATGGACCGCCTTGACGCCTGGGAGGGCCCACAGGGACCCAACCTGCGTCTCGGGCAGGCGCACCGCAAGACCGTTGAAGACTCTCTGCAGCCGGTAGAGGAGCTGCGGCGCGGGGTCGAGCGAGGCGAGAGCGGCCGCCACGACGTCCTGCTGCATCTCAAGGCCGGCCAGGTGTTGGCGTGCGTCAAGTACTCGCGTGCTGTGCGCCGCCGCGGTCCGCTCGGGGATATGGCCGTGGCGGCTCCACGCCTCGATGGCGGCATCGCCCTCGAGCTCGATCAGCACCAGTGCCCGCCCATCCTCGCCGGCCTCCCGGGCACGGGCGCCCGGCGACGGTGGGAAGGCGAACGCGACGGTGTGAACAACCACCAGGAAGAACGACAACGCGAAGTTTGGAAGTGACCTCACCGCTCGTCTCCCGAGCCGCCCATGGCGTGCAGCCGCCGGCACGCTACCTGGAGCCTGCCGCGCAGGTCAAGCTTCACCTCCTCACTCGCCAGGGGGTACCCGAGGCGGGCAATCGCCCTACAATGCTCGCCGGTAGCAAGCGGAGGTGATGCGTGGCTCGTCCAGGCTTGAGTGCGGTGTTGATGGCGACGTTGGCCCTTCCCGCCGCGGGTGGTGTCCTTGCGACCTTGGGACCGGCGGAGTATGACCCGGCGATTCCCACCTTGCAGTCGGTCGTCGGGTTCGACTGGGGGGAGGAGATGACCGATCCAGGCCAGGCGCTGACTTTTGCGCAGGCCCTGGCGGCGGCGGCGCCCGAGCGGGCGCGCCTGGTCGAGTACGGTCGCTCGCTGGAGGGGTGGCCACTGGTGCTGCTGGTGGTGGGTTCGCCGGAGAACCTGGCGCGGGTCGAGGAGATTCGCGCCCAGCTGGCTGAACTTGGGGACGCGCGGCGCAGCTCCGAGGCGCGCGCCGCCCAGCTCGCCGCCCGGCTGCCTGCGGTGGTGTGGTTGGCCTGCTCGGTGCACGGCGACGAGCCTTCGGGCACCGACGCAGGTCTGGCCCTGGCCTACCACCTGCTTGCTTCCCGCGGCAAGGAGGTTTTTGACGCGCTCGCCATGACGCTGGTGGTCATCGACGTGATGCAGAACCCCGATGGCCGGGCCCGCTTCGTGACCTCCAACCGCCAGGCCCGCGGCCTCGAGCCGGATCCGCATCCCCTCGCCGCCGAACGCGAGCAGCCCTGGCCTGGGGGGCGGTTCTCCCACGATCTGTTCGACTTGAACCGCGACTGGATCGTGCTGAGCCACCCGGAGTCGGCGGGGCGCGTGGCGGCGATGCTGCAGTGGCTTCCCCAGGTGGTGGCGGATCTGCACGAGATGGGCGCCGACCAGGGGTACTTCTTTGCGCCCCCCGCCGAGCCGCATAACCCGCTGATCTCCAAGGAACAGGGCGCCCTCTGGGAGGTGTTCGGACGGGCGATCGGGCGGCACTTCGACGCGCGTGGCTGGCGCTACTGGACACGGGAGTTGTTCGATGCTTTCTACCCCGGCTACGGCGAGAGTTGGCCGCTGTTCACCGGAGCGGTGGGAATGACCTTCGAGCAGGCCTCCAGTCGCGGGCTGAAAGTGCGCCTGGAGGACGGTTCGCTGCTGCACTACCGCGACACCGTGGCACACCAACTGGTCGCCTCGTATGCCACCCTCACCGCGAGCGCAGCAAACCGCGAGCGGGTACTCAAGGCCTGGGCAGGCTACCGCCGCGATGCCGTCCGCGAAGGGGGGAAGCGAGGGTGGGTGATCGAGGCCGGCGCGGACCCGAGGCGCGGAGCGACCCTGGCGGACCTGCTTGTTCGCCAGGGCATCGAGGTGCAGCGGGTGCTCGGCGGGTCGAAGGGGCTGCCGGCGGGCGCGTTCGTGGTCGCGGCGGGACAGCCGCTGGGCCGCCTGGCTTCGACGCTGCTGGATCGCCACCATGGGATGGGAGAGGAGTTCGAGGCCGAGCAGGAGCGGCGGGATGGCAAGCGGCTGGGCGATCAGATCTACGACATCACGGGGTGGTCGCTGCCGTTGCTGTGGAGTGTTCCCGTGCGGGCCGGGGTGGAGATCCCGGCTGGCACGTCGCTGGAGGCGGTGCGCGGGGGAGAGCTCGAGGTGGGGCGCATCACCGGCGATGGTCGCGTGGCGTTTGTAGCCCGCTGGGACGGTCCATCCACGGCAGCGGCTCTGGTCTCCCTGCTGCGCGAGGGGATCAAGGTGGGGACGGCGGAGAAGCAGTTTGTGATCGAGGGACGCTCGTTCCCCATGGGTTCTCTGGTCATCCGGCGCGCGGCCAATCCGGACGATCTCGTCGCCCGACTGATGCCGATCGCCGCCGCCAGCGGAGTGGAATTCGTTGGTGTGAACACGTCCTTCGCCGACGCGGGTCTGGATTTGGGCTCCAACCGGGTGAGGCCGCTGCGCCTGCCAGCGGTGGGCGTGCTGTGGGACGAACCCACCTCGCCGCTGTCGGCCGGGCATCTGCGCTTTGCCCTGGAGCGCTTCTTCGGGTGTCCGGTGACGCTGCTGCGCGGGCGCGCCCTGGCGCAGGCGCGGCTCGCCGATTTCGACGTGCTGCTGCTCCCCGACAGTTGGGGAAGTGGCCGCTACGCCGAGATTCTGGGGCAGGCGGGCGCCAGCAAGCTGGGGGCGTGGGTGCGGGAGGGGGGCGTGCTGATCGCCGTGGGTTACGCGGCGGCGTGGCTGACCGGCGAAAATGTGGCGCTGCTCGCATCGTCGCTGGAGAAGCGGGGAGGGGTGAGGGCCGAGCCCGAGGGGAAGGCCGCGGCAGCGACGCCTCCGGCGGGTCGCATCGAACCGTACGGGGAGGCCGTGCGGCCGGCCGAGGAGGAACCACCCGCGGTGCCCGGCGCGATCCTGCGGGTTGTCCTGGACACCGAGCACCTTCTGGCCGCGGGCTTCCCCGATGGGAGGCTCGACGTGCTGGTGAATTCCCGCCGCATCTTCACCCCTCTCAAGCTGGACAAGGGGGTCAACCTTGGCCTGTTCGGTGGCAAGGGCGAGCTGGTGCAATCCGGATACGTGCTGGCGGCGTCGCGGGAGCAACTGCCGGGCAAGGCGTACCTGATGGTCCAGAAGCACGGCCGCGGGGCGGTGGTGGCGTTCGCGGAAGATCCCGCGATACGTGGCCTTCCCCGCGCCAGCATGCTGTTGCTGGCCAACGCGGTGTTGTTCGGCCAGACGTTGTAGGGACGCGAGGAACCGTCTCGTCAGGTGCCCGGGAGCCGGCGGGCGGGGAGGGGGGCACGTATGGATGACTCCGGAGCGTACCGGGTGGAGTCCGACACGCTGGGGGAGATGCGCGTCCCGGCGCAGGCGCTGTACGGCGCGCAGACGGCGCGAGCGGTGGCCAACTTCCCCATCTCGGGGTGGCGCATGCCGGCGCGTTTCCTCGCCGCCCTGGCCGGCATCAAGGCGGCCTATGCCCGCGCCCACGGGGAGCTAGGTCTCCTGCCGCAACCTCTGGCCGACGCCATCGCCGCCGCCGCCGAGGAGGTCGCGGCCGGGAGGTGGGACGAGCACTTTCCGGTGGATGTGTTCCAGACCGGCTCCGGCACGTCGAGCAACATGAACGTGAACGAGGTGGTGGCCCATCTCGCCAACCGCCGGCTGACCGGAGATCCGGCGGCGCATCACCCGGTTCATCCCAACGACCACGTCAACTTGGGGCAGTCCTCCAACGATGTCGTGCCGGCGGCATTGCGTCTCGGCGCGGTCACGGCGTGGCAGCGCGAGGCCAGGCAGGCGCTGGCATTGCTACTCTCGCACCTGCAGCGGCTCGCCCATCGTCACCGACAGACGGTGACGCTGGGAAGGACGCATCTCAACGACGCCGTACCCACCACCTACGGACGTGTCTTCGAAGGCTGGGCAGCGCGGCTGGCCCAGGCGATTGCCAGCGTCGACGGCAGCCTTCCTCGACTGCTGGAGCTTCCCCTGGGGGGCACCGCCGTGGGCAGCGGCGCGGGGTGCGATGCGCGGGTGCCACCACGCGCCCTTGAGGTGCTGCGCGCCTCCTCGGGGCTTCCCCTGAGGGTGGCGCACGATGCCGGCGGCATCCAAGCGCAGGAGGCCGCGATCGCCTTCGCTGACGCCCTGGCGGCGGTGGCACGCGTGCTTCTGGCCGTGGCGAACGACCTTCGCCTGCGCGCCAGCGGGCCGTTTGGCGGGCTTGCCGAGCTGCGTCTGCCGGCCGTACAACCGGGGTCGTCGCTGATGCCGGGGAAGGTGAATCCGGTGATTCCCGAAGCCGTCGCGCAGGCGGCCATCCAGGTGGAGGGGCTGGCCGCCGCCTGCCGGCTCACCTCGACTCTCCACCAGCTTGACCTCTCCCACGCCAACCCGCTGCTGGCGTGGAATCTGGACACCATGTGCCGGCTGCTCGGAGGAGCTGCCGACGCCCTCGCGCAGCGCTGCCTTGCCGGTCTCGAGGTGGACCAGGCCCGGGCGCGAGTGCTGGCGGAGGGAAGCCCGGCGCTTGCTACGGCTCTGGCGGCGCGGGTGGGGTACGAGCGGGCGGCGGCGGTGGCCAGGGAGGCAGTCCAGCGCGGCGAGTCGGTGGCGGCAGCGGCCCGCCGGCTCGGTGTGGTGCCAGAGGACGAGTTGGAGTCGCTGCTCGATCTCGATCATCTCGCTGGTATTGGGTAAGTTCCGGCGGCGGCGAGGACGAGGCGCCCAGGGTGCGCTATGATGGCGCCCAAGTTCACGAGAAGGGGTAGGGCATGTTCATCATCATCCCCACCGGCCACGAGCAGGACACGGTCCGCAGGTTGCCGTGGGTGACCATCGCCATCATCGCGCTCAACGTCGTCCTCTTCCTCTTCGTCGGGCTGCAGGGGACGAGCAGCGAAAGGCGGATCGCCCGGCAACTGGAGCGTGTGTTCCAGTACTGGATGGAGCGTCCCTATCTGCAGATTCCCCCGGCGTTGTTAGGCGAAAACCTCTCGCCCCGCGACCAGGAGCGGGTGAAGATGATCCGCGAGGCGTTCCAGCACGCGGCGCCCGAGGATGCCGGCGAGCGGGCGAGCGAGCAGGACGAGCTCAACCGGCTGGCGCAGGAGGCCTTCGCGGCGCGGGATGAGCACCCCTTCTGGTCCTGGGGCCTGATCCCCGCTCACCCCACGCCGCTCGCATTCCTCACCTGCATGTTCATGCATGCCGGCTGGTTGCACCTGATCACCAACATGTTCATTCTCTTTCTCTCGGGACCGGCAGTGGAGGACGTTTTCGGGCGGCCGCTGTTCACCGCCGTCTACCTGGGCGGCGGCTTGATCGCCAGTCTGGTCCATCTCGCCACCTTCCCCGGCTCGGACGTCCCCCTGGTCGGGGCGTCGGGGGCGATCGCCGCGGCGATGGGGGCGTTCATGGTGCGCTTTGCGCGCACCAGGATCCGCTTCTTCTACGTCCTCTTCCTCATCCGCGGCGGGACCTTCACCGCTCCGGCCTGGTTCATGCTCGGACTGTGGCTGCTCCAGCAGCTCTTCTACGCCTCCCTGGTGAGCGAGGGGGCAGGCGTGGCGTACGCGGCGCACGCTGGCGGCTTTCTCGCCGGGGCAGTGGCGGCGTTCGCCATCCGGCGGATGGGCGTCGAGGAGAAGGTCGTCAACCCGGCGATCGAGAAGGAGATCTCGTTGAGCCAGCACCCGGCGCTGGAGGAGGGCATGGCGCTGCTGGTGAGCGGCGAACTGGAGGCGGCGCGCGAGGCGCTGGGCAGAGCGCTGGCCGACGAGCCGCGCAACCCGGACATCCACCTGGGAATGTGGCAGACCTACGTGAACGAGAAGCGGAGCGCCGACGGCGTCCGGCACATGCAGGCGGTCATCGACCACGAGGTTCGCAGCGGCGAGTACGGACTCGCCCTGGAACACTGGCGGGAACTCCGCCAGTACGCGGGTACGTCGGGGACTGCGATGTCGCGCTGGCGCCTGGCCGCCGGCGTGGCGGCGGCCAATCCGGAGGCGGAGATCGAGATCCTGCGCACACTGGTCGGCGATTCTGGGGCGGAGGCACTGGGAGAAAAAGCGGCGCGCCGGCTGGAGGCCCTCGGAGTGATCGCTGAGCCGCTGCCAGCCCCGCCGCCATCGCCGCTCGACGAGCCGGTTCTGCCCTGGGAGAAGCCGGGCTCCGGTGAGGGTGCGGGCGAGGAACCGCCGGTGTTCGAAATCGAGGTCGTGACCCCGGAGGCACGCAACGACGACGGTTTGCTTCTGCGAGGCGGCGATGCCGGGACGGAGCTGGCGTCGTTTTCGGACCTCGCGGCGGTGGCGGCCGTGGGAATCACCGGGGAGGGCAAGCCGTACCTGCTCATCGACCTGATCACCGTGGAGCGACGGGGGGTGCGGGTGCTTCGGCTGGTGAGCTCGCACTTCGACCCGCGGCTGGTGGTGGGCAGGCTTGACCTCTCCCCCCTCGCCGCCCTGCGCGAGTTGCTGGCGGGCATCGTAGGCGCGTCGGGGGCTCGGGTGGTGGCGGGGCAGGAGGGCATCGATGGGGGTCGTTTCCCCATGTTCGAGACCGTGGACGGCTACGAGGACACCGTACTGACGCCGTTCAGGCTCAACCCCTCGGCGGTGCAGCAGGGTTGACTCCCGCAGGGGGCTTGGGGGGTGTTGCAATTCCTGTACGGGCCTACTATGGTTCGCCTTGTGAATGTTGGCACACCGACAGCCGGCAATGCGACCAGCCGCAGGGAACCCGGCAACGACCGGCAGCGCGGCGGAAGGAGGGAGTGAATGTCGAAACTGAAGGCGAAGCTGATCCAGACGATCGAGGAGCATCGGCCGCGGACCACCAAGCTCCTCAAGGAGCACGGCGATGTCAAGCTGGGTGAGGTGACGATCGCCCAGGCGATCGGCGGCGCCCGCGGGGTGCGTTGCCTGGTCACCGACATTTCCTACCTGGATCCCTTCGAGGGGATTCGATTCCGCGGCAAGACGATTCCGGAGACCTTCGAGTGCATGCCGAAGGTGCCGGGGTGCGAGTATCCCTATGTCGAAGGGTTCTTCTGGTTCCTCATGACCGGCGAGGTGCCGACCATGGAGGAGACCCTCGAGATGGTCGAGGAGTTCAAGAAGCGCCGCGCCCTTCCCCAGTACGTCATCGACGTGCTGCGGGCCATGCCCACCGACACCCACCCGATGACCATGTACTCCGCTGGCATCCTGGCCATGCAGCGGGAATCGGTGTTCGTCAAGAAGTACAACGAGGGTATGAAGAAGACCGACTACTGGGAGCCGATGCTGGAGGACGTTCTCAACCTCCTCCCCAAGCTGCCGGTGCTCGCCGCCTACATTTACCGCATGAAGTACAAGGCCGATGTGCACATCGCTGCCCACCCGGATCTCGACATGGGCGGCAACTTCGCGCACCAGATGGGCTTCGGCAAGCCCTATGACGACGTGGCGCGCATGTACTTCATTCTCCACTCGGACCACGAGTCGGGCAACGTCTCGGCGCACACCACCCACCTGGTGGCCTCGGCGCTGTCGGACGCGTACTACTCCCTGTCGGCCGGCATCAACGGTCTGGCGGGCCCCCTCCACGGCCTCGCCAACCAGGAGGTGCTGTCCTGGATGATGAAGTTCCAGGAGAAGCTGGGCGGCCAGGAGCCGACGCCGGAGCTGGTCAAGAAGGCGCTCTGGGACACCCTCAACGCCGGCCAGGTCATCCCGGGATACGGCCACGCCGTGCTGCGCAAGACCGACCCGCGCTACATGGCGCAGCGCGAATTCTGCCTGAAGAACCTGCCCGACTACCCGCTCTTCAAGGTCATCGAGATGGTCTTCCAGACCGCCCCGGATGTGCTCACCGAGCACGGCAAGACCAAGAACCCGTGGCCCAACGTGGACGCGCAGTCGGGCGTCATCCAGTGGTACTACGGCCTCACCGAGTGGGACTTCTACACGGTGCTGTTCGGCATCGGCCGCGCCCTGGGCGTGCTCGCCAACATCACCTGGGACCGCGCTCTGGGTTACCCCATCGAGCGGCCCAAGTCCCTCACCACCGCCATGCTGGAAGAGGCGGCGGCCAAGGCCGCACAGCAGTAGACCAGACTCTCGTTCTCCGAACGGCGGCGCCCGGGGCAACCCGGGCGCTTGCTGTTGTGCGCCCGGCCTGACCATCGATGGCCGGGTGAGAGCCGCGCAGGGAGGAGGGTGCACCGAGGCGAGCGAAGCGCAAGGGCGCCTTCGTGCGGGGGGGTCCGGAGGAAGCCTGGAGCGAGGGGA
>JBBINC010000028.1:0-28897 GCA_037444085.1 Acidobacteriota bacterium | reverse complement strand
CCGTGTCCGTGCCCGTGTCGGTGTCCGTGCCCGTGTCGGTGTCCGTGCCCGTGTCCGGGGCGTGCCGCTGTTGCCGGGTGAGAGGCGTGGACCGTCCTGTTGGGGCGCGCTAGACTCCGGCCGTGCCGCGGCGTCTCATCGTTGCCATCGACGGGCCCGCCGGTGCCGGCAAGTCAGCCGCTGCGAGAGAGTTGGCCGGAAGACTCGGGATTCCCTACGTCGACACTGGTGCCATGTACCGCGCGGTTGCACTGGCGGCGCTCCGGCAAGGACTGACCTTTCCCCTCGATGCGGAGTCGGAGCGTCAGGTGGTGGACCGGGCGGAAGCGCTGGAACTGTGCCTGGTTGCCTCCCCATCGGGAACGCGGGTTCTCTGTGCTGGCGAGGATGTGAGCGAAGCGCTGCGAGCGCCGGAGGTGTCGCGGCTCGCCTCGCTGGTATCGGCGATACCGGGGGTCAGGCGGGCGATGGTGGCCAGGCAGCGGGAACTGGGGCAGCGGGCCGGCGGCGTGTTGGAGGGGCGCGACATCGGCACGGTGGTGTTCCCGGACGCGGTACTGAAGGTGTTTCTGACCGCCCGCCCCGAGGTGCGCGCCAAGCGGCGCTTCGACGAGCTGCGCAACCGTGGGCTACAGGTGCCCTGGGAGGATGTGATGGCGGAACAGCGCGAGCGGGACGAGCGCGATGCTTCGCGGGCCGACTCGCCGCTGCGCCCTGCTGCCGGGGCGATCATCCTGGACACCAGCGACTTGACGCTCGGTGAGGTGGTGCAGAAGCTGTACGAACTTGCGCTTTCCGTGCCCGTCCCGCTTGACAGAGCGACGCCGGCGCACCTATAGTTTCGCGCTTGTGGAACAAGCAGTTAGATGCTCGCCCTGGGCGGCATCGCGAGGAGGTTTCGTGGTCAACGGCCAAGACAACAGCAATCAACCGGACACCCCTCGGGAAGAGGGGGGGACTTCGTCCCGGGGGCCTCGCAACAACCTGCGAGAGCTGGTGGAGGAGTCGTTTCAGGAGCTGCGAGACGGTGACGTGGTGCGCGGCACGGTGGTGGCGGTCACGGATTCGGCGGTGGTGATCGACGTCGGCTGCAAGTCCGAGGGGATCGTCGGACGCGCCGAGTTCACCGACCACGCTGGCCGCGTCAAGGTGGCAGCGGGCGATGAGGTCGATGTTTTCATCGAGCACTACAACGCCGCTACCGGGGAAATCAGGCTGTCTCGCGATCGCGCCGCCAAGATCCGCCTCTGGGAAGTGTTGGAGACCGCCTATCGCGAGGGCGCCGTGGTGCGTGGCCGCGTGCTCGAGAGAGTCAAGGGGGGGCTGGCGGTCGACATCGGCGTGCGCGCGTTCCTGCCCGGCTCGCTGGTTGATCTGCGGCCGTCGCGCCGGCTGGAGGACTACATCGGCGAGGAGCTGGAGGCGAAGATCATCAACTTCGATCGCCGCCGCTCCAACGTCGTGCTGTCTCGAAAGGCGCTGCTGGAGGCCGAGGTCAACGTCCGCAAGGACGAGACCCTCGCTCATCTCGATGAGGGAACACTGGTTACAGGGCAGGTGAAGAACATCACCGACTACGGCGTGTTCATTGATCTGGGCGGAATCGATGGCCTGCTGCACGTCACCGACATCTCCTGGGGCCGGGTGGGGCACCCTTGCGAGTACTTCAAGGTCGGCGACGAGGTCAAGGTGGTGGTGCTGCGTGTCGACCGGGAAAAGGAGAGGGTGTCGCTGGGGTACCGGCAGCGTTTCGAGGATCCCTGGGTGCATGTGGAGGAGCGCTATCCCATCGGCAAGAAGCTCTCCGGCCGGGTGACCAACGTGGTCGACTACGGTGCCTTTGTCGAGGTGGAGCAGGGCGTCGAGGGACTCGTGCATGTCTCCGAGATGTCGTGGACGAAGAAGGTGAAGAACCCCAAGTCGCTGCTCCAGAGCGGCGCCGCAGTGGAGGTGGTGGTCACCGACGTCGACGTTGACAAGCGGCGCCTGTCGCTGTCGCTGCGCCAGGCGGAGCCGAATCCGTGGGAGGAGTTCGCGACGCGCTTCCGGGTGGGCAGCAAGGTGCGGGGGACGGTGCGCAACATCACCGATTTCGGCGCCTTCGTCGAGCTGGAGCCGGGGGTCGACGGACTCGTGCACGTGTCGGATATGTCCTGGAGCCGCCGCGTCTCGCATCCCTCGGAGGTGGTGCAGAAGGGCCAGTCCATCGAAGCATTGATCATCGCCATGGACGCGCACAACCAGCGGATCTCGCTGTCGATCAAGGAGCTGCTGCCAAACGTGTGGGACGAGTTCTCGACCGCTCACCAGGTGGGGGATGAGGTGCCCGGGGTGGTGACGAACATCACCGATTTCGGTTTGTTCATCGAGCTGGCCGAGGGCGTGGAGGGCTTGTGCCACGTTTCCGAACTCGACCGAGCGAGCCCCCAGCCCCTGGCGGTCGAGTTCGCCAAGGGGCAGCCGGTCCGGGTGCGTCTCATCAGGATCGACTGGAATGAGAAGCGAATCGGGCTGTCGCTGCGGGGGATACCGCAGCCGGCGCCGGACGCGCTACGGGTTGGGGGCGAGGGGGATGGGGAGGAGGAGCCGGCGGGGGAGGATGTGCCCGGGATCGAAATGGCGGCCGCCGACGAGGTGCCTGGCATCGAGTCGGATAGCGCCGAAGACGTGGCGGGGATCGAGGCGGGACGAGACGAGGAGGATACGGGTGATGAAGTCGCGGTCTCGCCGGCGACTGCGACGGAGGTGGAGGGCGGTGGCGAGGCTGTCGCGGGGGCCGAGACCGCAGGCGAAGCGCCGGAGAGTTCTGCTGTGAAGGAGGAGGAGCGATGACCAAGGCGGATATCGTCCGTATTCTGGCGGAGCAGGTTGGGTTGACCCGGCGCGAGGCTGCCGAGGCGCTGGCCGTGGTCCTGGATGGCGTGGTCGCAGCGATTCGCAGCGGCGAGAAGGTCGAAGTGCGGGGATTCGGTTCGTTTCGTACGCGGCGGCGGCAGGCCCGCCAGGGGCGAAACCCACGCACCGGCGCGAAGGTCAAGGTGAGCCCGAAGGTGGTTCCCTACTTCAAACCTGGCAAGCAGTTGCGGGAGAGCTTAAACGGTGACTGAAGGGGAGCCGAAGCGGCTCTTCGCCCCCTGGCGCTTTGAGTATGTGTCACAGGAACCGACCGGCGCGGGGTGCATTTTCTGCGCCGCCGTCGGGGGCGGGCGCGAGACGCTGACGCTGTACACGGGACGGCGCGTGTTCGCGCTGCTCAACCGCTACCCGTATACCTCCGGCCACGCCATGGTTGCTCCCATAGAGCACGTCGCCGAGTTCGGTTTGCTGGATTTGGAAACCATGCTTGAGACTTTGGTCGTGGCGCAGCGGCTGGCCCGCGCGCTCCACGTCGTCTATCATCCCCACGGTATGAATCTGGGGTGGAACCTGGGCGAGGCGGCGGGAGCTGGGATCGTCGAACACCTCCACATGCACATCGTGCCCCGCTGGCGCGGGGACACCAGCTTCATGACGGCGGTGGGGCGCGTGCGGGTTATTCCGGAGGATCTTGGGCAGACGTGGGACAAGCTTCGCGTGGCGCTGGAGGACGATGGTGGCTAGGAGGTCGCATGGCCAAGGCGGTGGCGTGCCGTTGCCCGTGCTGATGGGGGTTGCCTGGCTCGTGCCGGGGCTCGGCCACCTGCTTCTGGGCCGGCGGCTGCGCGCTGCCGTGTTCGCCGGCGTGATCGCGGTTGCCTTCGCCGTCGGGATCGTGCTCCGCGGCGAGCTGATGCTCCCTCGGCCGGGCGACCCCCTCTCGGTGCTGGCCGCCGTCGCATCACTGGGAAACGGTTGTTTCTTCTTTCTCGCCAAGGCGCTGGGGCTTGGGGATGGCATGGTGACCGCCGCCGGCTACGAATTTGGTAACACGTTCCTGCTCACAGCCGGTATGATGAACCTGTTGCTGGTCCTCGACGTGCACGATATCGCGGTCGGGCACAAGGATTTCTGAAGATCGTGGACCACTTTGCGCTGCTGGTGCTGGACGCGTTGCTGATCTCGGTCTTCTTCGCGTTCTTGTGGAAGCGCGATGGCAAGGAACGCTGGCGCTACTTCTGGAAGGTGTTTGCCGCCCTGACGCTGGGTGCGGTGGCGGTGGGGTGGCTGATCTTTCCCTTCCCCCGGCCCTGACGACCCGCATGCCTCTCCGCCTGCCAACGCTCGTCGCTCCCGTCCTCGCGGTGGTGTTCTCGGGGGCCATTTTGCTCTTCGGGCTCTCACCGCGAGTGCCCTCGCCGCTGCGCAAGGTCGGCGACAAGGTCATGCACGGCGTCGGCTACGCAGTTCTGTCGTTCACCTCGGCGGAAGCGCTGGCGGTGCTGCGCTGGGGTCCGTCTCCGCCGTTCGGCGCGTTGGTGTACGCGGCGGGGCATGGAGCCGCGCTGGAAGCGATGCAGAGCTACACCCCGCGGCGGCGAGCTGCATGGGGAGACCTGCTCGCCGACGTCGCGGGGGCGCTGTTGGGGGTCACGGGCTGGTGGCTATGGCGCCGGCGCTAGCAAGGCGCCTTCTGGTGGTCGCGGGTGAGACCAGCGGCGACCTCCACGCCGCGAACCTGCTAGATGCGCTGAGGGAGCGGCACCCCGCAGTAGCCGCCTTCGGGGTCGCGGGCGAGCGCATGCGGGCCGCCGGGGTGGAGCCGCTGGCCGGGGTGGAGGAACTGTCGGTCATGGGACTTGCGGAGGTGGCGCGGGAGCTACCTCGCCTTGTCCGGCTCGCTCGCCGGGTGCGGCGCGAGGCGCTCGCCCGACGCCCCGACGCGGCCGTGCTGGTAGATGCCCCGGATTTCAACCTGCCCCTGGCCCGCCATCTGCGCCGCGCGGGCGTGCCGGTGGTGGTGTACATCTCGCCGCAGCTCTGGGCGTGGCGGGCGGGTCGGGTGCGCCGGCTGCAGCGGGACGTGGCGCAGGTGCTGTCGGTCCTGCCGTTCGAGGTGGAGTTCTTCGCGCGTCGCGGCGTTGCCGCGGAATACGTCGGTCATCCTCTGGTGGACGAATTGGCGGCCCTCGCGGCGTCGCCGCCTCCGCGCCAGGGTGACACGCTGGCCCTGCTGCCGGGCTCACGCTGGCAGGAAGTGGAGGCGTTGCTGCCGGCCATGGCGTGGGCGGCCAGGGCGTTGCGCGACGCGCATCCGTTGCTGCGGGCCAAGGTGCTGGTGGCGCCTGGGTTGGCGGCGGCGCGAGTGCACGCGCTGCTGGGCGGCGAGGGCGAATGGGTGGAACTGGTGGAGCACGACCGGCACGCGCACCTGGCGGCCGCTGCGGCGGCGCTCGTCGCCTCGGGCACGGCAACGCTCGAGTGTGCGCTGCTCGATGTGCCCATGGTAGTGGCGTATCGCCTCCACCCGCTGACGTACGCCGTGGCCCGCCGGTTGGTGCGCCTCCCGCACGTCAGCCTGATCAACCTGGTGGCTGGGCGGGCGGTGGTGCCCGAGCTGCTGCAGGGGGCCTGCACCGGCCCGGCGCTGGCGGCGGAGGCGGCCAGGCTTCTGGGCGGGGCGGGCGTGGAGCAGGGGCGGGGGCTGGGGCAGGTTCGAGCCGCTTTGGGGCCACGCGGGGCCAGTGCGCGCGCCGCCGAGGCCGTTGCCCGGGTGCTTGGCCTGGCTTGACGAGGCTGGAAGCCTTTCGGGAAAACCCTCCGGCTGCGGCTTGCACGGGCATCCGGCAGGCTGCGTTGGCCTTCGCGAAAGGTCGGACAAGAACGGCTCAGGCACAGCTCCGGGCGGTTCGGTCGGCCGGTCTGCCCGCCGGTGTCATGGCGAGCCTCGCTCTCGTCGGTGATTCCCGACAGGTTCCTAATCCATCGGGCTGAAGGCGAGGTGACCGAGCACGATGCCCAGTTCTCGGTGGTCGGGGGCGCCGTGATGACGGTGGGGGGAGTACGGCGCGGCGTCCAGCTCCAGCACGGTTTCAAAGGCGCCGGACGAACCGCCCCGCAGGGGGATCTCCAGCGGCCTGGGGCGGTTCGGTAGGTCGATGGGACCGGCCAGCAGCTTTCCGTCGCGGCGAATTTCGAGGCGCGTCGGGGTAGGGCGCGGGGCCCAGGCGCTGAGGGTGAGGGTGCCGATCCCGGGCGGAAGCGAGAGTCGTGCCCGGGGCACCAGCCAGCACCCTGGCTGGTCGCCGAAGAGCTCGGGGTTGTAGGCGCCGCGTGGCACAGGGTTGAGCGTCCAGGCCGAGTCGGTGGCGGGCGGCAGGAGGAGCCAACGAGAGATGGGGTGTCCCGCGCTGGCCTGAAGCTCTCCGCCGAGCAGAATGACCCCCAACGCCCGCGCGTCAGCCGAACCACTGCTGGCCGGCGAATACGACCTGGCGCGCAGGCCTACCTGGACGGTGGTCGTTGCCGTGCGCGCACGCGGTGGCAGAGTGATGGAAAGCTCCCGGGGTTGTGGGCCGACCGGAAGCGGGCCGGCCACCGGGACTCCATCGAGGAGCAACTCGAGCTCCGGGGGGGTGGGGCGAGGCGCCGCCAGGACGAGGCGTAAAACGCTCGCGGCTGCGGGCAGGATCAGTTCCGCCTCGGGGAAGGTCCAGGTGCCTGGACCGGGTGCAAACCTCTCCACGCTGTGCAGGCCACTGGCGGAAAGGGCGGTGGCGCGGCCGGGAGGCGCCTCGACACGTACACCGAGACGTGAACGGTCAAGGGGGTGCGCCGCCGCTCCCGCCCAGGCACGGCCGGCACCGATCACATTGACGGAGTGGAGGTGAACGGCGACCCGGCCGGCGGCGGCGTGCGCGCGTCTTACGGTGAGCAGCGGGGATCCGTCCGTGGCCGTGCGAGAGGCCGTCACGGTCAGCACGGTGCGCGGCGTGCCGGGAAGGAGCACGGCGGCCGGCTGCGCGTCGATGTCGAGGAGCGCCGAGGCGGCCGAGGAGGGTACGGACACCTCGAGCGCGAAGCTGTCGCCGGGGCCTGCCGCAGGGAGCGGCAAGATCGCGCCCTCACCGCCAATGAGGTAGTTCAGCCCTCCGCTGGCAGCCGCCGTCCAGCCTGCTGCTTCCCCGGACGCGGCGCCGGGCGAGGCGGCGATCGCCGCCCACAGCAGCGAGGAGCCAGTTAGGTCAGGAACTGCGAGCCAGCCCCGGCCACCGGCAGAGTGGGCAGGGTGATACTGGGCCTGGGCCAGAACGATTCCCAGCTCGCGGGTGTCGCTCGAGCCACCGGCCGAGGGCACGTACCCGCGACTGCGCAACTCGACTCGGCAGGGCGCTTGGGGCGGCGGCTTCCTCGTGAGGACAAGGGACACATTCTGCGGCTCGCGCCCGACGGCCAGGGGGCCGGCCACCGGCTGGCCGTCGATGCTGATGGTGAGATCGACCGGGCCGGGTCGGGGCGCCCAGAGGGTGAAGGTGAGCGTCCCGGAGGCGAGGGGGAGGGACATTGCTGCCTGCGGTCGCGTCCATGCGCCGCGGCCGCGGGCGAAGGTCTCGGGGCGGTAGAGCCCCGAGACGGGAAAGCCGGGGTGATGGGCTGGCTCGGCTGCGGCGAGCAGGGCGGCCAGCCGTTCCCGTGCCGCGGTGACGGGGTCGCCCGCCAGGGAGGTGAGGCCGAACAGCTGCACGGCCAGCGGGCGGGAGTCACCGCTCCCTGGGGGATAGCCCCGTTCACGGCGAATCACCAGGCGGTTGGCCGCGTTGGGCGAGAAGAGGGCCGGAGAAAGGGGGAAAGAGCCACGCGACGCGTCGCCCGGGATCACCGCCACGTCGGCGCCGTTGACGGCAACGGTCATGGGTGCGTCGCCTCGAGCCGGCATCAGGTCGACCGCTAGCGGCGCATCCGGCGCCATGGGCGGGAGGAGCATCTCGGCCTGCGCCCCGCCCCACATGAATGCCTCACCACCGCTGCGCTCCGCTGGCCACCAACCAGTGATTGGCACCATCGCTCCTTCCACCACGGCGACGTCGAGGAATCGGCCGGAAGTGAGAGGACGGAGATCTCGACTCACCTCGGCAAAGTTCCAGCGTCGCTCCCATGGCGCCGGCAGGTAGTTGGCCGGGAGGTCGGTGACCAGGAGGTAGCGCCGACGCGGGAGGTCGCGCGAGTCGGGGCTGGAGGGGGCGAGGAAGGCCCGAAACGCCCACTCTCGCCCCGCGGCGCGCTCGCGGTGGGCGAGATACGAGAGAAAGGGGAACAGGCCCGGTTCCACCACCAGGTCGTAGTCGTCCCGGGCCGCGGCCTGCGTGGCGAAGAGGAGAGCCTCCCACCCCGGCATCAGGCTGTCGTGCTGCTCTACCACCGGAGACCACCCGCGGGCGGCGATGGCTCCCGTGGCTGCAAGCAGCACACCGGCACCCATGGCCGGAGGGGCGAGCGCCGCCGCGCCGGCCACCAGCGGAGCGGCCGCCATCTGAAACGGCACCGCGTAGCGAGAGAAGGTTCGGTTCTGCAGCCAGATTAGTTCGCCGATGCCGACCCCGAGGACCGCGAGCCAGGCGATCGCCGTCCCCCGCCCGACGCGGCGCATCCAGGACACCAATCCGGCAACCACCAGCGCGGCCAGGAGACACGCCAGGACCGGGCCGCCAAGTCCCTTGACGATGCCCAGCTCGGCGAAACCGCCAGTGTTGCCAAGGAGGTTTCTGGCGTGGGTGCGCCCGTGCACGACGAACGGCCGTGCGAAATCACTCCAGCTCCCCTGGGCGAAGACCATGCCGGCGACGGACAGCAGGGTAGCGCCGGCCGCCATCGCCAGTCCCGGGACCAGCCGGCGGCGGGGGGTGACGTGCCAGATCGCGGCCAGCCACAGCAGGCTCAGGGAGGGCAAGAGGATGGGACGGATCAGGAAGGCTGCCGTGACCAGGACGGTGACGGCGGTGACCGGGCGGCGATCCGCCGGGCGCAGGGCGAGGGCCGCGGCCCACAGCGCGAAGAATGCCGCCGGCGTCGACGAGAAGCCTCGCCCGGCGTGCAGCCAGACTCCTGGCAGAAACAGTGCCAGCAGGGCCGAGGTAACCGCCAAAGGTGGCGGCGCGACTCGCCGGCCGATGGCGGCCAGCGGCCACAAAGTCAGGCACGAGGCGGCGGCGGAGAGCAACTGCAGACCTACGAGCGGCTCGGTGACGAAGAAGTGCACCACCCAGCCGAGCAGCATCCACAGCGGGAAACCCGGCGGATGGGGATAGTGGCCGGGCAGGTCGAACTTCAAGATGCCGCGCGCGAACAGGGTCTCGTCCCAATCCCAGGGACCCGACGGCAGCAGTGCGAAGCGGCTGGCGGCGAGGACGGCCACGGTGACCACCGTCGCCAGCACATCGGCGCGGGGAGACGGGAGGCCCCACAGTCGGAGCGTCCAGACGGAAGCGACCTCGGGCAGAGACGCTGAAGCGAGGCGTGGCGGCGTTGGAGGGAGCGGAGACATCGCTGACGGTGGGCGAGTCTATCATGCCGGGGAAGATTGGAGATGCGATGCCGGCTCGACTTTCTAGCATGACCGGGTTTGGCGAGGCGCGCGGGCCGCTTTCCGAGCGGCGACTCGCGGAGGTGCGGCTTGCCTCGGTCAATGGGCGTTTTCTGGAACTGCAGATCCGCACACAACCGCGCTTTGATACCGGCGACCTGGAGGCGGCCGTCCGCACCGTGCTCGCCGAGAGGCTTCAGCGCGGGCGGGTGAGTGTAACCATCACGTTACAGAGCCTTTCTGGGCAGGCACCGGGTATGGGGTTGCAGTGGGAGGTGCTGGCCGAGCTCCAGCGCGAGCTGGCACGGCGCCCCGCCGGTCTGGAACTGGCTCCACCCTCGCTGCGCGATCTCATGGCCCTGCCGGGGTTCATGGGCGAGCCAGCCCATGAGATTGAAGACCGAGAACGCCCGGCACTGCTTCACCTCGTGGCACAGGCGCGCGACGCACTTGTGGCGGCGCGCGAGCAGGAGGGCGCTGCTCTCCAGCCGGTGCTGGCCGACGATCTCGGCGTGCTGGCCGGGTTTGGAGCGTGGCTGGGTGGCGTCAACGCCGGCGTTCGCGAGGTGCTGCGAGAGCGCCTGCGTGCTCGATTGGCAGCGGTTCTGCCACCCGGGGCGGTGCCGGAGGATCGCCTGCTGGTGGAGGCGGCGATCGCCGCCGACCGAGCCGACGTGTCCGAGGAGGTGCAGAGAATCGAGAGCCACCTCCAGCAGGCCCGCCGGGTGTTGGCCGGCGGGGGGGCGGTCGGCAAACGGCTCGAGTTCCTGCTGCAGGAGCTGTTGCGCGAGGTGAATACGGCTGCCTCCAAGTGCCGCGAGGCGGGCATGGGGGAGCGGGTCGTCGAGGCCAAGGCGGCGCTGGAGCGCCTGCGCGAACAGGCCGCGAACCTGGAGTAGCGGTGGGCCGGTGGGCGGTGGTGCGCGTCGGGGGCGGACGATAAAAAAGGGGGTGGCGGCCGCTTCGCCGGTCAGAGAGACCGGGCGGATGGGGCGGGAGCGGTTTCCAGATCGGGCAGGGAGTCGGTGCCCGGAGCGCGGGGGCAATGCAGGTCGCGCCGCCTTTCGAGATCCGAGGTCACGGCCGAGCGGAATCCGTCCTCACCGTGCGTCGCGAGCATCTCGTCGCGGTAGGTCTCGACATCCACCGCCTGCAGGGCGAGCCGCAGGGTGCGGAACGGTTTTGGCAGCAACTGCCCGGGCACCTGCACGTGGTGCAACCCTCCCGAGTAGGCGATGAGGAGCGTCCCGGTCGGGACGGCGCGCAGCAGGTCGGCGATGCCGCCGCGCACGGTCATCGGCTTGCCGTCCTTGTCGAGGCCGTTACGCCGCTTCATGCGACCCTCGGGGAAGATCACCACCACCGAACGAGGCTGGATCAGGGTCAGCAGGCGCTTCCACGTCTCGTCCCGCTGGCGGGTAATGTCGATGACGTCCTGGGTCAACATCTTGAAGAAGCGGCCGACCATCGGGCGCTGGGCGGTCTTGTCGGCGATCGGGAGCACGCCGTGCCAGGCAAAGTTCCACAGCAGACCAATCGGGATGGAGCCGGCGAAGAGAGGTTCGTACAGGCTGGTATGGTTCAGGCCCGCGACCAGGCGAACGTCCCGCCAGCGGCGCGGAGCAGCGCCGAGCCACGTCACTTCGTGGCGATAGAACAACCGGCTGATCACCTTGAGGGAGATCAGCAGGCCGAACACAGAGAAGGCGCGAATAATCCTCATCGGCGACTCCCGGCCATCGTCGATGCCGCGGCCGATGATACCATACGGCGGCCGGCGCTCTCGGCGCTGAACCGCCTCGCCGGCGAACCCCGCGGCCTGCAGTAGAATCCGCCAACGCCCTGCGGGAGGGGGCCGTCATGCAGGTTGCGGAGATTCGTCGGTTACCCGGGCTCATCGGCGAGACGGTGCGGGTTCATGGCTGGCTGTACAAATCGCGATCTTCGGGGAAGCTGCGTTTTCTCATTGTGCGAGACGGCTCCGGCTACGTCCAGGGAGTGGTATTTCGGCCCGGCGTGGCCGATCGCGTGTGGGAGGACGCGGGGAGCGCGACGCAGGAATCTTCGCTCTGGGTCGAGGGCGTGGTGAAAAGCGACGAGCGCTCCCCCGGCGGCGTCGAGCTGCAGATCCACGACCTGGGCATCGTCTCGCCATGCCCGGAGTATCCCATCAGCCCCAAGGAGCACGGCGTCGACTTCCTCTTGAACCACCGCCACCTGTGGCTGCGCTCTCGCCGCCAGCACGCCGTCATGCGCGTCCGCAACGAGCTGCTGTTCGGCATCCGCGACTTCTTCTACCGGCGCGACTACGTGTGCATCGACTCGCCGATTCTCACGCCGGCCGCGTGCGAGGGCACCTCGACGCTGTTCGAGACTGATTATTTCGGGGAGAAGGCGTACCTGTCCCAGTCGGGCCAGCTCTACCTGGAGCCGGCGGTGGCGGCGCACGGCAAGGTGTACTGCTTCGGACCCACCTTCCGCGCCGAGAAGTCCAAGACGCGCAGGCATCTCACCGAGTTTTGGATGGTCGAGCCGGAGGTGGCGTGGATGCGTTTTGATGCCCTCTGCGAGCTGGCTGAGGAGTTCGTGTCGGAGCTGGTCGCTCGGGTCCTCGACCGCTGCCGGCAAGAGTTCGAGTGGCTGGAACGCGATGTCTTGCGCCTTGAGGAGGCGGCGCAGCGCCCGTACCCCCGCCTCGACTACGCCGACGCTGTCGCCAAGCTGCAGAGCAAGGGATACGCGGTCGAGTTCGGCGACGACTTCGGCGGCGACGAGGAGACGGCGCTGGCCGACGAGTCCGGACGGCCGCTGATGATCACCCGCTACCCCGCAGCCATCAAGGCGTTCTACATGGAGCCCGACGCTGCCGACCCGACGCGCGCTCTCGCCCTGGACATGATCGCCCCGGATGGCTACGGTGAGATCATCGGCGGTTCGGAGCGGATCGGCTCCTACGAGTTGTTGGAGAGGCGAATCGAGGAGCACGGACTGCCCCGCCAGGCCTTCGAGTGGTATCTGGACGTGCGCAAGTACGGCGGCTTTCCCCACTGCGGTTTCGGCATGGGGATCGAGCGGGTGGTGGCCTGGCTGTGCGGCCTGTCCCACCTGCGCGAGGCGATCCCTTACCCGCGCCTGCTCAACCGCTTGTACCCCTGATCCGGGCGCCCGGGGCGGCCGCTCACGCTCGCAGAAGGTCGTGGCGGATGCTGTCCCAGGCACCGCGGTAGGCGATCTGTGCCTTGATCCGCTCGATCTCCTCGGTACTGCTGGCGGCGCCGCGCAGGGCGGCGAGGGTGGCGATGATCTCCAGGCTGACCGGTGGCCGCCCAGCCACCGCCAGGTAGGTGTTGCGGATGGTGGCCAGGCGCTTGGCCGTGCCCAAGCTGCGCAGGTCGGCGACGTGTTCGACCCCGCGGCTGTAGAGGAACTTCAGGATGTTGTTGAGGTCGCGCTGGGCGCAGGCGATGCCCATGTCGGCGAGCACCGAGGGGAGGTTCTCGGCGTTGAGGAAGTCGTTCTGGGCGTAGCTCACCTCTTCCTGCAGGTGGTTGAGTTCCTCGTGCAGCAGGTTGAAGTGCTCGTCGATGGCGCTGATGTACTTGGAGAGAATCTTGAACTGCGCCTGGGCAGCGAGGGAGATGCACTTTCCCGGCTTGTACCCCAGGTGGTGTTCGATGGCGCTCCAGGTTTCCTGGGCGAGCGTCTGGACCTGCAGTTCGAACCACGGCGACCCCGGCCGTTGCAGCCGGATCGTGTAGTGCACGGACGAGTAACCGCTCTCCTTCTCCCGCTGCGCGAGGTGGTCCAGGCCGAGCACCCGCACCTGATCGGCCGGCAGGTAGGCGACCGGCGGATCCTCGGCCGACAGCTCGAACAGGCCTGAATCTCGCAACTCCCGGTCGATGAGCGGAAGGTGGGAGAGGAAGTACACGACCACTCGGAAGCCAAGCGTGTCGGGCATGCGGGAGAGGCTCTCGGCCGACAAGCCGGTGGGGAAGGTGTCCGGGCGGCGCAGGATCTTGTCGACCACCTGTTCCGGCCGTTTGATGCGCGAGAGAATGCTGTGGACCGGGGTAGGAAGCGGCATTCTGCTCGTACGCTTGTACTTCTCCCAGTGCGCGGGGTTCTGCCAGGTGGTCAACTCGGCGATGACATCCGCCTGCCCGGGTTTCAACGTCACCTCGACCAGGCGGCCGTAGTCGGTGAGAAAGGCCTCGAGAACCGCTGGGGTGGCTGCCATGCCAGGCCCTCCACTTTGTACTGTACGCCAGGGCCGGAGCCGGGTGCCACCATTGCCGTGCGCTGCGACGCGGCCCGGCGTGTCGCCGGTCGTGGCGCCGTGTCCAGCGCGCCGCCTTCGGCGAGGGCGACACGAAGCCGGGGGTGCGGCCGGTAGCGCACCCCTGCCTGTCGTCAAGACAAAGTGACTGGTCGTGATGCTCCGGTCGTACTGCCGCTGTCGCGCAGCGCCCCACCGCGCCCGAACACCGCGATGAAGGTGGCGATCACCACGGGAATCACGCCGACGAGGATGAAAACCGTGTCCCCGACCATGCGGGCCCACTCGGAGGCGTGGAAGAAGCCGGTCTGCGTGAACTCGAGGGAGCGCGCGTAGGCGTAGCCGTGCTCGATGACCGCCAGGAGTTGTGCCACCCCGGCCGGAAAGAGGTTGAGAACGACCATCAGCGCCAGGCCGACGTTGAGGCCCCAGAAGCCCACTTTGAAGTACTTCTCGATGCGTGGCCAGAGGGCGTCGGCGACCGAGGTGCGCATGGTGTACACCAGCACGGCCAGGGCGAGCATGCCGAAGACTCCAAACATCGCGGCATGGCCGTGGTTGGGGGTGAGCGTGGTGCCCATCTCGTAGTAGGACACGATGGGCAGGTTGATCAGGAACCCAAAGACCCCGGCGCCCACGAAGTTCCACACCCCCACCGCCATGAGGAAGGAAACCGCAAGGCGCTGCCGCGATGCCAACGGGTTGCGGTCCGCCTCTGGGCGGGTCTGCTGGAGCTTGATGAAGTCCCAGGCGTCCAGGGTCAAGAGGGTGAGCGGTACGACCTCCAGGGCTGAAAAGCACCCCCCCAGCGCCATGGTAATCCACTCCTGGCCGGTGAAGTACCAGTGGTGGGCGGTGCCGACGATGCCGCCGGAAAGGTAGAGGATGGCGTCGAGATAGACGACGCGGGTGGCGGTGCGAGGGGTGACCAGACCCATGTGGGTGAACATGACCGCCACCAGCACGGTCGCGAAGAGTTCGAAAAACCCCTCCACCCACAGGTGAATGATCCAGAACCTCCAGGTGTCGATAACGGCGAAGTTGGTCCGGGCTCCCCAGAAGAACGCCGGCAGGTAAAACACCACGATGCCGCTGGCCGCCAGCATGAACAGGGCGGTCAGCTCGCGGCGCCCCGGGTCGGTCAACGCCGGCTTCAAGGCGCGGAACATCAGCGCGAGCCAGAGGAGCAGCCCGGCGGCCAGCAGCACCTGCCAGAAACGGCCAAGATCGAGATACTCCGAACCCTGGTGTCCGAACCAGAACCACAAGTCTGCGAGGCGGTCGTGCACCCCGAAGTACTCGCCCGCCAGGGAGCCGAACACGACCACCGCGAGCGCTCCCAGCAGCACCATCACGCCGAGCTTCTGACCTCGTGGCTCGCGGCCGCCGACCACCGGGGCGAGAAACAGGCCACCCCCTACCCAGGCGGTGGCGATCCAGAACACGGCCAGTTGCAGGTGCCAGGTGCGCATCAGGGAGTAGGGGATGAGGCGGTTGAGGTCGAGTCCATAAAAGCCGTCAGGCTCGACGCGATAGTGGGCCAGCGCGCCGCCGGTGAGGACCTGCAGGAGGAAGAGCGTGGCGACCACCGCGAAGTACAGGGTCGCGGCTCGCTGGCTGGGCGCCAGGTCAGGGCCGGGCACGAGGGGCGTACGGGACCCGCCGTCTTCTCCTTTCCAGCCGAGGAAGTCGAAGCGCCCGACGACGAACAGGATGGCACCGAGACCGCCGAGCAGGAAGATGAGACTGAGGGCGCTCCAGAGCAGCGCCTGGGAGGTCGGAGTGTTGCCCACCAGCGGCTCGTACGGCCAGTTTCCGGTGTAGGAGTAGGTACGGTCCGGTCGGTTGGCCCTGGTGGCCCAGGAGGCCCACGCCAGGTACGCGGTCAGCGACTCGACCTCGCCCGGGTTCTTGATATACCCGGCCGGCAGGCCGGGCGCCCCTTCGGCGAAGTACCTCGCCCATTCTTGCTTCTGCACGCGGAAGCTGTCCGCCTCGCCGGCGGTGAAAGTGAGCGTCGAGGACGCGGGATCGTACCGGTTCTCCTTGAGAAGAGGGGGGAGCGCGGCGGCGAGAGCCTCCTGCTCCTTTGGGGAGAGCGCCGCGAACGGCTTTGCGTGTCGTTCGGCGGCCAGCGTGTCGCGCACGATCTCGGCCTCTCGGCGAAGGTACGAGGCCGAGTAGTCCGGGCCCAGGTAGGCGCCGTGTCCCCAAAGGGTGCCGTGTTCCATGAGGGCGTACTTGAGGAAGACCTCCTGGCCGTCGAGGATCTCGTCGCCGGTGAACAAGATATTCCCGGCGGCGTCGGCGACGCGGTTGGGGATCGGGGGCGCGTTGCGGTAGGCGAGCAGGGTGACGATTGCGAGGATGGCAAATCCGGCAGCCAGCACCACGAGGGCACCGCGGCGCCACCAGGGGGAAAGGGGCAAGACAGCGCTTGGCGAGGTCATGGTCTGATCTCCTCGGGGTTCTAGCCGTGATCGTGGTGGCAGGGAAGTGCGTGGCTCCCGCCGCTGGGCAGCGAGGGGGGATAGGCGGCGATGAGGGCGTCGGCGAGGGCGTGAAAGCGCTCGTGTTCGCCGGCCCCCATGACCTTGGCCTCGAACTCGTCGAACTGGCGCGCCAGCTCGTCCATGACCTCCGCGGGTACATGCTGGCTCGCCATCGGGTAGAGGATCTGATCCTCCTTCTGGATGTGGGCGCGCAGCAGCGGTACGAAGGTGCCGGCCGCCGCGATCACGGCGGCTTTCTCCTCGGGGGTCAGGGCGCACGCGCCCTCACCAGCGCGGGCCAGTTCGCCGACGCACCGCCGCCCTTCGACGTGCTCTGCCAGCATCACGGCGATCGGCCCGGTCTCCGCTGGGAAGCCATGGCGGGTCATGGCGGCGAACAGCAGATCCTCCTCCTTGCCGTGGTGACAGCGATCGGCGAAGTTGCTGAAGAACGCGGCGAAGTCGGACAGGGGGGCGCGCTCCTCCGCCTCGCCGCGCTGCAGGCGAGCGGTGAAGGTGACGAGGGAACCGAGCACCTGTTCGATGACTCGGTGTTCGTGCATCAAAGTCTGGATGGCCCGGCTCATGATCGTCCTCCCGGTTTCAAGGGGTTTATGGATGTCGGAATACGTTGAGTTCTCAAAAAAACGCATCATGGCCTCGTGCTCGTAGCGAGGTCGCGGATGCTGACGGCGTTCATCATCGCGTGCAGGCTCGAGCGCACCTTCTCCCAGTGCCCATGGAGGGGGCAAGGCTTGTGCTCGTCGCACTCCCGCAGCTCGAACACGCACCCAGCGTGGTCGGCTGGGCCCTCGAAGAGCTCGATGACCTCGGCGATTCTCACACCGAGCGCCTCGGAGCGCAGCGCGAATCCGCCGCCCCATCCCTTCTGACTCTCCACGAAACCTCGCTTTCGTAGCTGGTTGAGAAGCTTGGTCAGGTAGTTGGCCGGAATCCCGGTGGCCTGGGCGATCTCGTGTCCCCGCAGCCTCTCGCCGGGGTGGTCGGCGAGATGCCCGAGGATCCTGAGGGCATAGCGGCCGGTCTGGCTGACCATCTCAAGCACTCACAGGATGAGTATATGTGTTGAAATTGGCGCTGTCAACCCCTCCCTGGTTCGGTAGCGATCGCCGCCGCACCCCGTACCGGGGAGGAAGCGGCCGCCCGCGGGAGGGGTGGGCAGGGGAGTCTCGCGGAGCGCTGATAGAATCCCGCGCCGTGGTGAAGACGCGTCGCGGTCGCGGTGGCTTGCGGGTGGGGATGATCTCGCTGGGGTGCGCCAAGAACCAGGTGGACGCCGAGGTGATGCTCGGGCACCTGGTGGAGCAGGGCTGCGCGCTCGCCACCGTCGCCGAGGACGCCGACGTCGTCATCGTCAACACGTGCGGCTTCGTGGAGGACGCCAAGCGGGAGTCCATCGACACCATTCTGGAGGTGGCGCAGCGGCGCCGGGAGGGCACGCTGGCGCGCCTGGTGGTGGCCGGGTGCATGGCGCAGCGCTACGCCGTCGAGCTGGCTTCCGAGATTCCCGAGATCGACGCATTCATCGGATTGGACGAGCTGGAGCACGCCCCTGAGCGGGTACTCGGGGGGGTGGCGGATCGGCGCGCCCCGGACCAGCGCGGCGCATTGCGGCTGTACGACGAGACCCATCCTCGCCTGCTCGCCACCGGTGGCGTGTACGCTTACCTGAAGGTTGCTGAGGGGTGCAACAACCCGTGCGCGTTCTGCCATATCCCCCGCATGCGCGGGGCTTTCCGGTCGCGCTCTGTGGCCTCTCTGGTGGCCGAGGCGCAGCGGCTGGAGAGGGCCGGCGTGCGCGAACTGGTGCTGGTTGCGCAGGACACCACTCGCTACGGGGAGGATCTGGGTCTGGGCCGCCACGGCTTGCTGCGCCTGCTTGAGGCGCTCCTGGAGGGGACCTCAATCCCGTGGGTGCGGCTGCTCTATGCCTATCCACCAACCCTGAATGAGAGCCTCTTCGCCCTCATGGCCCGGGAGGAGCGCCTTGTTCCGTACCTGGACATCCCGCTGCAGCACGCCTCCCGTCGGGTGCTGAAGGCAATGAAGCGCGGGGGCGACGCGCGCTCGTACCGGCGCCTGATTGCCCGCGCCCGAGAGGCCGTGCCGTCGCTGGCGGTGCGCTCCACCTTCATCGTCGGTTTTCCCGGCGAGGAGGAGGAAGATGTCGACCTCCTGGAGGCGTTCTTGCACGAGGTGCGGTTCAACCATGTGGGCGTGTTCGCGTACTCGTGGCAGGAGGAGAACCCTGGCGCGGCCCTGGGGGCGGGGGTGCCGGCGCGGGTGAAGGAGCGCCGCCGCCGGCGCCTGATGAAGGTGCAGGAGGGCATCAGCCGGCAACTCTACCGCTCCTTCAAGGGCCGCCAGGTGACGGTGCTGGTGAGCGGCGCCGCCGCCGAGTCGCCGCTGCTCTTGGAGGGCAGGCTGCCCCAGCAGGCGCCGGAGGTGGACGGCCGGGTCGTGCTGGTGAACGGCACCGCGCGCCCGGGGGACCTGGTGCGGGTGCGCATCACCCGCGCCTCGGTGCACGACCTGGTAGCGGACATCGTCGAGGTCGTGAATGCCGCGCCAGCCCGCCGCGACCAGTTGCTGCCATCCCTGCCGGCGGTGGCGGCGCCGCGGCAAGCGTGGCCGGGGGCGTGATGGAACTGCTGCGCGACCCCTCACCCTCGGCCGACTTGCCGCACGGCGGCGTCGTGACCATCGGAAACTTCGACGGGGTCCATCGTGGCCATCAGGTGCTCATCCGCGGCGCGGTGGCGCGGGCGAGGGAGCTGCACGTGCCCGCCGTCGTGCTGACCTTCCATCCTCATCCGGAGAAGGTGCTGCGCCCTGGCTCGGGCCTCAGGTTGCTGGCCAGCCCCGAGCAACGCGTCCAGCTGATGGCTCGCCTCGAGGTGGACGCGCTGGTGGAGCTGAGCTTCACGCGGGCCTTCGCGGCGACGAGCGCGGAGGAATTCGTCAAGGGCGTCCTGATGCGCCGCCTATCGCCGCGGGAAGTGTGGCTGGGCGCCAACTTTCGCTTCGGGGAGGGCCGCCGCGGCGACCTTTCGTTGCTGGAGGCGATGGGAGCAAGTCTTGGCTTCAGCGTGATCGGCATGCAGCCGGTGATCGAGAACGGCCTGCCCATCGCCTCCACGAGAGTGCGGCGGGCAGTGCTGGATGGCGCGGTGGCAGATGCCTCTCTCCTTCTGGACCGGGCGCACTTCATCGACGGCCGGGTGTTCACGGGCGAGAGGATGGGCCGCCACCTCGGATTTCCCACTCTGAACATCAACCCCGACAACGAGTTGCTGCCAGCTCAGGGGGTTTACATCACGGCCGTACAGATTCCTTCCTTCGGGAGAGTCTTTCCCTCGGTGACAAACATCGGAGTGCGCCCGACGGTCTACGAGAACTACCGGGAGACGGTGGAAACGCACATCTTGGACTTTACCGCGGACGTGTACAGCGAAGCGGTGCGCCTCTTCTTCCTCGCCCGGGTGCGGGACGAGACGCGTTTTTCCTCGAGCGTCGCGCTGGCGGCGCAGATTCGGCACGACGTGGAGGAGGCGAGGCGTTTCTTCGCGGGTCACGGTATTCCTCCGGATCTCGTGCTGCGATGAACGTGCAAGCTCTCGCGGGCGTGGCGATGGGGCTGTCCGTGGTCGGCGCGGCGACGGTGGCGCTGTGGCTCGACCGGCGGGGGCGGGAGTCCGTGATCCGCACCGGATGCGTGGCAATGCTCGCTGCGTCGGTGGTCCTCCTGGTGGGGCAGAGCCGCGCGAAAGACCTGATCTGGTCGTTTTCTTGGGACGAAGCTGTCAGCGCCGGGATGGCTGCAGTGTGGCTCGCGGGTCTGGCCGCCGCCCTGGGGCTTGCGGTCTTGCTGGGCTGGATCGAAGCACCGGTAGAAGGCGTCGTGCTCGGCGCGGTGGCCGGTGCAGCGGCCGGTGCCGGCCTGGGAGTTGCCGCCGGCGAGCCTGAGTCTTTCGCGCTGGCGCCACTGCGGGTGGGGTGGCTAATGGCGGCAGGTGCATTGGTGGGGGGAGGCGTGTCGCTGGCGGGCCTGCAGCGTTTCGTGGCGGCTCGCATCGGGGGCGGGACGGGGGCGTTGATGGCTGGCTGGGGAGTCTGCGGCGGGCTGCTGCTGGGCCAGCGCGAGGCCGGCGATGGCCTCGCCGAGCACCCGCTGCTGGCGGGCGCGGCAGGTCTGCTGGCGATCGCGACCACCGCCGCGTTTGCGGCGCTCGCTCACCGCATCGAGGCGGGCATTCTCCTGCGGGAGCTCAGCGAGGAGGCGAAGTTCGGGATCATCCCCATCGCGGTGGCGCAGGCGGTTGCGCGCTTCCCATCGCGGCTGCGCGCCGGCTGGTGGCCGCGCGCCGACGAACGCCGCTGGCTTTCCGTCACGCTGACCGAACTGGCGCTTCGCAAGCACCGACTTCGCCGGGGAAGCAGCGCGGCGGCCGGCCTCGACGGCCTACAGGTCGGCCGCATCCGGACCCGCCTTCGCACGTCTCTGGCCAGCGGCGGTGCCGGCGGCGAGGAGGGCGGATGAGTCGAGCCGCCCGCCATGGGGAGCGCTGGCTCGAGCTGGCGGTGCTCACGGCCTTCGCAGTCTGTCTGGGAGTATTGCTGGGGCGCCATGAGCCGTGGCGGGACGAGTTGCAGGCGTGGCTGCTGGCGCGCGATAGCGGATCTCTTTTGGACCTCTGGCGAAACTCGCGCTACGAGGGGCATCCTCTTCTGTGGCACATCCTGCTCTTCCCCTTGACCCGCTGGCTGGGCCACCCGGGTGCGATGCAGGCGCTGCACTGGGTGATCGCGGTAGCGGCAGCGGCGACGCTGGTGCGATGGGCTCCATTTCCCCTGCTGGTGCGCGCGGCGGTGGTCTTCTCGTATTTTCCGCTCTTCGAGTACGGGGCCGTATCGCGCAACTACGCCCTCACCATGTTGGGCCTGTGGCTGGCCGCGGCGGCCCTGGCGCGCGGGCGTCCGCTGGCCGCGGCCGTGGCCTCGACCCTGGCGGCGAACGCCAGCCCCATGGGTGCGGTGCTGCAACTTGCGGTGGCGGCAGCGGTGCTGCTCCTGTGCCGCTCCGTCCGCCAGCGCGCGGGTGCGGCGGGCATCATCGCGGCGGGCGTGGCGCTGGCGGCCTGGCAGATGGTGCCGGCGGCGGACTACGAACACGCCCGCCCCTGGGTCTTCTCGTGGGATACCTCGCGGGCGCTGTGGGTGGCGCGGGGTTTCGCCCGCGCCGTGCTGCCCATCCAGCAGTGGGGGATGCACTTCTGGGAGTCGTCGTACCTGTTCCCACTGGCGGAGGACTGGATGGCAGCACCCCGCGGCCTGGGTCGGGCGCTCGGCGCCCTCGCCGTCGCCTTCGCACTGGTGGCATGGGTCGTGCGGCGCTCGCGTCCGGCGCTGGCGATGTGGGTGATCGGCGCGGCCTCGCTGATCGGCTTCGCCTACGTCAAGTTTCCCGGCGCGGTGCGCCATCACGGCTTCCTCTGGATCCTGCTGGTGGCGGCGGTGTGGCTGGCGATCGCCAGCGGCGCGCCGAAGCGGCCGGCGGTATGGATGCTTGCGCCGATTCTCGCCGCGGGGGTGGCGGGCGGGATGACCGCCGCCTGGCACGATCTCACCGCGCCGTTTTCCGGCGCGCGCTGCGCCGCCGGCCACATCGTGGGCGCAGGTCTGGGCGATCTGCCGGTGGTGGGCGGCGTTGACTACGCCGCCTCCGGTGTGGCTGCGTACCACCCCCGGGGCAGGGTGTACTATCCGGCACGGGGAGAGTGGGGCTCGTTCATTCTCTGGGACTTCAAGCGCCTTCGCCAGGACGGTCTGACGCCGGCGCAGGCGGTCGAAGAGGGCCGAGTCGCGGACGACGGGCAGGGCTTCGTGGTCTTGCTAAACTCGCCGCTCCCCGAGCCCGAGGCGATGAGCTGCCGGCCGGTCGCCCAGTGCGCGCCGGTCATCGTCGCGGATGAGGGCCAGTGGGTGTACCTCTGCCATCGCCCTGTGGGCGGGGCGGGGCTACGGGAGGAGTGATCGGATGAACGCTCATGGAGTGCACGTCTTCACCTCCGAGTCGGTGGCGGCAGGCCACCCCGACAAGGTCTGCGACCAGATCTCCGATGCCGTCCTGGACGAGGTTCTACGCCAGGATTCCGACGGCCGGGTGGCGTGCGAGACCTTCATCACCGTGGGGCTGGTGATTGTCGGGGGCGAGATAACCACCCGGGCGTGGGTGGATATGCAGGATCTGGTGCGGAGCGTCGTCTGCGAGATCGGCTACGACGATCCCCGCTGGGGCTTCAACGGCCACACCTGCGGCATTCTCAACGCCATCGGCCGGCAGTCACCGGATATCAGTCAGGGGGTGGATACCGGCGGTGCCGGCGACCAGGGGCTGATGGTCGGATATGCGTGCGACGAGACGCCTGAACTCATGCCCACCCCCATCGTCCTGGCGCACGCCCTGTCCAGAAGGCTGGCGCAGGTGCGGCGCGAAGGGCTGCTGCCATACCTGGGTCCGGACGGAAAAACCCAAGTCACCGTCGAGTACCGCGATGGCCGGCCGGCGCGCATCGATACGGTGGTGATCTCGAGCCAGCACGCGGAATCGATCCTCGATGGCACTGGACAACAGATCCGCGACAGCGCCCGCCAGGAGATCATCGAGGTGGTGGGTCGCGCTGTGCTGCCGGAGGAGTTGCTCGACGCGCGGACGCGATTCCTGGTCAACCCAACCGGCAAGTTCGTCGTCGGTGGGCCGGCATCGGACACTGGCATGACCGGTCGCAAGATCATCGTCGACACCTACGGCGGCTGGGCGCCGCACGGGGGTGGCGCGTTCTCCGGGAAGGACCCCACCAAGGTCGACCGGTCCGCCACCTACATGGCCCGTCACATCGCCAAGAACATCGTCGGGGCCGGCCTGGCGCGGCAGGCGCTGGTGCAGCTCGCGTATGCCATCGGTGTGGCCGAGCCCGTCTCGGTGATGGTCGACACGTTTGGCGGCGGCGTGGCGCCGGACGGAGAACTCACCCGGGCGGTACGAGAGGTATTTCCGCTGACGCCGCGGGGGATCATCGCGGAGCTCGATTTGCTGCGTCCCATCTACCGCCGCACCGCCTGTTTCGGCCACTTTGGCCGCGGGGAGGAGTCGTTCGCCTGGGAGTCCCTCCACCACGTCGACGCGCTGCGGTCGCTGCTGGGTAAGGCGTAGACGTCGGGGCTAGAGATCGAGGGTGAGGACGAGACGCTGTCGGCCACCCTTTTTCGGGGAGGTGAGGGCGTGCAGGGTGGCTGCCTTGACTTCAACCTCGGGGTCGCGGCCGCGCGGCAGTGGGCGCACACCCAGTGACGTTCGGCGGCCGTCGCAGCGCACGCCGGTGCTGACAAGGCGGCGGGCGTAGAGCAGGAAGAGCGCCTCGTTGACGATGCGAATGAGGCGGAGGACCTCTTCGTCGGGCGCATCTTCCACCTCGCAATAGCTCGCCGGTGCACCCCCGGGAGGGCGACCGAGCGCTTCGTGCATCGCGCCGCGCACGGCGTTGCCGCAAAGCTCCTCGTATCCGCATCCCCACACCACAAGGCGAAGGTCGGCGGTGTGGGGCAGGCGCCGGTAGGCGGGCCGAGTCACGGCTGTTTCAGTCTACACCGCGGTACAGTAAAAAGGTGGAGGTCCTCCGACGACTGGGCGTCGCCGCGCTGGCGATGGCGTGCCTCGCGGCGGCGGTTCACGTCACGGTGGGGCGTGGCATCGGCGGTCGAGAGACGGCTGTCCAGGCCGTTCGACAGGCCTTTACGGGGCTGGGCTTCGAGCCGCTGGGAACGCCGGTGACATCGTTGGAGGGTGACCAGGCGGTAGCCTGGGCTCTGGCGCGGGTACGCTCCGGGTCGGAGTTGGTCGTGGGCGACGGGGCAGCGATGCGCTGGCGGGTTCGCTTTCCCGGGGGTGGGGAGGGGGCGACAACGGTGTCCGGCGCGGTGTGGGCCCTGCGTCGCCCCGTCCCGGCCGACCCTGGTCCAAACCTGTATCTCGCTACCGTCCAGCGCGCCATGCGGGAAAGGGTGGCAGCGGTGCTCCCTGACGCCGAGCAGTGGCAGTGGGTGGCCGGCCAGTCGTGGCGGGAGGGGGACGTGACCTGGCACCGGGCGCGTTTCCTGTTCACCGCCAAGGGCCTGCCGCAGGGCTGGCAGGGCCACATCGAGGTGGAGATGGCCGGGTCGTCCGTCATCTCGCTGCACCGCCGCACGGAACCCCTCGGGTCGGACGTGGGCGTCGTCATGGGTCGCATCGCCGAGCTGGAGCTGCTCCGGCTCGTGGGCGTCCTCGGCCTGGGACTGGGCCTGGTCGGGGTGACTCTGGCCGGGGCGGAGCAGGTGGCGTTTCGCCGCCGAGTTCGGTTGCTCGGCGGCGTGGCGGCCGGCTCCCTGGCCTGGACGGCGGGAATCGCGGGGGCGCTGCCGCCCTGGGAGTGTGCGCTGGGGGCGGTGTTGGCCGGTGCCGTGATCGGTCTGCTGCCGGCGCCCGCGACCGCCGCCGCCGGCCGCCGCCTGATCGCGGCTCCTGCCGGGGTGCTTGTGGCGGTGGCGCTGCTGGCCTTGCCCGGGGTGGTGGAGCATCTGGGCGGCTGGCTGCCCCCGCGGTCGCCACTGCTGGCGGAAGGCGGACCGGCGATGCTGGCCGGCCGAATGTGGTTTCCAGCGTTGACGGAGGAGCCGATGCTGCGCTTCGCCCTGCCCATGTTGCTGGCGCCGCTGGCGGGGTGGTGGGGTGGGGCGCTGGTCGGGGCCGCCCTGGGCTGTCTGCTGCACCCCGTCCCGGCGGTGCCCCTGACCGCCAGCCTGGCCGCCGAGCTGGCTCTCAACGTGGCGATGGCCGCGGTGGCACGCTGGGGTGGTCTGACATCGGCGATTCTGGCGCGGGGTGTGTGCGAGGGGCTGCTGCGGCGACCGAGTCTCCCCGCCGGGCCGGCGGCGGACGCGGTCGTCGTGGCGGCCGTGGCGGTGGCGTTCTTGGCGGGAGTGGGGCGGCGGCGAAAGGGCGCGCAGTGAATCTGCGACCTCTTGCCGTTGCCGTGCTGGTTGCTGCGGGAGCGGCGCTTCCCCTGAGCGAGACGATCTCGCAAGCCCCCCGCTCGCCGTTGGCGGCGGCTCGACTGGTGGAGGAGTCGAGCGGACCGGCCGGCTTGGGTTGGGGAAAACTGCGAGCCTGGCGACGAGCCGGGGATGGGTGGCTCCTTCTCTGGCAGCCGTCGCACGGCGCCTGGCTGCTGCGCGCCCTGGTGGAGGACGAGGCGAAACCGGTGAGGTGGCGCGTGCACGCCGCGCCCTGGCTTCCCGGAGTGCGTCTGTCGGAGTCGCTTGCCCGCCGGCTGATCGTCTCGGAGGGGGACGGGGATACGCATCGCCTGGAGCGGCCGGCCAGACGCGACTGGGACTTCGCGGGTCGCCGCGTGGCGGGGGCGTTGGAGCTGGGGCAAGACCTGCCGGAGGTCGCCGCGCGGAGGCTCGGTGGATGGCCGGCGTTGCTGGCGGGGGCGCTGTTGGCCGGGGCGGTGTGTCTGGTGGTGCTGCCGGGAAACATCACTCACCGGTGGACGCTGGCTTTGGCGGGAGCGCTGGCGGCTCTCATCGCAGTGGCTCCCAGCATCGTCGCCCTCGGATACGGTGTCTTCAGGGTTGGGGTGCGACCCTGGGTGGCCCAGTTGACCTTGCTCGCCGGATTGGTGGTTGTCTGCGCCGCCCTGGTTGCGTTGGCGACACGCTACGGGATCTTGCAAGGTCGGCCACGGGCGGTGGAGCTGGCGGCGGCGGCGGGGGCGGGGCTGCTGGCCGGCCGCATGGCGCCGGTGGAGGTCGGGGTTTCGGTGGCGGGACTGACGGCCCGGCCGCTGGTCTGGCTGGCTGTGGTCCTGGCGCTCGGCTACCTCGCGGCGGTGGCAGCGATCGGGCTGCGCGAGCTGCTTCATCCGCTGCGCCGCCTGCGCCTCCTGGTCCTGGCGTGCCTCTCGGCTGCGGCGATCGCTTCAGCTGGTCCGTGGCTGGGTCCGGCCGCCGCCGTGTTGTTCGCCTCGGCAGTGGCCCGCCGTCGGGCCGCATGGGCCGCGGCGACGGTGGTCTGCTTCTGGATCGTCGGCTCTACGATGGCGTCGTGCGCGTGGGTTGAGCCGCTGCGGGACGCGTTGCTGGTTCTGTTGGCCGGGACCGGTGCGCTGGCTTCCCTGGCGGTTGCCGAGAGGTAGGGGCCTCAACACGCTACAATCCGCGTGTGTTGGCGTCCGCCTTCCTTGCTCTGCGGCTCGTCCGCCGGCGCAGCACCCCGCTGCTTCGCTCCAGTGCCCTCGCCGCGCTGACCGCGGTTGCCCTCGGCGTCGCGGCGCTGGTCGTCGTGCTGGCTCTGATGACGGGCTACCGGGACGCGCTTCGCTCCGGCATCATGACGGCCGCCGGCGACGCGGTGCTCGTGCCGGCGCCGGGAGATCATCCGGCGCTCGTCGCCGCGCGGGTACGGCGTGAAGCGTTTGTCGCCAGTGCCGGTGAAGTCGCCTACCTCCTGGGGCTGCTCCAACGCGATGGAGGGCTTCCCGAGGTCGTCACGGTGAAGGCGGGAAGCACGGGGGGGATAGCGCCGATGCCCGCAAGCGATGGCGCAGGTCCCCTGGTCGTCTCCGTGGGCAAGGGAGTGGCGCGGCGCCTTCAGCTGCGCGTGGGGGATGTGGCGCTACTGCAGATGGCGATCGAAGGGGCGGCCCTTCGCTCGGTGACCGTAACGGTCGCCCAGGTCTTCGAGACCGGTTTTGCCGAGCTGGACGAGGCTTGGGTGCTGGCTCCGTTCGAGCAGCTTGCAGACAGACTGGGACGCCTGCCGGGCAGTGCCGTCGAGGTGTGGTTCCACCGACCCGGACGCGCGGAGTCGGTGCGCGGTCAGCTGGAGGAGTCCTGCGGTCCGGGGTGTCTGATGACCACCTGGGAGGAGAGCGAGGCGAACCGGGCGCTGTTTGCTGCACTCACCTGGCAGAAGCTCTCCCTGGCCGTGGTCCTGTCGCTGGTGGTGGCGGTGGGAGCGTTTGAAGTGGCCGCGGCGCTCGTGGTCCTGGTTACTGAGAAGCGACGCACGCTGGCCGTGCTCCTCGCGGTCGGCGCTCAGCCGGGTCTGATCCGCCGGACGTTTCTGCTGGCCGGCGCGGCGCTGGGGAGCGCAGGGGTCGTTGCGGGTCTGGCCCTCGGTGGGGGAATCGTGGCCATTCTGTCGGTTCTGGGGATCCCCAGCTTTCCGCCTGAGATCGCGAGCATCTACATGGTCGAGCGCATCCCCCTCCACCTGCGCGCGTCTGATCTGGGTGCTGTCCTCGTTCTGGGAGTGGCCGAGGTGGCGGCGGCGGCGTACCTGCCGGCCCGCCGTGCGGCCCGCCGTGATCCCGTTGAGGTCCTGCGGTGGGTTTGAAGTGGGGTCGCAGGTGGGAGTTGCAGTTCCACCCTGCATCCGGTGGCGAGGTCCGGAGGTGGTTCATTCCGCAGCCGGTTCTGCTGCTGGCGGCGGCCGTGGCCGGCATGGCGCTCCTGGCGATGGGAGCGCTTGTGGCGCTGCTGCCGCTGTCCGCCCGCGCGGCCACCACCCGGCTTTCGGCCGGGCCCGTGCAGCGGCAGAATTCCGCCCTGCACCGAGAGGTCGCCGCCGAGCGGGAAAGAGCGGGAGAGATGGTTGCGCGGATCGAGCAGGTTCTCCAGAAGGGCAGGCGTCTTGCCTGGGTTCTGGGGGCGCACGACGGTGTACGGTCGACGAAGCTGGACCCGTCCCCGGGTTCTACGGCCGACGCTGACGAGCTCTCCGCCTGGCTCGACGGTCACGGTGGGTATCTCACCGCGCTTGCAGACCTCCTCGTCGAGCGGGCCGAGGCGCCACACCAGTGCGCCCTGCTCAGTCTGCCGACCGGGCCTCCAGTGGAGCCGTCGCGGGCGGTGCCGGTGGCGTCCTTTGGCTGGCACGTGTCGCCATTCACCGCCCGGGATGAGGCTCATCACGGCGTCACGCTGGCGGCACCGCCCGGAGAGATCGTACGTGCGCCGGGCGCTGGCCGCGTCGTCTATGCCGGGCGTCCCAGGGAGCGGCGGGCCAATGAGTGGATGAGGTGGGGCACGGTGGTAGTCGTCGACCACGGGTGCGGCCGGATGACCCTGTTCGGGCATCTGGGGGATGTCACCGTGCGCCCGGGCGCCGTTGTACGGCGCGGGGAGCGGCTTGGGCTGGTCGGTGAAACCGGCTGGACGCGGGTACCTGCGCTGTACTGGGAGGTGCGCTGGCCTCTTGGCGGCACGACCCGTCCCATCGATCCCGCCCTGGTGGCGTTGTGGCTGCGCCTCGACGACCCCGAGGCGCGGTTTGAGGATCCGGCTGGCAGCTTGCCGGAGAGCTTCTCGCCCCTGGAAGGCCTGCGGCTGGCCCGCTGAGGATCGACCGAGAGTGCATGGTTGGCGCATCGTGCCCGCGCTGAGTGCGCGTCGCTGAAAATATTGGCGAGCGGTCACGGGGCGTCACCGACACAGGCCCGGTCACTGTCACGGTCACCGGCACCGTCACGGTCACGGACACCGGCACGGTCACGGACACCGGCACGGGCACCGGCACAACCCGCCCCGCCATCACGCGGGGGCTGGGTGGGGGCGTGGTCGGGG
>JBBINC010000027.1:0-28987 GCA_037444085.1 Acidobacteriota bacterium | reverse complement strand
AGGCGTCTGGTTCATTCAAGATCGATCACCCGCTGGATCCGGAGCGCAAGTACCTTTACCACTCCTTCGTGGAGTCGCCGGACATGATGAACATCTACAACGGCAACGTGGTCACCGACGCCAACGGCTTCGCCGAGGTGCGCTTGCCCGAGTGGTTCGAGGCTTTGAACCGCGACTTCCGCTACCAGCTCACGGTGATCGGCCGCTTCGCCCAGGCCATCGTCGAGGAGGAGGTGGCGGGCAACCGCTTCACCATCCGCACCAACCTGGGCCACGTCAAGGTGTCCTGGCAGGTCACCGGGATTCGCCAGGATCCGTTCGCCAACGCCCACCGCATCCCGGTGGAAGAGGTCAAGCCCGCCGAGGAGCAGGGGTCCTTCCTGCACCCGGAGGTGTGGGGGATGCCTGCGGAGCGGGGGCGAGACCGTGCGGTGAAGGGTGAGCTGCAGTAACGAGCCGGTTGCAGCGGCGGCTTGATGACCCCGCCCTACACCGGGGCGGGGTCATTCCGTATCCCCAACGCCTTGATGCGACGGTAGAGAGTGGCCCGGCTGACGCCCAGGCGTGCGGCGGCCCCGTCGATATCGCCGCACGAGGCGAGCGCCAGCACGATCTCGTCGCGCTCAACCTTCTCCAGGGTGGCGGAGAGCGTCGACCCTGAAGCCGGCGGCCGGCATGCCACCACCTCGTCACTCAGCCGCGAGGTGTCCAGCAGTTCCCCGTCCTCGAGGAAGAGCGCGGCGCGGGCCATCTCGTTCTCCAGTTGACGTACGTTGCCCGGCCATGGGCAGGCGGTGAGGGTCTCCAGCGCGGCTCGGGAGATGCCGGCGACGCGAACACCGTGGCGGCGTCCCTCACGGCCGAGGAAGTAGGCCGCCAGGTTGGGGATGTCGGCGCGGCGCTGGCGCAACGGCGGCAGCTGCACCACCCAGGCGGCGATGCGGTGGTAGAGGTCCTCGCGGAATCGGCCGTCGTGCAGCATGGCGCGCACGTTCCGGTTGGTCGCCGCAATGGTGCGGACGCGGACCGTGCGCGGCTCCCTGCCCCCCAGGCGGTAGACCTCTCCCGACTGCAGCACGCGCAGGATGCGCGCCTGAGTCTCGGGGG
Organism: Acidobacteriota bacterium; assembly: GCA_037444085.1. GTDB lineage: Bacteria > Acidobacteriota > Thermoanaerobaculia > Thermoanaerobaculales > Thermoanaerobaculaceae > CALEVZ01. The sequence goes on along the minus strand of JBBINC010000027.1, from coordinate 27,880 downwards.
CCATGTCCGCGACCTCGTCGAGAAACAGCGTGCCGCCGTCCGCCAGCTCGAACTTCCCAGGCCTTGCATCGACCCCGGTTGCCACCCCCTTCTCGACGCCGAACAACTCGGCCTCCAGGAGGTCGTGCGGCAGCGACGCGCAGTTGAGGCCGAGAAACGGCCCGCCCGCGAACGGCGAGGCGGCGTGGATGTAACGCGCCAGCAGCTCCTTGCCCGTTCCCGATTCGCCCAGGATGAGCACCCCCACGTCGCCACGGGCGACCCGCGCCGCAGCCGCAAAGAGGTCCCGCACGGCGGGTACCACCGTGGGCGGATCGGGCAGCGAGGGAAGCGCGCCGCGATCGCCCTGCGCGGGTGGCGCTTCAAGCTTGTCGCTGGCCGCCGCCTCGACCAGCCCCGCGGCACAGTCCACCAGGGGGGCGAACGAGCGGGCCAGATGCGCCGAGGGGAACCCCACGCGCAGCGCGAAGGGACCCCCGCTGGCTTCCAGGTAAAAGGGCGCGCCGCCAGCCTCTCCGCCACGGGCAACGCGGAACACCAGGCCGCCGCCGCGACGGGCCGTTACCTCCACCTCCAGGCAGGGCAGCGCCGCGTAGACGGCTTCTCCCACCGCCTGCGCCATGGTGGTGGCCTCGACACCCTGGCACAGGCGCCGGAGCAAGCCGGGCAGGTGCTGAAGGGCGAACGCCTCCACCGGCCCGGAGCCGTGGGTGCTGTGCTCACCGGTCCACGATGCCGGCGGGCAGCCGTTGAAGCCGGAGAGCACCACGCCCGCTTCCAGGTCCTCCGCGGTGACGTCCTCCAGCCAGACGGCGACGGCGCCGAAGTGCATGGCGGTGCCGGGCAGCCAGACGTGGGAGCTGACGCGGCGACCCGCCACGCGAGTGCCGTTGCGCGACTTCAAGTCCTCCACCACGATATGGTCGCTTTCGACGCGCAGGGCGGCGTGCCGCCGTGAGATGCTGGGGTGGGGCAGGCGGATGGCGCACTCCGGGTGCGAACCGAGCACGTGTTCGCCGCTGCCCAGCGCCACGCGAACGGTCCGGCCCTCCACGGTCGCCACCAGGCGGAACGCCATGCTTGTCGGTCCCTCCATTCGTCGCGTGCGACGGTCGGCACTGCGATGCTAGCGCACCCCTGGCGCCTGTCTCAATCTTCGCGCCTTCTTGCTATCCTCAAAAGAGGCCGACGGCGTGATGACTGACCCCCGATTCCCCCCCGGCGCCCGCATCGGGCGAATTCGCATCGAGGGAGTGTTGGGTGCCGGCGGGATGGGTGAGGTCTATCGCGGCTTCGACGAGGCTTTGCGCCGCTGGGTGGCGGTGAAGAGCGTTCGCTTCGAGCGGGGCTTCGGCCCTGAAGTGAAGGCGCGCTTCGTGCGGGAAGCCCGGCTCCTGTCCCAGCTCGATCATCAGGGGATTTGCCGGGTGTACGACCTGATCGAGGGGCCTGATGCGGACTTCCTGGTGCTCGAACTGGTGGAGGGGTGCACCCTGCGAACCATGCTGCGCAACCGGCTGCCGCAGGCGCAGGCCGCGCGAATTGCCGAGGAGGTGGCTGATGCCCTGGCCGCAGCCCACCGGCAGGGGATCGTGCACCGTGACCTGAAGCCCGAGAACATCATGATCACGCCTTCCGGCGCGGTGAAGGTGCTGGACTTCGGTATCGCTCGCAGCATCGAGGATGCCTCCCAGGTCTCCGGCTCTGGCACGCCGGCTGCCGCGCCGCCGCCTCCGGCGGATGGGGTGCCGGAAACGGTGGTCTGGGATCTCACCTCGGCCGGTGTCGAAGATGACAGGGAGTACTCCCCTACCACCTTCTCCACCCGCGTCGGCACCATTGTCGGTACCGCTCGCTACATGAGCCCCGAGCAGGCCAGCGCCGGGCTGGTGGGCGCCGCCAGCGACGTGTACTCGCTTGGGGTGGTGCTGCACGAGATGCTCTCGGGCAGCGATCCCTACGGCGGCGCCCAGGGGCCGGAACTGGCGGTCAAGGTGGTGCGCGCGGAGGTGGCGCCGGTCGACGGCCAGTCGCGCGAGCTCGCGCGACTGCTCGAGGAGCTGGTTTCCCTGGGGGTGAAGAGCCGGCCGTCGGCCGAGGAGGCGTGGCGGCGGCTGCGCCGCCTGCGCGAGCGGCCACAACGGCTGCGGCGCCGGGCCGCGATTGCCGCCCTGGCAGGCGTGGCCTTGGTGGGCATGACGAGCGGCGTGGGCCTGGGGCTGCACTCCCGAGCCCGGGCGCGACAGCAGGTCGAGCTGGCGCAGCGTTTTACGGCGCAGGTGCAGGAGGCGGAATCGCTGCTGTGGCGGGAGCAGTCGCTGCCGCTGCACGACGTCCGCCCGGCGCGCGCCGCCATGCGCTCGCGCCTGGCGCAACTCGCCGAGGAGACCGAGCGGGTGGGAGGGGTGGCGGCCGGTCCGGGGCACGCGGCGCAGGGTCGGGGGTGGCTAGCGCTGGGCGAGGTGGCCGCCGCGCACCGCCATCTGCAGCGCGCCTGGGACGCGGGCTATCGCACGCCCGAGACCGCGTACGCCCTGGGGCTGGTGCACGGCAGGTTGTACGAGCAGGCGCTGCGCGAGGCGGAGCGCATCGCTGCTGGGGACCTCCGCCAGCAGCGAAAGGCCGATGCGGCCGCCGCCTGGCGGGACCCGGCGCTCGCTTTTCTGCGGGCGGCCGCGGGCGCCGCCGGAGTGGTGCCGGAGCACCTGGAAGCACTGATCGCCCGCTACGAGAACCGTGAGCACGAGGCGGTGGCGCTGGCTCGCGCGGCCTTCGCCCGGGCGGGCTGGCTGTATGAGGCCAAGGTCCTGGAGGGAAACGTGCTGACCTCCCTGGCCACGGATGCCTGGTGGGCCGGGCGGTGGGAAGAGGCGTTGGTCCACGCCAGCGACGCCAGCGACGCTTTCGCCCAGGCGGCGCGGGTCGGCGAGTCCGACCCACTCGTCTACGAGGGACGGTGCACCCTGTGGGCGAGGGCGTTTCGCCACTCGGTGTGGAACCTTGGCATTGCGCCGGCCGACCTAGTCGCCCGCGCCGAGGATGCCTGTCGCCAGGGACTCGTCGCGGATCCGGACCGGGTCGAGCTCCTGTGCGAACTGGCTGACTTGTTGGACGATCGGGCCGAATACCTGTTCACCCGCGGTCGCGACGCCGGGGAAGCGCTGGCCGAGAGCTTCGAGGTCATGCAGCGGGCGGTGGAGGTCGATCCGTCCAGCACGAGAGCCGCCATTCTGCTGGCGAGTCACTACTGGCTGCGGGGCAAGATCGAGATGGGGTCGAGCACCGATCCCCGGCCGTCATTCGCCACCGGCCTGCAGTGGGCGCAGCGGGCCCTCCGGGCGGACCCGCACTTCTGGAGGGCGCTCTCCACCGAGGGTCACATTCTTCTGGAGCAGGGCCTGTACGAGAACTGGATCGGTGAGGATCCCCGCGACACCCTGGGCCGGGCCGCGGCCGCCTACCGCGCGTCGATCGCCCTGGACGCCGGAGATCTCACCTCCCCGGTCAATCTGGGCATGGCGGCGGCGCTCGTGGCCCAATTTGAGGTCCGCCGCATGGGGGCGCGCCCGGGGGACCTGGCGGAAGAGGCCGTCCTGGTGCTGCGCGGGGTGATCGAGAAGAACCCACGCATGAGCTGGGCGCACCGGACCTTGGGGAATCTGCTGTGTCACCTGGCAGAGGGAGCGATCCTTGACGGCGCGGACCCATCGCGCGAACTGGCGGATGCCGTTTCCCATCTGGAGCAGGCCGGCAGCATCAAGTTCAACGACGTGAACACCTGGATCTTCCTGGCCGAGACCCATCTGGCGGCGGCGGCGTGGGAGGTGGATCAGGGGCGCGATCCTGCGGCGCTGCTGGCGCGATGTGGCGCGGCCCTGACGCGGGGAGAACGGGTCAAGGCCGACACCAGCTCGCTCACCAGGCTGGCGGGCGCCATCAGCCTGACCGAGGCGCGCTGGCTCGCGGCGCGGGGCCGCTCGCCGCTGGCCTCGCTGGCAGCCGCCGAGAGTGAGTTCGCGCGCGCCTTGGTGATGGACAGCGCCGACCAGGAGGCCCGCGCCTTGAGGCTCGAGCATGCGCTGGCGCTGCTGGAATGGCAGGCCGGGCAGGGTGTCCTCACAGAGAGGGCGCTGGCCGGGGCTCGTGACCAGTTTGCGGCCATGGAGGGGGCTGTACCCGACCTCTGGTGGCTCCCGCTGGCGCGCGGGCGGCTCCACCTGCTCGAACTCCGTCGTGCGGGAGGTGACCGCGCGGTGCTCGCCGTGCAGGCGGCGGCGGCGCTGGCGGATATGGAGCGGGTATGCGCGTCGCGCCCTGGGATGGCGGCCCGCTACCGCAAGCACATCGAGGATGTGCGCCGGCTGGCCGCCGGGGCGGCCGAGGGAAGCCCGTCGCCAGTCAACGCAGCACAATGGTGACGTCGCCGACGCCTGCGTCGACCCGCAGGCGCGCCTCGCCGGGGCCGCTGGCGGCCAGTTCATGGCCCACGAAGCCGCGCCCTCCGTGACGGCCGCCGGGCGTGCGTAGGACGGCATTGCCCACGCCGGAATCGGCGCGCACCGGCCCGAACGCCGCCCACTCGCCGGTGACCTCCACGTCGCCCACCCCGACGTCGATCACGAGGTCGCCGGCCACGTCGGCCAGTCGCACATCCCCCACCCCCAGGTCAAGGTTGACGCCACCCTGGACGTCGGTGATGCGCACGTCGCCCACCCCGTTGTCCAGCCGGATGCCGGCGGAGGCGGGGACCACCACCGACCACCAGGCCTCGTACTCTCCCTTGCGAGCCGCCGGCCGCAGGCGAAGGCGCAGCGTCGACCCGGCTTCCTCGGGGACGACCTCGGCGCTCTCGACGAGCTTCTCGGCGCGGCGGGAGGAGGAAAACCACCCCTTTGTGGCGCGCAGGGTGACACGCGCCGAAACGGTGTCGACCTCGGCGCCGCGGATATCCACGTCACCCACTCCGGTGTCGATGTCGATGGTGGAGAAGCCGCCGGCCGGATGTTCCAGGGTGAGGGTGCGGGTGCCGCCCGCCTGGGCGGCGGAGGCCAGGAGCAGGGCAAGGATGGCGGCCAGGGTTCGCATGTGTCCTCCCGTCATGGGATCAAACGAAGGTGGCGCTGGTCCGGTTCACCCGGCGGCGACGAATGGATTGCCGGCGGCTTCCTCGCCGATGGTGGTCTCGGGCCCGTGGCCGGGGATCACGCGGGTGTTCTCCGGCAGCGTGTAGAGCACCTCGCGGATCGAGCGCGCCAGGGTCTCGAACGAGCCGCCCCACAGATCGGTCCGCCCCACCGAGCCGGCGAACAACACGTCGCCGACGATGGCCAGCGGCGGGCCGTCGAGGCTCACCAGCACGACGTGGCCGGGGGAGTGGCCAGGGGCGTGGCGCACCAGCAGGCGACGGCGGCCGAGTGGCAGCTCCTCGCCGTCGGCCAGCCACCCGTCCGGCGCTGCGTGCTCCGGCGCGGGGAAACCGAACGCCGCCGCCTGCATGGCCAGGTTCTCGTGCAGCGGCAGGTCGGCGGGATGCAGCAGCAGGCGCGCCGCCGGGAACGCCGCCTTGACCTCGGCGACGCCGTAGGCGTGATCCAGGTGGGCATGGGTGAGGATCACGGTCGAGGGTACAAGCCCCTCCCGCCTCACTTCCTCGACCATCACCTCGGCGTCGAAGCCGGGGTCGACGACGAACGCGTCACGGCCGCCGTCCGCCGCCACCACCACGCACCGGGCCTGAAACGGCCCGAGCTCGAAGGACAGCACCCTCACCCGCTCACCTCCTCCAGCCTGGCCGCCAGGCGTTGCAGCAGGGCGGCCAGTCGCCCGCGGGCGGCGCGCCCCGCCTCCATGACCTCCTCATGGGTGAGCGGCCCGTCGGCCAGTCCCGCCGCCAGATTGGTGACCAGCGAGCACACCAGCACGCGCATCCCCATGTGCCGCGCCGCGATCACCTCCTGGACGGTGGACATGCCCACCACCGTGCCGCCGGCGGCGTGCAACATGCGCACCTCGGCGGGGGTCTCGAAGGAGGGGCCCAGCACCCCGGCGTAGACGCCTTCGCGGGCGCCAAAGCCCACCTCGCCGGCAAACTCCAGCGCCCAGCGCCGCAACGTCGGGTCGTAGGCCTCGCTCATGTCGGGAAAGGGCGGCTGCCGCCACGGCGCCCACTCACCCACCAGGGCGTTGACCCCCTGCAAGTTGAGGTGGTCGGCGAGGACCACCAGGTCGCCGGGGCGCAGCTCGGGATCGAGGGCGCCGGCGGCGTTGGTGGCGGCGTAAATGGGCGCGCCCAGCAGGCCGGCGAGGCGGGGGAGAGCGGCCACCTGGGCGGCGGTGTAGCCCTGGTAGAGATGAAAGCGCCCGTTGAACACCAGCATCCCCAGCGGCCCCTTGCGCAGCAGCGACACCGACGGGGTGTGTCCGGCCAGGGCATGGGCCGGGAAGGGGAAGATCTCCCCGTAGGGCACCTCGCCGGCGGTTTCCCAGCCCGGCACGCTCAGGGTGATGCCGGAGCCGGCCACCAGGGCGGCGAGCAGCCGGCCGGTGTCGTGGCGCGCGGCGAAGGTTGCGGCGATTCGCTCGAGTTCCGCCGGTGTAAGCGTCTCCATGGCCGGCAAGGATAGCGTACCCGTCGCGTCGCTGCGGCGGCGTCAGGCGCGCGCGAACAGGTACGCCGAGGGCAGCAGGCGCGGCTCTTCGCCGGCGCGGCAGACGGCGAACGTGGCGCCGGACCAGATGGCCGCGGCGCCCGCCTCGCCGGCGCGGTTGACAGCGTACAGCGACACGTTGTTGCGCGGCCTCCCCTGCGCGTCCTTGAGGTAGTCGAGGCGGGTGTTGCGGGCGATGCGCCGGCACGTCTCCAGGCACGCCGCCTCGGGCGAGGCGCCCTGGCGCATGAACTCCACCACGGTGTGGGCGCCGGCGGCGAGGATGCAGCTCTCGCCGTGGCCGGTGGCACCGGCGGAGCCCACCTCGCGGTCGCAGTACAGGCCGGCGCCGACGAGGGGCGAGTCCCCGACCCGTCCGGGAAGCTTGAAGGCCAGCCCGGAGGTGGTGGTGCAGCACCCCAGGGAGCCGTCGGTGGCGCACGCCGACAGGTGAATGGTGCCCGTCGGTCGGGGCATGCGGCGACCGAATCGCTCCTTGAAGGAGAGAAAGTCAGGGTCGCTGGCGTCCTCTGGCAGTTCCAGCCAGTCGTCGTCGGGCGAGGCGGTGTTCTTCCAGTGCAGCCAGACCTTGCGAGCCCGCTCGGTGAGCAGGTTCTCTTCGGGAAAACCGTGGGCGCGGGCGAAGCGCAGCGCCCCTTCCCCGACCAGCAGCACTCGCGTCGTGCGGCGCATCACCTGCAGCGCGACCTGCGCCGGGTGCTTGATGCGCTCCAGCGCTGCCACCGCGCCGGCGCGCATGGTGGCGCCGTCCATGACGGCGGCGTCGAGTTGCACCACGCCCTCCTCGTTGGGCAGTCCTCCCAGCCCAACGGTGACGTCGTCGGGGTCGGCCTCGACCAGTGCCACGCCGGCCACCGCCGCCTCCACGGGTGGCGCGCCGGCGAGCATGCGGGTCACCGCCTCCTTGACGGCCGCCAGGCCGTTCCCCGAGGCCACCGCCACCGGACGGGAGGGCGAGGTGGCGGCGGAACCGTCGCCCCGCAGAGCGGTCGCCGCAGCGGCGGCGGAGGAGGTGAGGATGAGGTCGCGGCGAGTCAACGGGTGGGGCATGACGACCCTCCTGGCGGGCGCGGGTGCGATCCCGCCGCCCTCGGGCGGCAAGCATAGGGGAGGCTGGGTACCTGAGCAACCGCGGTGGTCTCGTGATGGCAAGGACGCCCGTGAGGAGAGTCGGCGCCGTTGCTCCGCGATGGCAGCGCGGGTAGAGTAGGCGCATGAAACGTCTTACGCACATCGCGCTGGTCGTCATGGCCACGGCGGCCGCGGCCTGCTCGCCGGTGCCCCGCGCCGATCGCCTGCTGGTGGGCGGGGTGGTGCACACGCCGCGGGGCGCCGAACGCGCCAGCGTGGCGGTGGCGGAGGGGCAGATCCTGGCGGTGGTGGAGGCCGATCGAGATGGGGCGTGGCGGCGAGCGGCGCGGGAGGTGGTGGATCTCGCCGGCGCCCACGTCTATCCCGGTTTCACCGAAAGCCACGGCCACCTTGTCGGCCTGGGCGCGGCGCTGGAACAGGTGGACTTGCGCGGCACGGCCTCGTACGAGGAACTGATCGCGCGGGTGCAGCGCGCTGCGGCCGAACTGCCAGTGGGAAGCTGGGTGCAGGGGCGGGGATGGGATCAGAACCTCTGGCCTGGCGGCGAGTTTCCGCATCACGCCGCGCTCTCCCAGGCGGTGCCGGACCGTCCGGTGCTGTTGCGTCGCGTCGACGGTCACGCCGCGCTGGTCAATCGGCTGGGGCTGCAGTTGGCGGGGATCACCGCAGCGACACCGGATCCGCCGGGCGGGCGACTGCTGCGCGACAGCGGCGGCGAACCCACCGGGGTGCTGGTGGACGCGGCGATGACCCTGGTCGGGCAGCACATCCCCGCGCCCGGCGAGGCCGACCTGGAGCGCCGCGTGCTTCGCGCCGCCGGAGCGCTCGCCGCCCTGGGCTTCACCTCCTTCCACGACGCCGGAACGAGTAAGGAGACGCTTTCCCTGCTGCGCCGCCTACAGCAGGAGCGGCGGCTATCCATCCGCGTGTACTGCATGCTCGAGGGTTCGGACGAGGCGGTGCTGGCCGCCGAACTTCCCCGCGGCCCCTGGGTGAGCGGCGATGGGCACCTGGCGGTGCGCGCCGTCAAGCTGTACGCCGATGGGGCCCTGGGTTCCCGGGGAGCGTGGCTCACCACGCCGTACAGCGATGAACCGGGCACCACGGGGCTGGAATTGACACCGCGGGCGCAGCTTGAGGCTCTCATCGGGCGCATCGGCGGCGCCGGGTTCCAGCCGTGCGTGCACGCCATCGGTGACGCCGCGGTCACTGCCGTGCTGGACGCGTTCGAGGCCGGCCTCCACACCGCCGGTCTGGTGGGGATGCGCCCGCGCGTGGAACACGCCCAGATCGTGCGTCCTGAGGACGTGCCACGCTTCGCCAGGCTCGGGGCCATCGCCTCGGTGCAGCCGACGCACTGCACCTCGGACATGCCGTGGGCGCCGCAACGTCTGGGGGAGGAGCGAACGCCGTGGGCGTACCGCTGGCGCTCGCTGCGTGATGCAGGCGCGGCGCTGTGTCTGGGCTCGGATGTGCCGGTCGAGCATGCCGACCCTCGTCTCGGGCTGTGGGCGGCGGTGACACGCCGCACCCTGGAGGGGACGCCCGCCGCGGGGTGGAACGCCGGCGAGGCCTTGACCGGCGAGGAGGCCGTCCTCGGCTTTACCGAGTGGGCCGCGTACGCCGCCTTCGAGGAATCCTGGAGGGGTCGCATTCTGCCGGGGTTTGCCGCGGACTTCACCATCTTCGACCGCGATCTGCTTTCCGACTCCCCCCGCTCGCTGGTCGTGGCACGGGTTGTGCGTACCGTGGTGGCGGGCCGTGATGCGTTCGCGGACGGAGGTGGTTTGTGAGGAGGTCGTCCATGCTGTTGATCCTCGCGCTAGCGGGAGGGTGGCCGTGGGGATGCGGCGGCGCGCCCGCCGCCGACGATTCGCAGCACTTCGTGATGGCGCGCGCCGAGATGGTGCGCGCCCAGATCGAGGCGCGGGGCGTCAAGGATGCGAACGTGCTGGCGGCGATGAGAGCCGTGCCCCGGCATCTGTTCGTGCCGGCCGACCTGCGGGCTCAGGCGTATGCCGACCATCCCCTGCCGATCGGCGAGGGACAGACCATCTCGCAGCCGTACATCGTCGGGCTGATGAGCGAGCTGCTTGGCGTCGGTCCGGGCGACAAGGTGTTGGAGATCGGCACTGGTTCCGGGTACCAGGCCGCGGTGTTGGCCGCCATGGGGTGCGAGGTGTTCACCATCGAGATCCGCCCGGCGCTGGCGCAGGAGGCGCAGACCCGGCTCGCCGAGATGGGTGCCGGCAGGGTGCATGTGCGCTCCGGGGACGGCTACCAGGGGTGGCCGGAGGCGGCGCCGTTCGCCGGGATCATCGTCACCGCCGCTCCCGACCGCATCCCAGAGCCGCTGCTCGAGCAGCTCGCCCTGGGCGGCTCCATGGTCATCCCGGTGGGGTCGTTCTACCAGCAGCTCAAGGTCATCACCCATACCGAGGCGGGGCTGAAGGAGCGCGACGTCATCCCGGTGCGCTTCGTGCCGATGACCGGCGAGGTCGAGCGCCGCCCCTAGCCGCGGACTTCCGCCGGCCGCCGCCGGTTCTCCCCGTCGCTCGCCCTAGGCCTCGGGGGCGAAGCGCAGCACCTCTCCCAGAGCCGCAAAGGCGCCGCGCCAGGTCTCCTCGCGGCTGCCCCAGGAACCGGCACGCAGGCGCTGGCGCAGGGCGTGGTAGCGCGTTTCTACCAGCCACAGGTTGACCTGCACCGGCAGCTCGGGCAGCAGCCCCAGTACCCCTGCCAGCCTCTCCACCGGCGCCAGCTCGCCTGGCGCGGCGGCGATGGCGGCGACCAGTTTGTCGAGGGTGCGCTCCAGCGTGTAGCCCTGCGCCGAACCGTCGAATTCGAGACCCAGACGGTGGGCCTCGCGCAGCAGCTCGCGCAGCCGCTGCGGGTCGGGGGCGTCCCTCGCGAGCTCGGCGGCGAAGGCATCTTCCAAGCTGCGCGCGGCGGCGGTGAGCAACTCCGGCGGCGCCGGTGCGCCCAGATCGATGATGAAGCTCAGCAGCTGGGCATGGGCGTGATACAGCGTACGGTACACGGCGCGGGCGTCCTCGATTCCGGAGGCAATCACGTTGCGCAGCGCCCGGCGGCGGTCATCGGCGGGCAGGTCGGCGAGAGTCGCGGTGCGCCCCATGTCGCGGTCGATCAGGCGCACCACGGCGGGCAGGTCGGCACGGCGGAAGGCGGCGTGAATGCCGCTCTCCAGCTCGGCCCAGCGCTCGAGGCCGGGATGGGGGAGCACACCGCCAACCACGTTGTGGTCACCGAAGTGGACGGCCGCGAACGCCAGATCGATGGCTTCCAGGGTGCGCCGCGTCGTGAGGCGCATCGATCCGGTGGCCAGTCGCGCGCGTCCGGCCTGCTGCAGCGGTCCCCCCGCGGTGTCGATCACCAGCGCCGGCGGGACCCCTGCGGCGCCGTCGAAGAGGTGGACCACGGCGTGCCGGGCGCCGGCCTGCTCGAGGGTGGCGACCTGCGGCTGCACCCGGCGTCGCCACACGCCACGGCCGTTGCCGAGGTGCGGCTGGTTGGACGGGGCGCTGGCGAGGCGGGTCTCGACCTCGGCGGCCAAAGGCACGCCGGCCAGCGACTCGGCGAGCTGGGCGGCGCGCGCCGCGTAGAGCAACACCTGCACCGCCTCCAGGCCGGAGATGTCGTCGAAGAACCACCCGCAGGAGGTGAACATGAGCTGCGCGTGGCGCTGCATCTCAAGCAGCTGCAGGGCCTGGATCGTCTCAGGAGCGGCGAGGGGGCGGTGGCAGTGGCGGCCGAGGAAGCGCTCGAGCTGGTCCGGATCGCTGTCCAGGTGGATGGCCACGGCGGCGTCCCGGGCCGCCCAGGGGTCGCGAAAGAGCTCGCCGCCCTGCCGCTCAAACACCGCGTCGACACTGTCGCGCAGCCACTCCAGCGTCTGGCGCAGCGGGGCTCGCCAGGCCTGGGAGGTGCCGCCGTCGAGACGGCAGCCGCAGTCGGCCCGCCACCGCTCCACGCCGTGGGCGCAGCTCCACGAGGTGTTCTCCGCCAACTCCACTTCCCATGTGGGGGGGTGTCGTTCCAGGTACTCTCCGTAGTTTGTAAGGCGCGCCAGACCCCGGCGCTCGGCCTCGACCAGTGCCCAGGCCAGCGCCATTTCGCCGAAGCGGTGGTGGTGGCCGTAGGTTTCCCCGTCGGTGGCGATGTGGACCAACTGGTTCTCGCCGGCCGCGGGATCGGCGATGGCGAGCAGGCGGGAGAGGAACGTTTCCCCGCTGGACAGCAGGCGCTCGAACGCCACGGCGCGGGCCACCACGCCGTGGTAGAAGAACAGCGCCAGCGACCGGCCCGAGGGCAGACGGATCAAGTACGGGCGCCGGCTGTCGACGCCACCGTCGCCGGCCTCCTGCCATGGTCCACCCGAGCGGCGCACGCGCCGGGCCTGCTGGGGGGCCAGTACGGTGAAGCGAATCCCCTCCTCGGCCAGCACCTCGAGCGTCTCCAGGTCGACGGCGGTCTCCGGCAGCCACATTCCTTCCGGCCGCCTGCGGAAGCGGTGCTCGAAGTCGGCGATGCCCCAGCGCACCTGGGTCACCTTGTCCCGGCGCGGGGCCAGCGGCAGGATGGTGTGGTTGTAGGCCTGCGCCAGCGCCGAGCCGTGGCCGCCGAAGCGCCGGGCGCTCTCCCGGTCGGCCTCGAGGATGGCGGCGTAGGTCTCGCCGGCGTGGCGCTCCAGATGCGCCAGCAGCGTGGGGCCGAAGTTGAAGCTGATCTGCGAGTAAAGGTTGACGATGGCGGCAATGCGGCCGGCGCCGTCGAGGATGCGGGCAGCCGCCATGGGGGCGTAGCACTCGGCGGTGATGCGCTCATTCCAGTCGTGGAACGGGGCGGCGGAGTCCTGCACCTCGATGCGGTCCAGCCACGGGTTTTCCCGCGGCGGCTGGTAGAAGTGACCGTGAATGCAGAGGTACGGCACGCTCACAGCGCTAGGGTACACGAGCCGCCCGAGCTCTTCCGCCCTGCCGGTGAGCCGCTCACGGTGGCGGGGCAAGCGCGGGCGACGTGTCGCCGGCGGCCGCGACGACGTACCCCTCCACGTCGATGGCGTCGCCCCACTGGCTCTCCCAGTCGCGATAGGCGTCGAGGTCGCGGCGCACCTGGTGCAGCACCCACGACAGCACGACCACGTCGTCGGCCAGGCCGAGCAGCGGGATAACGTCCATCACCAGGTCGAGCGGGTTGAGGAAGTAGAGCATCCCCGCCACGACGGCGACGAGGGAACGGCGCGGGAAGGCGCGGTAGCGCCGGGTGGCGACGTTGCGCACCAGGCGCACCAGGGTGGCGAGCTCGCCGCGCAGGGAGCCGAGTCCTGGTTTGCCCCGCCGCAGCGTTCCCGCCACCGCCGAGGCCAGACGGGCCAGCGCCGCGCTGCGCAGCACCCGCCGTGCTGCCAGCCGCAGGGCGTATCGAAACGCCGTCGATCCGAGCGCGGCCACCGTCGGCATCACCGGTCCTCAACGCCTCCCGGGCAGTAGATTACTCCACCTTCAGATGCAGCTCGCGCAGTTGATCCGGTGTGGCGGGGCCGGGAGCCTGGGTGAGCAGGCAGTTGCCGGCGGTGGTCTTGGGAAAGGCGATGACGTCGCGGATGGACTCCCGCCCGGCCATGAGCATCACCAGGCGGTCAAGCCCCAGGGCGATGCCGCCGTGGGGCGGGGCGCCGTAGCGGAACGCCTCCAGGAGGAAGCCAAACTTGGCCTGCGCCTCCTCGGCGCCGATTCCCAGGGCGGCGAAGACCCGCCGTTGGAGCGCCGGGTCGTGGATGCGGATGGAGCCGCCGCCCAGCTCCAAGCCGTCCATGACCACGTCGTAGGCGCGGGCGCGCACGCTGCCCGGGTCGCTCTCGAGGCGCTCGACATCCGCCGGGTGAGGGGAGGTGAACGGGTGGTGACAGGCGTAAAAGCGCTGCGTTTCCTCGTCCCACTCCAGCAGCGGAAACTCGGTGATCCAGGCGAAGGCGTGCGCCCCCTCGGGGAGGAGCCCCAGGAGCCGCCCCAGCTGGACTCGCAACGCCCCGAGCGCGGCGAAGACCGTCTTGGGCGGCCCGCCGAGCGCCACCAACAGGTCACCCTCGGCCGCGCCGGAGCGGGCCAGGAAGGCGGCGATGCCGTCGTCGCCGAGCGCCTTCTTGGCGGGCGAGGCGTACCCCTCGGCGGTGCGCCGAAACCAGACCACCCCGGGGGCGCCAAACGGCTTCACCGCCTGCGACAGCTCATCGAGCTGCTTGCGGGTGAAGGCGGCGCCGCCGGGGATCAGCAAGCCCTTGACGCGGCCCGCCTCAGCCGCTGCCCGCAGCACCTCGAAGGGACAGGCCCGGGCCACCTCCCCGAGTTCCACCAGCTCCAGGCCGAAGCGCAGGTCCGGTCGGTCGGAGCCGTACCGCTCGAGCGCCTCGTGGTAGCGCAGGCGCGGGAAGGAGGCCGGGGGGGTGATGCCGACCAAGGGGAAGAGCCGCGCGAACAGCCCCTCGATGAGGGTGAAAACGTCCTCCTCGGTGATGAACGAGGCCTCCAGGTCGATCTGCGTGAACTCCGGCTGGCGGTCGGCGCGCAAGTCCTCGTCGCGGAAGCAGCGGGCGATCTGCACGTACCGCCCGAGCCCGGCGACTTGCAGGAGTTGCTTGAACAGCTGCGGCGACTGGGGAAGGGCGTAAAACTCACCGCGCGCCAGGCGCGACGGCACCAGGTAGTCGCGGGCGCCCTCGGGGGTGGAGCGGGTGAGGATGGGCGTCTCCACCTCCACGAATCCCAGCTCGTGGAAGTAGCGCCGCGCCTCGAAGGTCACTCGATCGCGCAGCAGCAGGGCGCGCATCATCGCCGGCCGGCGCAGGTCGAGGTAGCGGTAGCGCAGGCGCAGCTCTTCGCAAGCCGCCACCTGGTCTTCCACCACGAACGGCGGCACCTCGGCGCGGGTAAGCACGTCGAGCTCCTCGGCCAGCACCTCGATCTCGCCGGTGGCCAGGTCGGGGTTGACCATCTCCGCCGGTCGCGGCTGCACGGTGCCCACCACCCTGATGACATCCTCGGCGCGCAGGGCGGCGGCCTGGGTCTTCAGCGGCTCGGTGGGGAAGAGCACCTGCACCCATCCTTCGCGATCGCGCAGGTCCACGAAAATGATCCCCCCCAGGTCCCGCTGCCGCCGCACCCAACCGAACAACTCCACTCGCCGTCCGATGTCCGCCGCCCGCAGCTGCCCGGCAAACGGCCGGGCCCAAGCTTCCCTCGCTGGCTCCACCGCCGTGCCCTCCCGTGGAGCGCCATTGTAGCCGCGGGCGGGAGGGACTCCTCAGCGCGGCGGCCAGGGAGGGTAGCCCTCGGGCTGCCCCGGCGGGGGGGGCGGCGAGGGGAACTGCTGGGTGAGCTCCACCAGCCGCCCAAGCACAAGAAGCTGCGGGGGCTCGTACCCGCCTGGCTCGTCCGGGCGGCCGTCGTCGGCAGGCCGAGGGGGCGCGGTCATGGCGAGCTCCTGGGCGGCACGGACGTGGCGCTTGGAGGCGACAGTTGCCAGCGCAGCGTGCGGGTGCCTGGAGAAAGCTCCAGGGAAATCCCGTCGGGGTTGGAGCGCAAGGGGAAAATTCGGCCGGTGGCCTCGTCCACCAGCACGCTGTTCGCCACCACCGAGGCCGGCGCCTGCCAGGTGAGTCTGACTGTCTGGGCGAGGGTGGAGGCGAGGGAGAGGACCCACTCGCCGCTCTTCTTGGGTGCCCGCACATCGCGCAGGTAGTCGCCGGCGTACTCCTTCCAAGTGGGGTGAGGGAAGGCCATGCGAAGCGCCGCGTTGGCCGGCGCGGGCAGGTGCTCAGCGTCGTGGGGGTCGAATCCGTCCCGCGCCCCCAGTCGGTGCCCGAACTGCACGTGGGCCGCCCCCCCGGCGCTGCCCGCGGCCCGCAGCGTCCCCATCCACCCCACCGTCAGGCGCCGCTCGGGGGCGATGCCGCTGCCGCTCACCTCGGCGGGCAGCCGCACCTCCACCTCCTGCAGGGCGCGGATCCAAAAGCCGTGGCCCGGCTGAATCACGCCCTCCCCCAGCTGGCCATCGAACACCTCGTACTGCTGGGTGGAGCGGTTCCATGTCCACATCAGGTTGCGAATAACGCCGTCGGCGTACGCCTGGGCAAAGCTCTTCTCGCTGCCGCCGTAGTAGAAGCGCATCTGGGTCCAGGGGATGGCAAAGGGGCGGGGGTTTCCCACCAGGTGGGCTCGCCCCAGCCCCGGTGCCCCGGTGACGCTGCGGGGATAGGCTTCCGAGCGGTCCGCCACCAGGCCGGTGTAGTTCAGCGGGGCCGGCGTCGTGAAGCGGTACAGCCAGTACCCCTCCCCGAGCGACAGGGGGTCGTTGGCCCCCCAAATGCGCTGGTAGGTCCCAGCCGAGGCGTCGTACCGCCACATCGCCCAGTCGGTGTTGAAGGTGCCCAGCGGGCTGCCGAACACTCCCGTGGGGGTGTTTTCCTGCCGCCGGTCGCAGGGCAGCGCCAGCAGGTTCCAGCCGGCCTGAATGCCGGCCGCCACGCTGCACTCCCGCAGCCGCAGCCGGCCGTACCCGTACACCGTGTCGTGCCCCGCCGCCCCCAGGTCGTTGTCGCCGTCCGCAGCCGCCAGCTCCAGAGCGCGCTGCACCCCTTCCGGCTGGCTGCCCCGCTCCACCGGCTTGTCGTTGCGCAGCTGGGTGAGCACCGCAGCCACGCCCGCCGCGTGGGGGGTGGACGCCGAGGTGCCGGCAAAGCCTCCCGCACCGTAGCTGGCGGTGGAGACCTGAGCAAAGCTCATCAGGTCGATCTTGGGGTCGGTGGGGCTGCCCAAGCCGCCGCCGGGGGACAGCTGCGGCCCCTCGCCGCTGTAGTACTCCTGGGTGGACGGGTTGGCCACGTCCAGGGCGCCCGCCGCCACCACCGCCGGGGAGTCGGCGGGGAATCGCATGCTGCGCGCCGTCACCCGGAAGTTCATGTCGTAGGGGCCGAAGAACTGCAAGTTGCGGATGGTGTCGGCGGGCCACCGGCGCACGTAAAACCCGTAGATCCCCGCCGTCGCACTGCAGACCCCTGCATAGTTGGTGGAAGCGGTCCAGGCGATGTACTCCTGGGGCGTCTGACCCGCCCCGCCGTTTTGATCTTGAATCGACCACGTCCGCGCGATCCATCCGCTGCCGGTGTACTCCACCAAGTACAGATCGTAATCGTGGTCGACCGGGGCGGTCCAGTCGTCCCAAAACAGCTCCGCGGTGAGCAAAAAGCCGTTGGGGATGCAGTAGGCGCTCCCCGCCCCGTTGCCGATGTAGTTGACCTGCGTATTGGTGCCGCTCCACGTGTGGATGAAGGCGGCGCCCGACGAGGGGGTATAAAGCCCGCCCCAGTGCTCGATGCGGGCGTTGCCGGCGGCGTTGACCACCAGCGAGCCGCGGGCGCGGGCGATGGTGGCGGCCTCCGCGATCGTCCCGCACGGCGCTGGCCAAATGGGGGGGCAGGAGCTGCCGTCGCCGATGCCGTCCAAGGGGGCGCTCAGGGAGGTGGAAATCACGTCCGCCACCCCTACCCCGTTGAGGGCGGCGTCGCTGGCGTGCAGCAGGGCGGTGTACCACTCGCCGACGGTTTGGGTCTTGTACACCAGAAAGGTGGCCCCCGGCGCGCTGTCGTAGGCGATTTCCACGTTGGCGGCGCCGTGCCGGGAGGCTTCGAAGGTGGAACAGGAGCCCAGGTCGCAGTCGGTGACGGTGCTGCCCGAAACTTCAAAGCGGCGCAGGCGGCTGGCCGGGGGCCAATCCCCGCTGGTCTGCAGGGCGGCCCACCCCTGAAAGCCGACGTCGATGACCGCCAGAATGGTGAGGGAGCCGTCGGCGCCCAAGGCGTGGTAGGGGTCGAGCCCCGACTGGGTGACGCCCTCCGACTGAACGGAGCCGGCGAGGGGCGCCGCCAGGCCCAGCGGGCGCACCAGCCGGGCCGGTCGCAGGGCGACCAGCCCCGGGGCCTCCCGGAGGCGGGCGGCGGCCACCGCCGGCACCCAAGCTTCCACCAGGGTCGCCACCACCCGGGTGGAGACGCGCCCCCCCAGCCGCGCCAGCTCCGCCTCCACGGCCCTGGCCTCGGCCTCGGCCAAGCGCAGCTCCAGCAGCACCGACTCCCCCTCCACCAGGAAGCCGTGACCGGCGGCCCACTCCCGCCACTGGTTTCCGGCGGCGGCCCGCTGCGCCAGCTCGCGCAGAGGATCCGGCAGCGTGCTGCGGTCGGGCAGCTCGGGGGCGAGCGACAACGCCTCGGGGGGCAGCGGTACGACCTGGAAAGGCGGACCGGCAAAAGCGGTCCCGGCGAGGCAAAAAGCTGCGCAGAATACGAGCGCCTTCCACGCCATGGCGTGACCTCCTCGCGGGCAGCGGGCCCACATGAAATTCTAAGAGTTCCCGACGCAGTCGTCAACGGGGCCAAGAGTTCTTGTTCATAGTCCTAACATTTTATCGTTTTTTTTCGCCCGCCGGCTTACCTCGCCGGCGGGTGTGCCCATGGCAGGGAGGGCGAGGGGCCACCCGCCGAGGCGCCCAAAGCCCCCCAAGGCCAGCGTGCCGCGGCGCTCGGGCTCGGCCGGGTGCGCCGGCGCTGGGGAAGGGGCTCGAGCGGCGGCGCCGTGGCCGGAGGAGGCCTGCCGAGGAACGACACCCTGCGCTACACTGAAGCGAGTCGATGGGAGGAGGTGTGGAATGCCCACGTTCGTGCTGATGACCCGGCTGGTGCCCGAGGCGGCCCACGATTCGGCGGGGCGGGCGGCCATGGGCAAGGAGTGGTTGGCCCAGGTCAGGAAGGCCTGCCCGCAGGTGAAGTTCCTGGCCCACTACGCCATCCTCGGGCCGTACGACTTCATGGACATCTACGAGGCGCCCGACGTGGAGACGGCGCACAAGGTGTCCCTGATCTCGCGGGCGCGCGGCGCGGTGACGGCGGAAAGCTGGCAGGCGTTGGCCTTCCAGGAGTTCCTGAAGCTCCTGGACGAGGTCAAGGGATAGGCAGGCGGCCCCGGGGCGCCCTGCCCGGCGTGCTATAGGGATCTTGGGGGCGGGCTCGAGGCGCCAGGGTGAGGCTGCAGTTGCCCCGGTGCGCCGGGGAGCCGTTGCGAGGAGTGGGCATGTCCGATCGCAAATACCGGCACAGGGGGTACCAGGACGGCGGCGCGTTCGAGGGGCGAACGGGTCCGCGCGAGCGGCCGCCCCAGAGTCCGGGAGAGCGGCCTCAGGGTCCGCGCGGGCGTGGCCTGGGCGCGCCGACCGCGACCGTCTTCCGCTGCCGCGCCTGCGGGTCAAAGGTGCACCTCGCCGGCGAACTGGTGTCGGGTGCGAGCTGCCGTACCTGCGGAGCCGAGCTGCGCTGCTGCGCCAACTGCCTGCACTTCGACACCGCCGCTGCGAAGGAGTGTCGCAAGCCGGTGGCCGAGCGCATTATCAACAAGGTGCGGGGCAACTCCTGCCCCGAGTTTTCCCCCCGCACCGTGCAGGAGTTCGCGGCCGAGACGCCGGCGCGCAGCAACGATCCGCGCGCCGCGTTCGACGCCCTTTTCAAGAAGTAGCGGAACTCCCCCGGCGAACTCCCGTACAGGTTTCGAGGAGCGGTGGGGGAGAGGGGGGACGATGAGAACAACAGCTCGAGGGTTGCTGAGCATGGGCGTACCGGCGCTTCTTGCCGCCGTCGTGCCGCTGAGCGTGGCGTCCCAGCAGCGGGCGGGGCAACCTGCGCCGCGCCTGGTGGACCTGGTGGACGTGGTGGTGGTGAACCTGGAGGTATGGGTGAGCGACCGCCAGGGAGCGCCGGTGCCGGAGCTGACGCGCGCCGACTTCGAGCTGCGCGTCGACGGCAAGCCGGTGGACATCTCGAACTTCCTCGACATGGCGGCGCGGCGCCGG
Organism: Acidobacteriota bacterium; assembly: GCA_037444085.1. Lineage (GTDB taxonomy): Bacteria > Acidobacteriota > Thermoanaerobaculia > Thermoanaerobaculales > Thermoanaerobaculaceae > CALEVZ01. Next base: position 8,207 of record JBBINC010000027.1, on the reverse strand, counting down.
GCGGCGACGGAGTCACCAGCCGGGGCGCCGGCGCCTGCTCCAGGCGAGGGAGCAGCAGGGACCCCGGCTCCCACAGAAGCCCCCCTCGTACCGCCGTCGCACGTGGTCATCTACCTGGACGACGAGAGCATTCGCCCTTTTGCCCGGCGACCGCTGCTCGGCGAACTGGCGATGTTCCTGCGCGACCAGGCGGCGCGGGGCAACCGCGTCATGCTGGTCACCCACGGCGCCCGCGTGCAGGTGCGGCATCGCTTCCAGGACGACCCGCGCGCCCTTCCCCACCTGCTCACCACCCTTGAGGAGCCAGGCGGCGCGGTGCGCCAACTGGAGGCGGAGCGCGATTTCATCATCCGCAACATGGAGCGTGCCGTCCTGCCCGCGCCCGGGCAGACCGCCACCCGGATCGAGTTCGACCTCGAGGACGCCCGCAGTCTGCTGCCGCGCATCCGCGGCTACGCGCAGATGCTGCGGGAGCAGACGCGACAGCGGCTGGCGGCGATGGAGAGCTTCGTCACCTCCCTAGCCGGCATCCAGGGCGCCAAGGTGATGGTCTACGTCGGCGAGGGCATCCACGCCTATCCCGCCGACGGGTTGTTTCGGACCTGGGAGGAGCGCTATCCCGCCCTGGCCCGCCAGGAGGGCATGTCCACCGGCCTGGAGGCCAACCGTTTCGGGCTCAAGGAGGAGATCCGCGAACTGGTCTCGCGCGCCAACGCCTCGCTGGTGAGCATCTTCACCCTGGACGCCGGTGACTCGGGCAATCTCACAGCGATCGGCGCGGACCGCGGTACCGGCTCGTCGGGACCGACGCCGCTAGTCCTCGGGCGCATGGACCAGCAGATTTCCATGCAGGAGATCTCCGGCAAGACCGGCGGTGAAATGCTGGGCTTGGGGGAGCGTTTTGGCGGCGTGCAGCGCCTCGGCGAACGGCTGGAAGCGTACTACTCCCTGGGGTTCGACGCGGCGCCGTTCGCCGACGGGCGGGAGCGCCGGGTGGAGGTGACCGTCGCCCGGCCGGGGGTCAAGGTGCGATACCGGCCGGCCTTCACCGTGCAGTCGCTGGGCGAGCGTATGAAGGAACTGACGCTGGCGGGCCTGCTGTACCAGCGGCGCAGCAATCGGCTGGGCGTGGAACTGATCAAGGAGTCGGAGCGGCCGCGCCAGGGGGGAGGGCACCACGTGCTGCTGGCCATGCGCATGCCCCTGGCCAACGTGACGCTGCTGCCGGTGGAGGAGGTGCACGAGGGGCGCCTGTCGCTCTACCTGGCGCTGCAGGGCGCGGGGGGCCGCGCCTCGTCGGTGATCGAGCAGCCGTTTCCCATCCGCGTGCCCAACGAGGCGTTGCTGACGGCGCTGGGCCAGCAGGTGGCCTTCACCTTCGACCTGGCGCTGGCAGCGGGAGAGTGGCAGGCGGCGGTGACGGTGCGCGACGAGCTGGCCGGCACGGTGGCCGTGGAGACCGCGGCGCTGACGGTGGGAGCGGCGGCCAGGGGGGGGGACGCCAGGCAGTGACGCGACTCTGCGCCGGCCTGGCGGTGCTGCTGTGGGCGATCGGCGCCGCCGCCGAACTGGTCCCCCAGGCACTGCCCGGGGTGGACGCGCGGACCGCGGCGCTACTTCTCTCCGGCCAGCGCGGCGGCTCGATCCGCGCTGCCGTGTCGGCCGGCCCGGTCACTCCGGCCGAGGGGGCGGCGTGCCGGCTCGACGCCTGGATCGAGGTGGACGGCGACTCGCTGCTGGGTGACCCGCGCAGCGGCAGCGCCGAGGTCGAGGTTTCCATCTACGCCATGGCGGCTGCGGGGCGTGTCACCGCCTTCGAGGGCGTCCTGCTGCACCTCGACCAGGAGTCTCTCGGCGAGCGACTGCGCCGCCACGGCTTGCGGCTCCACCGCCACCTGGCGGTGCCGTGCGGGGTGCAGACGCTGCGCGTGCTGGTCCTCAACGTGGCCACCGACGAGTTCTTCCTGGGGGAAGCGGAAGCGTCCCTCGCCGGCGAGGGGTGGATCGTGCAGGTGCTCGCCCCTCCCGGCGAGTGGGTCGAGGCGGTTTCCGGCGACCTCGCGACCTCGCCGCCGGCAGCGCGGCCGCTGCTGCGCCCCGGCTCGGTCGTGTGGCTGGCGCTCTACCCGCCCGGGGACGGGCTGCAGGCCATTGAAGCGCGCGGACGGCTGGCCGGCGGCGCGCCGGAGGCGATCGCCACGCCGATGAGCGAGGCGGCATCGAGCGGCGCGCCGGGGGAAGGCCGGACCATGGAATGGCTGGTCCCGGACAATGCCGCCGAGGGATCGGCCGAACTGCAGGTGTTGATCGCCGCGGCCGGGGGAGACGTCGTGCTGCGCGTGCCCGTCAGCGTGGGTCGCGCGGACGGGCCGCTGACCTGGCTCGAGGCCGAGGCGCAGGCGGCGCCCGCCGCCCCGCCTGCGAGTTCGGCCGAGCGGTTGCCGTCCGCCACCGAGTTGCGCGCCGAGTATCTGGGCGTGCTGCAGCTCCTGACGGGCGAGGACGTTCCTCTGGCGCTGCAGACCGCGGCCGAGCTGCAACGCCGGGTGATCGGCGACGGCAATGCAGCGCGGCGGGAGCGCCTCGCCCGCACCGTGCTGGGGGTCGCTGCGGAGGTGGCCGGCGACGGCGGACGGCATCTTTCGCCGCTGCTGTGGCTGCACCTGGAACTGTTTCATCACTTTGCCGGCGCCTTTGACCACCTGCACGCCACCGCGGCGGCCGACCACGTGGTGTCTCTCACCGGCCTGTGCGACAGGGGGCGCTGCTCCGAGCAGGTGCGCGCGGCGGCCGGCTGGGCACTGGCCAGTCTGGGCGGGGCACATGCCCGCCGGGCGTCGTGGCAGCCCGCCAGGCGACACTTCCGGCGAGCCCTGGCGCTTGCCCCGGAGCTGGACGAGGCTCGCCTCGGCGCCGCGGCAGTGGCGGAGTGGATCGGCGAGTATCGAGAGGCGGTTGACGTCATGCGCTCCCAGGAGAATTCCCCCGGCGCCGGCGGCGAGGCGCTGCTCCGGCTGGGGGTGAATCTCCGCCGGCTGGGCGAGGAGCGCCGGGCTCGCGCTGTCCTGCAGCGCTGCGCCAGCGCTGACGCGCCGCAGTGGGCTCGTGTGGTGGCCCTGGAAGAGCTGGCCCGCATGGAGCTGGCGGCCGGCCGCCCTGGCGAGGCGGTCGCCCTGCTGGCGCCCGCGGTGGGCTCGCTGCCCGGCGAGCCGTCGCTGCGTCTGCTGCTTGCCCACGCTCTTGAAGGCAGCGGTGACATGGCCGCCGCGGCCATGCTGCTGAGAGAGCTCGCCGCGGCGCCCGGCGGCCTCGAGGAGTCCCCGCGCCTGCGCTACACGCGGTGGTCGGAGGAGAGTGCCGGCGCCATGCGGCGGGCGGTGCGCGACGCGGCCCGGCCGGTGCTGCCGGCGCTGGCGGCGGTCCTGGCGGAGCGGCGGGAGAGCTCATGAGGTTCCTGACGTGCCTGCTCCTGGCAACCTCGGCGACGACCGACGCTACCGCGGAGCTGCGCATCGTCTCGCCGCGCGCCGGCGAGGTGGTGCACGGCGTTGTTCCGGTCGAGGTGGAGGCCGGCGAAGCGGCGGTGCGGCGCCTGGAGTTCTACGTCGACGGCCGCACCGCCGGTGAGCTGGCGGCGCCGCCGTGGACGCTGCGCGTCGACCTGGGCGAGGACAACGTCGAACACCTCATCGAGGTGGTGGCGCGGACCGCGGGCGGCAGGCGACTGGAGGCCTCCGTTCGCACCGGCCGCATCGCCGTTCACGAAGAGATCGAGGTGACCCTGCAGCAGGTGTACGTCACCGCCACCCGGCGGGGCGAGCGCGTGCTCGACCTGCGGGCGGAAGAGCTGGAGCTCGAGGAGGACGGCCGCCGGCAGGCAATCGTCACCTTCGCCCGCGGCGAGGTGCCGTTCACCGCCGTGGTGCTGGTCGACGCCAGCCTCTCCATGCAGGGCGAGAAGCTCGCCGAGGCGCGGGCCGGGGTGCGCGCCTTCGCCGCCGGCATGCGCCCCCTCGACGAGGCGCGGATGGTCGTCTTCGCCGATCGCATCCGCACTGCCACGCCGTTTTCCACCTTCCCGGAGGTGCTGGTGGCGAGCCTGGCGGGCGCCGGGGCGGGAGGCGGCACGGCGCTCAACGACGCGCTGCGGCTGGCGGTGGCGCAGCTCGATGCCCGCCAGGGTCGCCGGGTGGTGCTGCTGCTCTCCGACGGGGTGGACTCCCACTCGGTGTTGGGCATGGCTCAGGTGCTGCCGGCGGTACGCCGCTCCCGCGCCCAGGTGTACTGGCTGAACCTGGAGGCGGGGCGGGCGCGGGATGGGGCGACCGTTCGCTCCCCCTGGCGCACCGCGGCGGAACACCAGGAGGAGTCGCGCCTGCTCGTCGAGGCGGTCATCGCCTCGGGCGGCCGGGTCGTTCCCGCTCCCTCTGCTGCCGCCATCACGGCCGGGTTCGCCGACCTGCTGCGCGAGCTGAAGGAGCAGTACGTGCTCGGCTACTACCCGCGGGAACGGCGCCGGGACGGCAGCTTCCGCCGCATCGAGGTGCGCGCCACCCGGCCGGGAGTGGAAACCCGAACCGCCCCCGGCTACGTCGACCTGTAGCGGCCGCCCGCAGGTCGGCCGGTTCTTGCCCGGCGGCTGAGCGCCAACTGTCACGTGGCGCCAGGTGAGCGCGGGATCCCGCTGGTGGCATCGCTTACGACGTGGGTGGCAGGGGTGGGGGTGAGCAGCGCGACGGGACGCGCTCAGGCGTTGACCCCGCAACGCCCACCAGCGCGGCGAAATCCGCCCTCGCAGCAGAATCCAACCGGGATATCCGAGGAGAATACAACGCCCCGGCGCGAGGCCGGGGCGTTGGTCCTGCGATGCGAGAGCGCTAGAAGCGGAAGCCCAGCGACACCTGGAAGGTGCGCGGGGTCTGGTAGGAACCGGGCAGGGTGGGCTTGCCGAAGTTGGGGCCCTTGGCCCAGTGCACGCCCTCCACCGGGGTCTCGGTGTAGGGGTTGAAGGTCTGGTAGGCGGTGGAGTTGGCGCGCGTCAGGATGGTCTGGTCGACGGCCTGGACCCCCTGGCGGTTGAACAGGTTGAGCACCTCGGGCTGGATGAAGATCTCGTAGGAGCGGCCGAACTTGAAGGAGTAGTTGAGGGCCAGGTCGGTGCGGTGGATGTCGTCGGTCTTGTAGGTGTCGCGCCCCTCGAACCAGTAGGTGCTGGTGGTGGGCGGGTTGCGGTAGCCGAAGGTGTTGGGCAGGTACGGCGCGTTGCCGGCGCCGGCGTTGCGGTTGAGCAGTGAGATCGTCGCCACCGAGCCGTAGCTGGTGCCGGAGTTGAACTGGTGCAGCAGCGACACGTTGAAGCTGTGGTGGCGGGTGACAAAGGCGTCCCAGCTGGCGAACAGGCGGGCGCGGTGGCGCTGGTCGATGGACAGCGGCCCGTTGTTGAGGTACCACGACAGGTTGCGGTACTCGGGGAAGTTCAGAACCGCAGAACGGATCGGACCACTGGGGCCGGTCTCGCCGTCCCAGTTACCTTCGGCCTTGGACCAGGTGTAGTTGCCGCCGAACACCCAGCGGTCCATGCGGTACTGCCCCTGCACCTGCACGCCGTCGTACTTGCGCTCGAGGATCGAGCTCTCGTTGACTACATACCCGCGGTCCGCAATGGCGCCGCTGGGCAGCGTCACCTGGCCAGTCGTGGTGTCGGTCTGCTCGGCGTAGAAATCGCCGTACTCGCGGCGGATGTAGTCGGCGCGCACGATGCCACGGGTGCCGATGCGCTTGGTCACACCGAGGACGAACTCGTCCACGTCCGGGGACTTCAGCGTCTCGGCAATCCTCACGCTGCCGCCGGGGATCGACGGGTTGGAGCGGTAGTTGGTGTTGTTGGTGCCGCCGATGGAGTTGAACCACTGCCAGAACAGTGCCAGCACCTGCTCGGTGGACAGGCAGGCGGAAGGAGTGGCGGCGGAGCAGCCGGCGTTGATCGGGTCGCCGGTGTACCACCAGGTGTAGATGGCCGGGTTACCGGCCGAGGACGAAGCGTCCGCCTGATTGTTGGCGATCGCCATGACGTACTTGGCGTACGACGCGTTGACGATCAGGTCGCCGTTCGCCCTGGGATCCCAGGAGACGCCCAGGCGCGGGGAGATCTTGTCGTCCTTGACGACCGTCTTGCCCTCCTGGTCGGAACCGTCGTTCTTGTCGTAGCGCACGCCGAGGTTGAAGGAGAAGTTGTTGTTGAAGCGCCAGCGGTCGTTGAGGAAGAACGAGTTGGTGCGGAAGTCCGAACCCGTCGTGGGGCTCAGGATCGGGTTCCACATCAGGTACGAACTGTTGGGCACCAGCCGGGCGTAGACGTTCTGGCCGATCAGCACGCTGGTCAGGTAGATGCGGAAGTCCGACCCGGACTGGTGGTTGTTCGCCGAACGGATGTCGTTGAAGGTGTCGAAGCCGGCCACGATGTCGTGGGAGCCCATGTTGGCGGTGGAGAGGAAGTAGGTGAGCTTGGCGAGGATGTTCTCGTTGTTGCGCTCCTCGGGGGTGCACACGCCGCAGAACGTCGGGCTCCAGAAGCGCCGCCCGGTGGCGGCATCCACCAGCAGGGTGCCGAAGATCTCGTCGCGGAAGCGCGAGCCGGAGTTGACGAAGGCGAACTCGCGCTTGGAGTACTGCAGCTCGCCGAACAGGTTGGCCGAGAAGGCGCCGGAGTAGTTGGCGGCGATCAACTCCTCGGGCATGGAGCGGTCGTACAGGCTGGCCGTGTCCATGATGGTGCCGAAGGAGTTGCCGACCTGGTCGGTGGTGCGCTCGATGTACGACGCCACGACGCGGTGCTCGGGGGTGATGGCGAAGGTCAGCTTGCCCTCGTAGCGCGTCTCCTCGTCCTTGACCGGGTAGGGAATGAGGGTCAGCGAGGTCTGCCCGGTGGTCTCGGTGACGCGATCGCGGCCGGCGAGGAAGAACCACAGCCGGTCGCGCATGATCCGGCCGCCCAGGGTGGCCTCGTAGATCGAGCTGATGTCGTCCCTAAGCGCCACCGTCAGGGGGGTCTTCTCCCCCCACTTCTGGTTGGTCAGGCTGTCGCGGAAGGAGCCGGAGAACTCGTTGCCGCCAGACTTGGTCAGCGCGGTGACGACGCCGCCCGCGAAGCGGCCGTACTCGGCGGAGACGCCGCCGGTGGTCACCGTGGTCTCCTGGATGGCGTCCTCGATGAACAGCGGCAGCGACTGGCCGCGAATGTTCTCGTTGACCACCACGCCGTTGACCAGCCACAGGTTTTCGTAGGAAAGGGCGCCCTGCATGGTGATGTTGCCGCCCGGCCCGGTGTTGGTGACGCCGGGGGAGAGCAGCGCCGCGGCGGCGATCGTCCGCGCCACCGGCAGCTTGTCGATGATGTCCTTCTCGTAGGTGTTGGAGACCTGGCTGGAAGCCGAGATGGTCTCGTACCGGCCGGTCACGACGATCTCCTCGGCCAGGGTGGCGAGCGGCATCTGCGCGTCCACCCGCTGCGTCTGCCCGGCCGAGACGCGCATCGACGCCTCCACCGACTGGAAGCCGGCCAGCTCGAAGGTGATGGTGTAGTCACCGGGGGGCAGGAACGGGAAGAGGAAGTCCCCGTTCGCCGAGGTCACGGTGGTGCGCTCGCCCTGCAGGAACGGCGAGCGGGCGGTGACGGTGACGCCGGGCAGTGCCTGGTTGGTGTTGTCCACCACCCGGCCGCTGGCCGTGCCGGTGGGCATCTGGGCCACGGCGGGCAGCGCCACCAGCGCCAGGGCCACAAACAGCATTCCGAATCTCTTCATGCCTATTCCTCCTTCTGGGGGTCGTTGAGTTCCTCGATTATCTGATTGACGAAAAACGCTTTGCCGCAAGTTTCTGGTTCCTCTTCACCTCCTCGTGCCACGCGTTCACAGCCCTCGGGACGACATTGTGCAAGCCGCGTGCCGTTCTGTAAAGCCCTGTGAAGAAATCTGTGGCGTGATTCGTCCGGCGGGTTGGATTCCTGTCCGGTCTGCCGGATATCGAGACCCGGCACGCTCCACGCGCCTCGAATCTCGCCTTCAACCGCCCCGACCACACACCCACCCAGCCCCCGCGTGATGAATGGGCGGGTCGCGGCTGACCGAGCCCGTGTCCGTGGCCGCGTCCGTGCCCGTGACCGTGTCCGTGCCCGGGGCCGCGTCCGTGTCGGTGACCGTGACCGTGAC
>JBBINC010000026.1:0-30409 GCA_037444085.1 Acidobacteriota bacterium | reverse complement strand
GTGGCGGCGTCGGGGCACGAGGCGCCGCGTGCTGCCGGTGACGCGGTGCGAGCCGCCGATGCGGCGCTGTACCGCGCGAAGACGGCGGGCCGCAATCGCATCTGCACCGGCTGAGCAGCCGGGAGGCTCGGGCCCCGGCGGCCGGCATAGGATGATTCGCCGCGAGGTTATCGGGCGGCAGGGAGGAGTCCCCATGGAATGCATGACCTCAGGGGTGTTCATTGTCACCGGTGGCGCGGGAGCGATCGCAGGTGCCATTGCGGAGGTGTTCACGGCGGCGGGGGCGCGGGTGGTTCTGGCGGATCTGCCGGAGAGCGCCGTGGCGCGGCGCGCGGTGGAGCTGCGAGCGCACGCGGTGGAGGCGGATCTGGGCACACTCGGCGGTGCGGAACGCATGGTGGCCGAGGCGGCCGGGTTGTTCGGTCGGGTGGATGGCCTCATCCATACCGTCGGCGGCTTCGCCATGACCGCCGCTTCCCGCGCCGACATGGTGCACTACGACCTGATGCTGGATAGCAATCTGCGCACCCTGTTCTGCGCCGTCCGGGCGGTGCTTCCCGAACTGCTGGCGCGACGCTCCGGGTTCATCGCTGGGATCTCGTCGTCGGTGGTTGTCGACGGGGCCGGCGCCGGGATGGCGGTATACGCCGCCGCCAAGGGCGCGGTCGCCGCGTACCTGCGGGCCGTGGACGCCGAGGTGGGCGGCGAGGGAATCGGCGTCGCGGTGGTGTATCCGCATGGGCCCGTGGACACGCCGCGTAACCGCGCCGAGATGCCCGGCGCCGACCCCAGCGCCTGGGTGGACGCCAGGGAGATCGGCAAAGCCTTGCTGTTCGCCGCAACTCGTTCGCCCCGCGGGCGGCTCCTGCGGCTGGAGATCCGGCCCGGCGCCAGGGGGTAAACTGGTGCCACGACGATGACCCTCACTCTCGCCCCCGAGGTGCTGCTCGGCCGCTACCGCCTGGTGCGCAGGTTGGGCGTGGGTGGAATGGGCGAGGTGTGGGCGGCCGTGGATACCTTGCTGGAGCGGGAGGTGGCGGTCAAGGTCACGTCCCAACTGGTTCGTGTGGACGACGAGTCGCGGGAGCGATTCCGCCGCGAGGCGCTTGTCCTGGCCCGCCTGGCCCACCCCAACGTGGTCAAGGTTCATGACGTGGGGAGCTTCTCTGGTTCTGCAGGAGAACACCTTCCCTACCTGGTCATGGAGCTGGTGCGAGGGCAGTCGTTCGCCGAGGAGCTTCGGCGCGGGGCACTGCCCCCGCGGCGCGCGGTAGCTGTCCTGGAGCAGGTTGCACGCGCTCTCGCCGCGGCCCACCGGGCCGGCGTGGTACACCGCGATCTCAAGCCTTCCAACGTGCTGATCGACGAGGAGGACCACGTCAGCGTCGTAGACTTCGGCCTGGCTCGCCTGCTGCGGGAGGAGGGAGCGTGGCGGAGTCTCGAGTCGCTGACCACCTCGGGCGTGCTGCTGGGTTCGTGCGCCTACATGGCTCCGGAACAGGCCAGCGGCGGCCGCGCCGTACCGGCCAGCGATGTCTTCGCCTGCGGCGTCATGTTGTACGAGGCGCTGGCCGGTGTGAAACCGTTCGACGGACCGAATCCGGTTGCGATCTTGCGCCAGGTGGTGGCGGGCCGCTACACCTCGCTTGCCGAGCTGATGTCCGGGGTGCCGCCGGCCCTCGCCGCGGTGGTCGACCGGTGCCTGGCTCGCGAGAGCGAGCGGCGTTACCGCGATGGCGGTGCGCTGCATGAGGAACTGGTACGCTTGCGCCGCGACCTGGACACGTCGGCATCGCTTTCGCCAACGCGAACCCTGACGCGCATGTCGGTCGAGGCGCTGCGGCAGCGACGCTGGCGCCAACTCATCACTCGCGGCGCAGCGGCGGCGGCGCTGGGTGTCCTCGCCGGCATCGCCGGTGTGCAGCTCGGGCGAGTCGGCTGGGAGCGGGGGCGGCCCGACCCGGGCGGCTGGGAGGTGCGCCAGGTCTTCGGAGGTCCGGGCTGGATAAAGGCGCCGGACTGGAACCCGCGCGGGACTGCCCTGGCCTTCGAGCGCAACGATGGTACGAGCGCCGAGATCCTGGTTCTCGAAGTCGGCGACGCCAGCCCTCGGGTGGTGGCCCGCGAGGCGGCCGGCACCGTGCTCGCCCGGCCACGCTTTTCTCCCGACGGGCGGCGTCTGACGCTCACCGCCATCGGAGGTGGCACCCAGGAGATACGGGTGATGCCGGCAACTGGCGGCGCGGTGCTGGCCGCGATCCCAGGCGCGGACCACGCCACCTGGTTGGACGACGAGCGCGTCCTTTTCTCCCGCCCCGAGGGTGGTCGTCGGGCCATCTGGGTGCACCACCTTGGCAGTGGCAGGGAGCAGGTGTACGTGGCATCCGACGGAGACACCTCCTGGTGGGAGGCCAAGCCTCGGCCCGGCGGCGGCCTCGCCCTGCTCGGCGGTGCCTCGGACATCGCCGTGCGCATCTTCGCCACCAGCGCCCAGCACGCGGTGCCGGTGGCGTGGACGGCTGCGGCCCAGTCGGTCAGCGGCTACTCGTGGGCCCCCGGGGGGCGGTCTCTGGTAGCCTCGATCGGCGGAGGCCTGCACGTGCTGCGGGCCGGGGCGTCCCGTCGCTTGCTTCCGGATGTGACGCCGATCGGCGGGGCGGCGCTGTCTCCCGATGGACGCACCATCGCCTGGACGCGCCGGGAAGCCCAGACCGACCTGCTCGCCTTCTTGCCGGGTCGCGCCGAGATTCGCTGCGTGCTGTGCGGCGTGCGAAACGCCGGGTGGGGCAGCGTCGGGCCGGATGGGGCGGTGGCCTACCGGCGCCAGGATGGGGAGTCTCGCCGGCTCATCCTGCGCCTTCCCGGCGGCGAGGAGCGGTTCCTCTCGCCCGAGGGGGAGGATGCCTCCTGCCCGTCGTTTTCCCCCGATGGCGCCCGCGTGGCGTACCTGACGAAGGCGTCCAGGGGCACCGAGCTGCGTGCCGTGGCCCTGACCGGAGGAGAGTCGGTACTACTCGCCGAGGGGGTCGAGCCCGCCGAATTCCCGTCGTGGTCACCGGATGGGAGGTTCGTGGCGTTTGCCGCCGGCGATCCGGTCAACGTCTGGGTGGTTTCAGCGGGGGGCGGGGCGCCCCGGCAAGTGACCACGGCGGGAGGGGACTATCCGGTGTGGAGTCCGGACGGTCGCTTCATCGCCTACGTGGTGTGGACCGACGCTGCGGACCCCGCCCAGGGGGCCTGGGTGGTGCCGGCAGCCGGAGGCGCCCCGCGGCAGGTGTCCCCGTCGCCCACCGCCCTGGCGTGGGCGCGGGACGGCCAGGTCCTCTGGCAGGTGCGTCGCGGTGCTGACGAGCTGGAGCTCTGGGCCGCCGCGGTCGGGACCTGGCAGTTTCGCCGGCTGGGGGCGGTGCCTCTTGGCAGCGCGCCTGGGGTGCACGCCGAACACCTGCCGCTGACCGTCGACCCGGTGACCGGCGAAGTGGTGATCATCCATCGCAGCATCTACGGCGAGTTGCTGCTCTTCTCGGGCGCGGATCCGGCGCGCTGGTAGGGCGCCTACCCCTCCTGCGCCGGTTCGACCGGCGTCTCCTCCCTGGTTGCGGCGAGCACCGAGGCGCCGGAGGTGAGCTCGACGATGCGCGGGTCGCTGGAGTGTTCGAAGTGGGATCCCAGACGCAAGGCGACGTTCCACACCAGCCACGCGCAGATGGCGAGGCCCGCCAGGGAGAGCATCACCGCACGCAGGCGGGCGTCCAGCAGCGCCTGGTGTCGCGCGAGAAACTCCTCGTCGAGGTTGAACGGCGCGTGCACGAGCGGTGCCTGAGGGTTCACCACGACGGCAAGCGAGTCCCCTTCGTTCAGGTCGGCGTCGGCAAGCAGGGACAGGTCATGCGTTCCCTCCCTCGCGTTCCCCGGCCGCCCCACGAGTTCGCCGCGGTGCACGAGACCGCCGGGGTCGCGGTACTGGTACTCGACAACCGGGATCGGCTTGCCTCGCCGCCGTGTTTCTTCGCGGCGACCGGCGACTCGGCCGTCGACCACGATGCCGTCGCGCGCCAGCGTCTCGTAGACCAGCTGGTTCTGCCGTTCGCGCATCAGGGTCACCCCGCCGCCGATCACCGCGCCGCCAAAGCTGATCACGCCCCAGGCGAAGAGGGGAAAGATCATCATGACGAACGGGATGCGGGAGAACGGCCAGCTGGAGAGGGGCAGCGCCCGGACCGAGGTGGCGTGCAGCGACCTGGTGGACAGGAACATCGTCAGATCGGTCTCGGTGGGTGCCTCGAAACGGCGGCGAAACGTCTCGCCCTTGTGGTCACGCCCGGTTACCAGAAATACGGACATCGTCGACCTCCTCCTCTGCCGCGTCAGCGGGGCGCTCAATGCCCCCCAGATGACCGGCAGCATAGCGCGCCCAGGCCCGCGGCGAGACTCTCAATCGCGGCGCACGAGGCTTCGCGCTCGCACCGTGTCGCGTTCGTCACGCGGTCGTCGCAGCCGGTGGAGCGTCGCCTCCGGCCGGCTTTCGTACTCGCCGGCGAGCTCGTCCCCAAGCAGCACCTCGGCGCGGAACTCCAGCTCAAGGGAGTGCAGCCGGCCCTCGAGGAGCACCCCGGCGGGCAGACTCTCGAGCACCCACCGGGCGAGGCTGGCGGCGGTGACGTGACCGTTGACATCTAGATCGAAGGCGCGCGCGGTGAAGGTCGCGCCAGCAACGGGCTTTTCGAGCTCCGGCAGTGCTGCCACGGCGAGCTCGCCGGTGGCCCCCGGCGTGGAGGCGGTCAGGGATGCCAGCTCGTTCCCCGGACGCAGGGGTCGCCGGGTGGAGTGGTTGAGCAGCAGCCAGGCGCTGGTGGCGCGCGCCAGAGCCGACCCGCCCTCGTCGAGCGCCCGCAGCTCGCGCATGGCGAACAAGCGGTCCAGGCCGGAGGGCCAGGTGCGCACGGTCACCGTGTCGCCCCACCCGGGCAGTGCGGCGATTTCCAGCCGAAACCGAGACAGCATCCAGGTCAAGCTTCGTCGCTGCAGGTCGTGAATTCCCCAGCCCAACTGCACGGCGTGCCGGCCGGCAGCGTCCAGCATCCACGAGAACAGCGCGATGGGCGTGAGGCGGCCGCGCTGATCGACGTCGAACGACCTCACGGTGAATCTCTCGTCCCAGATTCCCATGGCCTTCCTCCCTCGCCTCAACACCTGCCGTTCATCGTGGCCGCGCGCGGGCGGCGGCGCGTGGATGAGTTCGGCGCAGGGGGCCGCCGGAAGCCATGACGCGGCGGGGTGGAGAGGCCGCGCATTCCTACACGTTGGCGAAGCGCAGGCGCCAGATGCTCTGCACGAGACCGAGACCGATACAGGTGGCGATGATCGAGGAGCCCCCGTAGGAGAGCAGCGGCAGGGTGATGCCGGTGGTGGGAGCGGCGCCCAGGACCATGGCCAGGTTGAACGCGGTCTGGGCCCCCAGCCAGGCCCCGATGCAACCGGCGACGACGGCGCCGAGCCGGTCTCGGGCGGCCAGGGCGATGAGAAAGACGCGCATCACCAGGGCGGTGTAGGCGGCGAGCAGCAGGCCGGCGCCGGCGAAGCCGGTCTCCTCGGCCCAGACAGCGAAGATGAAATCGGTGTGCTGGGCGGGCAGGAAGCGAAGCTGGGACTGCGTCCCCGATTTCAGCCCCCGGCCGGTGAGGCCGCCGGCGCCGACGGCGATGCGCGACTGCCGCTGCTGATAGCCCGACGCCAGCGGCGCGCGGTCGCTGTCGAGGAACGTGAGAACGCGTTCCCGCTGGTACGGCTTGAGGTACCACACCCACGCCGCGCCCGCCAGGGCCAGGGCGGTGAGGAGCAGCGCGATCCACACGCGCCAGGGCAAGCCTCCCAGCCACAACGCCGCCAGGAGGACCGGCAGATAGGTCAGCGCCACCCCGAGATCGGGCTGCAGGGCGATGAGCAACATGGGTGCGGCGACGACTCCGGACAGGCGTAGCATGCCGGCCAGATCGAAGCGGCGCTGGCGGTGCTCCGCGGCCAGCAGGCCGACGAGCAGAATCGCCACCACCCGCACCACCTCGGAAGGCTGGCCGCCAAAGGGACCGAGGCCAATCCAGGAGCGCGCGCCGGCGCGGACCGGCGCGAAGACCAGCATCGCCGCGAGCAGACCCAGGCAAAGCGCGTACAAAGCCGGCGCAGCTCGCGCCCAGACGCGGTAGTCGGAGAGCCCGATCGCCACCAGAGCGGCCGCGCCCAGAACCAGCCAGACCAGTTGGCGGGTGGAGAAGCCCGGTGAGTCGAGGGCCTGCGCCGTCGAGGCCTGGGCCAGGTACGAGCACGCGGCGATCACCACGAACGCCGCCAGCAGCCACGGGTCCAGCTGGCGGACGCTCATCGCTGCCCCTGGTGGTGGCTTCCCCCGGGCGCTGGCGGTGTTTCTCCACGTCCCCCGCCCTCCCCATTCGGGCCAGCACCGACCTCGACCTCTCTCCCGAGGGCGTGGGCCAGTATCTGGCCAGCGATGGGCGCCGCAACCGAGCCGCCATCCCCCCCGTGCTCCACCACCACGGCGACGACGATGGCCGGTGCACCGGCCGGTGCGTAGCCGACGAACAGGGCGTGGTGACGCTGCTCCCAGGGGAGATCCTGCCATTTCACCCCGTCGCGTTTGCGCACCACCTGGGAGGTACCGGTCTTGCCGGCCAGGCGCACCGGCGCGAGGGCGGCCAGGCGCCGCGCGGTGCCTCGCTCCCCGGTCACGACCCGCTCCATTCCCGCCCGCACTCGTGCGAGCGCGCCGGCGGGGAGGCCGGTGGGCGCGGGCGGCGCCGCCGCCGCAGCGACGAGATGAGGCCGGACGATGCGGCCGCCGTTGACCAGTGCCGCGTACGCCACCGCCAGCTGGATGGGCGTGGCGAGGATCGGACCCTGCCCGATCCCGACGGAAATGGTCTCGCCGGCGAACCACTTCTGTCCGCGGGCGCGGCGACTCCACTCATCGCTGGGAACCAGCCCCGAAGCCTCTCCCGGAAGGTCGATGCCGGTGGGGCGGCCGAGGCCGAAGGTGTGTGCCCAGGCCGCCAGGCGCTCAAGCCCCACGTCTCGCGCCAGATAGTAAAAGTAGGAGTCGCAGGAGACCTCCAGGGCGGCTTCCACGTCCACCCGCCCGTGGCCACCGGCGTGCCAACAACGATACGGATGGCCGT
The DNA here is from genome assembly GCA_037444085.1 of Acidobacteriota bacterium. Lineage (GTDB taxonomy): Bacteria > Acidobacteriota > Thermoanaerobaculia > Thermoanaerobaculales > Thermoanaerobaculaceae > CALEVZ01. The sequence continues at coordinate 23,219 of JBBINC010000026.1, read as the reverse complement.
AGATCTGCACCTGGCCGGTGCAGAAGGCGGCATCACCCGGAGACCTGGCGTCGTCCGCCAGGGCGCCGGCCGCGAAGAGTGGCTTGATCGTCGAGCCGGGGGGGTAGAGCGCCTGCAGCGCCCGGTTGGTGAGCGGCTTGTGAGGGTCACCTACCAGCTCCTGCCAGTGGTCCGGATCCAGGAAGCCGGCGAATCGCTCGGGATCGAAGGCCGGTTGCGAGAGCAGCACACGTACGGCGCCCGTGTGCGGATCCAGCGCCACCACCGCACCCACCTGCCCGGCCATCGCCGCCGCCGCCGCGCGTTGCAGGGCGGCGTCGATGGTGATGCGCAGCGGCTTCCCAGGCAGCGGTTTCTCTTCGGACAACTTGGAGACCTGGCGGCCCAGGGCGTCGACCATGATCACGAGGTTGCCCATGGTGCCGCCGAGCACGTCTTGATACGCCTTCTCGAGCCCCGATCGCCCGACAAGCTGGCCGGGTTTCAAGTGGATCTCGCGGCCGAGTTGCTCCGGTCCCACCTCGCCCAACTGGCCCACCAGGTGGGCAGCCGCGGGACCCAGGGGGTAGCTCCGCCGGGTCGTCTGGTGCACCTCGAACTCGCGGTATTCCAGTCGATGGGCGGCCACGGCCGCCATCTGCGCCCAGCTGAGGTTGTCGGCGATGACCGACGGAAGGTGGGAGGTTCGCAGGGCGCGGGCGACCCGTTCGCGGATGGCCGTCTCGTCGGCGATGCCGAGTTCGACGAGGAAGCGCATCGACTCGTCCCGATCGCGGATCTCCTCGGGGAAGAGCAGGAGCTGGAAGGCGGGGCGGTTGTGGACGATGGACTCACCGTGCGCGTCGAGGACCTCACCGCGCGGGGCTTCAAGCGGTAGCCGTCGCAGGCGGTTGGACTCCGCCAGCCGTTGCCATCGTTCCCCCTCGATGACCTGCAGCGTCCACAGCCGGCCCAGCAAGGTCAGGAACACCGCCGCGCACAGCACCAGGAGAATGGCGGTGCGCCGTTGCACGGGCCGCAGGTCGTCACGGACGAAGCTCATGGTCGATGCCTTGCGCAGGCTGCTTCGCGGTGCGGAGCGAGAGGCGTCGGCGGCAGACCGCTCCCGGCCGGGCCGCGCCCGGTGCTCGCGGCGGTCCGGCGGTCACTGCCCTTTCTCCCTCCCAGGCAATGGTCGTGCCCGGCCATCGCAAGCTCTCCGCAGCCCGTCATCGGCGCCGCAGCGCCCGCCGCCGGCGGCGCTCGGGTGAACGCCACCAGCGCCACGCGCGTTCGCCAACCGCGATGGCCAGGCCGCCGCTGCCGGCCGTCGCCACCGTCGCCACCACACCCAGCCAGGCGTGGCTGGGCACCGTCCCGAGGGTGACCAGGATGGTCAGCCAGAACGCCTCGAAGAAGACGGCGACAAGGAGCGAAGAGGCAACCCAGAAGAGCGGTCCGCGCAGCTCCAGCCGCGCGACCACCGCCGCCACGATGGTGCCCGCAGCCGCCGTGGCGATGCCGCCCGGCCCCACCGGACGCCCGCACAGAACATCGATCGCCAGTCCGCACCCCAGCCCAAGCCAACCCGCCTGTGCCGGCGGGAAGCGCCGGGTACCCGCGGCGACCACCAGCAGGAGCGGCTGGGTGGCTCCCAGCAGCCACCACACCGGGGCGGTACGCAACGCCAGGTGCGCCACGACGCCGGTCAGGAAAGCGAGAGTGAGGGTCACGGCCGATCTCGGCGCACGGGTGCCAGGACTGCCACCACGGTCACCCTGGCAGGTCGAACGGCCAGGCGAACGGGCACCTGCGTCAGCACGCTCTCGACCGTTGCCTCCTTGCTGAACCCGAGCAGTAGGCCGGGGGGGTAGATGCCCTCGGAGCCGGTGGTGATGATGGGAGTTCCGTCGGCCAGAACCGTGGCGGCTGGCAGCCCCGTGACCGTGGGCCAGTCGCCTCCGGCGAGCAGGACCTCCTGCTCGGTGCCAACAACCCGCGCCGCCGCCGCCGCCAGTGGGTGGGAGAGCAGCTGGATGCGAGCCACTCCCTCGCCGACCCGCTCGATGCGACCCAGCACACCTTCGGATGCCAGCACCGGCGCGTCCCGCATGACGCCGTGGCGGCGGCCACGATCGATGGTGGCCACGTGTTCCCCTGCGGTGTCCCGCGCCACCACCCTGGCGAGGAGAACTCGATCGAAGGTCGGAGGGAGGGTGGCGACCAGCCGGTCGGCCTCGCGCAGCTCGGTCACCTCGACGGCGAGCATCTGGTTGACGCGCCGCAACTCCTGGATCTCCTCGCGCGCCCGGGAAAGCTCGGCGCGGGTGGCGCCGGCGTCCCGCACGCCCTCGCGCAGCTGCAGCAGCGCGGTGATGATCACCTGCGTGACCTGATGAACGGGCCGCGCCGCCGTTGACACGGCAACGGCCAGCGACGAGCCCTCCGGGCGGCGGACCTGCGCGGCCGCGACGATGTACAGGCACAAACAGGCGACGACGAGGGAGATGTCCGGTCGCAGTCGCAGGGTGGCCACGTCAATCGAGGGAGATACGCTTCAACAACGCCATGTTGGTGAGCATGGCGCCGGTGCCGCGCACCACCGCCGACACCGGGTCGTCGCAGTGTGCCACAGGAATCCCGGTCTCCTCGCGCAACCTCTGATCCAGTCGCTTGAGCATCGACCCACCGCCGGCCAGCACGATTCCCTTGTCCATGATGTCGGCGGAGAGCTCCGGTGGAGTGCGCTCGAGGGCCGTGCGCACGGTGTCGACGATGACGTTTACCGTCTCGCCCAGAGCTTCGCGGATCTCCTCGTCGGTGACGGTGAGCGTTTTGGGTACGCCTTCGACCAGGTCGCGGCCTTTCACTTCCATGGTCGCGATGGTGTCGGCGGGCCAGGCGTTACCGAGCTCGATCTTGATCGCCTCGGCCGTGCGCTCGCCGATCAGCATGTTGTACTTACGCTTGAGGTAGGAAATGATTGCCTCATCCATCTCGTTCCCGGCGATCCGCACCGAGCGCGCGAAGACGATTCCCGCCAGAGAGATGACGGCGACGTCGGTGGTGCCTCCGCCGATGTCGACGATCATATTGCCGGTCGGCTCGGTGATCGGGAGACCGGCACCGATGGCCGCCGCCATGGCCTGCTCGATGAGGTAGACCTCGCTGGCGCCGGCGCGCAGCGCCGAGTCTCGCACGGCCCGCTTCTCCACCGGCGTGATCTCTGACGGCACCGAGATGACGATGCGCGGGCGAACCAGGAAGCTGCGGCCGTGCGCCTTGCGAATGAAATACTCGAGCATCTTCTCGGTCACTTCGAAATCGGCGATGACACCGTCCTTCATGGGCCGGATGGCGACGATGTTGCCGGGGGTCTTGCCGAGCATGTCTTTCGCGGATGCTCCCACAGCCTCGACGCGGTTGAGGACTCGGTTGACGGCGACGATGGAAGGTTCAAACACCACGATCCCGCGGGGGCGGGTGTAGACGAGCGTGGTGGCGGTACCCAGGTCGACCGCGAGATCGGACGAGAAGAGCGAAAGGACGGATGAGAAAGCCATAGGTCTTTTAGTAAACCTCCACGAGAACCGTCTCTCGGTATTCGGTGACGTTACCGGCCGGATCAGTAGCGCGGATGACGATTGTAGTGCGGCCCTCCTGGTTTATGGAGACGGTCTTGATGAAGCGACCTTCGGCGGAGACCTCGACTCCCTCGCCGTGGACGGTGACCGCGGCGCCCGGTTCGGTGACACCCTGAATCAGCGCCACGTTGCCCATCTGCGTGGCGCGCTGGACCTCCAGGCGGGGCGGGGTGGTGTCGATCAGCTCCTCCATCCTGGCTCCGTGGTTGGCGCGAAAGGAGCGCGCCGCGCTCCACTCCGACCGGACGCCGCCCTCACTGAGCGCCGCCACGCGCCAGAAGTACGAACCCGGCAGAATGACCCGCAGGCTCGCCTGGGTGTTGGTACGCGGCGGAGTCTCGAGGTCAACGGTGCCGGCCTTGAACAGGCGGGAGCGGCTGACCTGCAAGACGTACGAAGGTGCGCCGGGGACCGGCCTCCAGGCGACCGCCAGGCGATCGGTCTCGTCAAGATTGACCGTGTGCCCGGACGCCGGTGCCAGCAGCGCCGGAGGCTCCGGGACCGGCCGGCGGGGTCCGAGGCCTCCGTCAGGCGCCGCGCTCACCGCCTGCCGCGAGGAGAGCTCCACGCGCTGGCCGGTGGTGGATGACACGAGGGCGCGTCCGGTGTAGGCAGCGATGGTGGTGGAGGAGTCCTCGGCCACCTCGACGCCCACCCGGCTGTCGCGCTGCACGTCGGCGCGCGCCGCGTCGGTGACCACCGAGGAGGACTGCGTGGCGGTGTAGACGTTTACCTGGCCCACCTTGACGCGCACCTCGCCCGAGGAGGTGGAGCTTGAGGAGCGAGCGTCGCGATGAACCTCCAGCAGGGAGTCGGGCGCCACTTTGAACACTGTACCGTCGGAAAAAAGGATCTCGGCGGTGCCGTCACTTCCGGTCTTGACGAAGTCGCCGTTGTACAGCGGCTGCTTTTCGCGCGCCCGCTCCCAGCGGGTCTGGTTTGTGCGCTGCACCTCGACCCTTCCCTCCACGGAGATCACCTGGCCCGCGCCGACGAAGTCCTGATTGGCCAGGCCGGAGACCAGCTCGAAGCGGCGCAGGGCATCCTCGGCCCGCACCAGCGAGGGTGTGAAATCGCGCCGCTCGAAGTGCAAACGCGCCTCGGCGAGGATGTTGGAGGCGACCTCAAACTCCTGAAACAACCCGGGAGGCAGGCCGGCGTTGCGCAGCGTGCTCTGCAGCGACATGGCCCGCCGCAGCGCTCGCTCGGCGCGACGCTCGACGGGTTCGTGCAGCAGGTACAGCCCGACCAGGACGGCGCCCCCGGTGATCAGCAGGAGAAAGGCTCGCAGGCCCCACCGCCGCATGCCCTCGAGCGACACAATCACCCAGTCGATCTCGAAACGGCGAGCGGAGGGCCGAACGGGTGCGAGACGCATCATCGAGTCCGTCAACTCTTATATCACCGCCTTAAGAGCAGCGCAACGCCCGCTGTCACCTCAACTTGCTCGCCGGAGTCGAGTGGGCTACAATCTGTGCCCCCTGCCAACGCAGGGGATCTTCGCGGGAGGCGTCGAATGCTGAAGCTCATGCGGGACCAGTTCAGGAACCTCAAGATCGTCCTGTGGTTCGTGGTCGTGGTCTTCGTCCTGCTCATCTTCGTCGACTGGGGAACGGGCCGCCAGAGTGGACGAGGGATGGCCAGCGTCGCGGCCCAGGTCGGCGACGTTGTGATCACCGAATCGCAGTTCTTGAAAGAGCTTCGCTCCACCGAGGATCGCTATCGCCAGATGTACGGCCAGCAGTTCGAGGCGGTTCGGGACCAGATCGACTTCGCCTCGCTGACCGTGCAGAACCTGATCGATCGGGAGCTGCTCATCAGGCAGGCCCGGGCCATGGGGCTGGCCATCAGCGACAAGGACCTTCTGGACCGCATCATGTCGTTCGAGGCGTTCCGCCGGGAGGACGGTTCCTTCGTGGGCGAGGAGCTGTACGCCCGCGTCCTGCGTGCCAACAACACCACCCCCGAGGAGTTCGAGGCGTCGCTGCGCCGCGACATGCTCATCGAGAAGCTCCAGCAGGCGTTCACCGCCGGGATCAGCGTCCCGGCCTCGGAGATCGAGCGCGAGTACCGCAAGCGCAACGAGAGCGCCAGCTTCGAGGTGGCGTTCGTGGGCGTCGAGGCGGCGGCGAGGGAGATCGAGGTGGGGGAGTCGGAGGCGCGCCGGTACTACGACGAGCACCGCCAGGAGTTCGATCGCCCTGAGCAGCGCGCGTTGCAGTATCTCCTGGTTGATGACGCCCGGCTGCGCCGCGTCCTGACCATCAGCGAGGCGCAGATTGCCGAGTACTTCGCTTCCCATGCCAACGAGTTCCAGCGTACCGAGGAAGTGCGCGCCAGCCACATCCTGGTGCGCCCGGCGGGCGACGGCGAGGAGGCCACACGGGCCGCTGCGGCGCGCGCTCGCGCTCTGTACGCCAGGGCCATCGCTCCAGGGGCGGACTTCGCCGCCCTCGCCCGCGAGGCCTCGGATGACCCGGGAAGCAAGGACAGCGGCGGTGATCTGGGCTGGTTCGGCCGCGGTCGCATGGTCAAGGAGTTCGAGGATGCGGTGTTCGCCCTCGAGACGGGCGAGGTCTCGCAGCCCGTCGAGAGCCAGTTCGGCTTCCACGTGATCAAGCTCATTGATCGGCGCGCCGCCGGACAGCAGAGCCTGGACGAGGTGCGAGAGGTGATTCGCCAGCGTCTTGCCGAGGGGTTGGCGGAGGGCGAGGGTAGCCGGCGCGCCCAGGCGCTCAAGGAGAAGATCGACGCGGCCAAGCTCACCACCGCCGCGCAGTGGCAGGAGCTGGCCGCCGCCGACGAGGTCGTGTCGTCCAACGTGACGCCGATGTTTGCCCTCACCGAGGCGATTCCTGGACTCGGCCGCGACCCGGAACTGCTGGCGGAGATCAGCATGGCCAAGGAGGGTTTTGTCGGCGGCCCGCGGCGCTCCTCGCGGGGGTGGATCGTCTACCGCCTCGCGCAGGTCAAGAAGGCCGGCGTGCTTCCCTTCGAGGAGGCCAGGGAGAGCGCCGTGGAGGCGATTCGTCGCCGCCGCGCGGTGGCGTTGCTCCAGCAGAGTGTCGAAGGAGCCCGCCAGGGCGCGGGGCCGGACGATCTGCCGGCCATCGTCGCGCGGCTGGGCGGACGAACCCAGGCGGTGACCGACCACCGGCGCGGTGCTGCGGTCCCCGGCGTGGGCGTGGCACCGGCGCTGGAAGATGCGGTGTTCGCCACGCCGGTCGGCGCGTTGACCCCGGTGGTAGCGGTCGGCGAGCGCGGTGTCGCCTTCGCCCGAGTGCAGTCCAAGAAGGAGATGGACCAGGCGGCGTTCGCCCGCGAGGCGGCGAGTCTGCGCGAGACGATGGTTCAGGACGAAGTGCAGAAGGTCATCTCGGCGTTCATCTCGCGGGCCCGCCAGGATCACAAGGTGACGGTCAACTCCGACGTGGTGGACCGCTACAAGCCGCGCCAGGGATGATCGGCCATCTGAACGGAAGGCCCCTGGCGGTGCAACCGGGCGTCGTCCTGCTCGAGGCGGGCGGTGTCGGGTACGAGGTGCGCGTTCCGCTCTCCTCGTACCGCGTGTTGTCCGGTCGCAACGAAGTCTCGCTGTTCGTCCACACTCACGTGCGCGAGGACCAGATCACCCTTTACGGGTTTCCCCTCCTCGCGGAGCGGGAGACGTTCCGCGCCTTGATCGGGGTTGCCGGCGTTGGCCCCCGCACGGCCCTCGCCGTTCTCTCCGGACTGGCCCCGGCGGACGTCGCGGAGGCGGTGGAGGCCGGGCAGTGGCGGCGTCTCGCTGCGGTTCCCGGGATCGGGCGGCGGACCGCGGAGCGGCTCATCGTCGAACTCAAGGGGAAGCTGGCAACACCGGTGGCAACGACGGCGCCAGCCCGCGACGACGCAGTCTCGGCGCTGGTCAATCTCGGCTACGCCCCGCGCGCTGCCGAGGATGCCGTGGCCGACGTGCTGCGGGAGCAGCCCGAGCTGGGCCTGGCCGAGCTGCTCCCCCGGGCGCTCAAGGTGCTGGTCCGCTGATCCCGGGGGGGCGAGGGGCAGACGAGGCGCGCCCCACCCGGAGACGAATACAATGCACGTCGTGAGCGATCACGTGCTTCTCCCCCAACGCGCGCCTGACGAGGCTCCCTTCGAGGAGAGCCTGCGGCCCCGCCGGCTCGCCGACTACATCGGCCAGGACAAGGTGACCGCGAACCTGGAGGTGTTCATCGCCGCGGCCAGGGGGCGGGGCGAGCCGCTCGACCACGCGTTGCTGTTCGGGCCGCCAGGCCTGGGCAAGACGACGCTGGCGCACATCATCGCCGCCGAGATGGGCGTGGGCATTCAGGTCACCTCCGGGCCGGTACTGGAGCGCGCCGGAGATCTGGCGGCCATCCTCACCAATCTGGAGGCAGGCAGCGTGCTTTTCGTGGACGAGATCCACCGGCTGGGGCCTGCAGTGGCCGAGGTTCTCTACCCGGCCCTCGAGGACTTTGCCCTCGACCTGGTCATCGGCCAGGGGCCCGCGGCGCGCACCATGCGCCTGTCCCTGGAGCCGTTCACCCTGGTGGGCGCGACCACCCGCGCCGGCCTGCTGCCGCCGCCGCTGCGCGATCGCTTCGGCATCGTCCATCGCCTGGATTTCTACGATCCCCATTCCCTGGCGCGCATCGTCGAACGGTCGGCGGGAATCCTGGGTATGGCGATCGATCGAGAGGCGACCGCTGAACTGTCCCGCCGTGCCAGGGGCACGCCCCGCATCGCCAACCGCCTGCTGCGGCGGGTGCGGGACTTCGCCCACGTGCGCGGGGAGGACCGGGTGAGCCTCGAGGCGGCGCGCTGGGGCCTGGAGCGCCTGGAGGTGGACGCCTTCGGTCTTGACGATCTCGACCGCCGCCTGCTGGCCGCGGTGATCGAGCAGTACGGGGGCGGACCGGTGGGCTTGAAGGCGCTGGCCGCGACGCTGGGAGAGGACCAGGGAACGCTGGAAGACATCTACGAGCCCTTCCTGCTGCAGAACGGTTTCCTGCAGCGTACCCCGCGGGGTCGCGTGGCGACGCCTCTGGCGCGCCGCCACCTCGGTCTGGCGGAGCGCGAGCAGGGTTCATTGTTCCCATCGGAGACCGGATGACCCAGGTGCCGGTCATCCACAACCCGGCGGCGCGGGGCGGGCGGTCGCAGCCCCCTCGCGAGAGGCTGGATCAGGCCGCGCGCGAGCTGGGTGTGCATCTCCAGTGGTGGCAGACGGCCGCTCCGGGGCACGCCGAAGAGCTGGCCCGCCGCGCCGCTCGAGACGGCTGCGCCGTGGTGGCGGTATGGGGTGGCGACGGTACCTACAACGAGGCGGCCCGCGGGCTTGCCGACAGCGATTCCGCCATGCTGCTGCTGCCCGGTGGCACGACCTCGGTGCTGGCCTACGAGTTGGGAGTGCCGCGAGAGCCGGTCAGGGCGCTGACGAGCCAGCTCACCGCGCGGCGTCAGGCCATGTCCCTGGCGCGGACCGATCGGGGGGAGCTCTTCCTGCTCATGCTCTCGGCGGGGCCCGACGCGCTGATCCTGGCCAACCTGCCGGAGACCTGGAAGCGTTACGGCGGCAAGGTGGGCATTGCCGTCCAGGCGGTGCGGGAGTTCCTGCACGGTCGCTTGCCCCGCTTCCAGGTGGCGGTGAACGGGGTGCAACGAGCTGCGGCGTGGTGCATCGTTGGCAACTCGCGCTGCTACGGTGGGCCCTTCGCCGCCACGCCGGGCGCCGACCCCTTCTCGCCGGGACTGGAGGCGGTGGTGCTGACTCGTCACGGGCGGCGCCAGGTGGTGCCGTTCTTCTTCGCCATTCCGCGCGGGCGGCACCTGGCGCGAGCGGGAGTCCAGCGCTTCCTCTGCACGGAGGTGAGGCTCGAGGGCGATGAGGACATCGCCTACCAACTGGACGGCGATCCGGTGGGACGGCTGCCCGTGGCGGCGCGCGCCTCGGGCGAGCGGCTCTGGGTGCTGCCGCCGGTGGCGCTGCAGCCGGTGATGACCGAGGCAATCGCTGTGTCACGGGCCTGTTAGCATCGCCCGGCCGCATTCGGCACGCCGGAGGCACTCGTGACGACATCCTTGAGACCGATCCTGGCGCCGCGCTCCATCGCGCTCGCGGGAGTCTCCTCCCGTCCCGACTCCCTGTCCATCAAGCTGCTCGATAACCTCCTCGCCTCGGGTTTTACGGGCGACATCTTCCCGGTGAACCCGCGCGCCAGCACCATCAGGGAGTTGCCGTGCTTTCCGTCGGTGGCGGCGATCGGCGCCCCGGTGGATCTGGCGGTGCTGATGGTGCCGCGCGACCTGGTCCTGCCGACGGTGGACGAGTGCCTTCAGGCCAACGTCGGGGGGGTGGTGGTCATCACTGCGGGGTTCCGCGAGGGCGGGGAGGAGGGGGCCGCACTGGAGCGGGAGCTGGTCGGCCGGCTGCGTGCCCGCGGTGTGCGAATGGTGGGTCCCAACTGCATGGGGGTCATCAACACGGCGCCCGGGGTGCGGCTGGACGCGACCTTTTCGCCGACCCCCGCGCTTTCTGGCCCGGTGGCTTTCGCGTCGCACTCGGGAGCGCTGGGGGTGGCGGTGTTGGAAGCGGCGGCGGAGGCCGGCCTCGGATTCTCGCAGTTTGTCTCGGTGGGCAACGGCGCCGATGTCAACATCAACGACGTGCTGGAGTTCTGGGAACATGACGAGCGCACCCGGGCGGTGATGCTGTACCTGGAGTCGCTGGACGAGCCGCGGCGGTTTCTCGAGACCGCGTCGCGCTTGGCCGCGCGCATGCCGGTGATCGCCCTGAAGGCGGGGAGAAGCGCCGCCGGGCAGCGCGCCGCCAGCTCTCACACCGGTGCGCTGGCGGCGGCCGATACGGCGGTGGACGCTGTCCTGGCCCAGGCCGGGGTGCTGCGCGTCGCCACGCTTTCCGAGATGTTCGATGTGGCCTTGGCGGCGCAGAACTGTCCTTCGCCCGGCGGGCGGCGGGTGGCGGTGGTGAGCAATGCCGGCGGGCCGGCCATCGTGGCGACCGACGCCCTTTCCCAGTACGGTCTGGAGCTGGCGGGGTTGGCGGAGGAGACACGGAGGGAGCTGCGCTCGCTTCTGCCTCCCGAGGCGGCGGTGGGCAACCCCGTGGACATGTTGCCCTCGGCGCGGGCCGAGGACTACCGAAGAGGAGTGGCGCTGGTGCTCGGCGACGCAGGCGTGGACGCGGCAGTGGTGATCGCCGTCACGCCGCCGCAGGGATCGGCCCTGGAGGTGGCCGGCGCCATCGCTGCGCAGGCGTCGGCGAGCAGCAAGCCGGTGGCGAGCGTCTTCATGACGGCGGCCTCCTTCTTTCCGCAGGCGCACAGGATTGCCGGCATGCCCCCGGTGTATCGCTACCCCGAGTGGGGGGTGCGTGCGCTGGCCGCGCTGGTCCGCCACGCCGAACAACGGCCCAGGCGCGGAGGCGAGATTCCGCGCGTCGCCTCTCCGACTCTTGCCGCGGCCGTGGCCCGCCGGCACGACGGCTATCTCTCCCAGGCCGAGGCCTTCGCGGTACTCGAGGAGATTGGCATCGCCGTGGCGCCGTGGCGGTTTGCCGCGGACCTGGCGGCGGCGGTGGAGGCTGCGGCCGCCATCGGCTTCCCCGTGGCGCTCAAGGGGGAGGGGGCCGGCGTCGTGCACAAGAGCGAACTGGGGGCGGTGTGCGTGGGCCTCGCGTCGGCGGACGGGGTGAGGGGGGCCGGCGAGGGGATGCAGCAGCGCCTCGCCGCGGCCGGGGTTGGGTTGGAGGGTTTCCTCGTTCAGGGCATGGTGGCCTCCGCGCGGGAAGTGATTCTGGGAATCACCCGGGACGCGGCGGTGGGTCCCCTGCTCATGGTGGGACTGGGTGGGGTGGCCGTGGAGGTGTGGAAGGACGTGGTCTTCCGGCCGGCCCCGGTGACCGCCGGGGAGGCGGAGGGGATGCTCAAAGCGCTGCGAGGAGCGATGCTACTGGGCGCCTTCCGCGGCCGGCCGGCCGGGGACGTTGCCGCGCTGGGGGATGCCGCCGCACGTCTGGCGGCGCTGGCTGCCAACGTGCCGCAACTCGTCGAGTGCGATGTCAACCCGTTATTCGTGCTCGATGAAGGGCGGGGATGCGTGGCCGTCGACGTGCGCCTGCGGCTGGCGCGGTGACATCGCCAGGGGGAGACGCCCGGCGTGGGAGCCGCACCTCGGCTCCTGCCAAGCCGGCCAGCCGGGCAGGTGCGCGGGTGAGCTACCGCCGGCATCAATGGCGCTGAGAAGTTCGCTCAAGGTCGCGTGACGGCGCGGGTGGCGCCAGTCCCCCGCCACCTCGCAGGCGGGCAGGAGTGCGAAGGAGCGCTGGTGCAGGCGGGGGTGCGGGAGCGACAGGCGGGGGTGCACGAGCACCACATCCGGGACGAGCAGGAGATCGAGGTCCAGCACCCGCGGTCCCCAGCGCTGCTCGGCGCGCCGGTCGCGCCCGGCCCACGTCTCGAGTCGCTGGCACACTTCGAGCAGGAGCAATGGATGCGTGTGCGTCTCGACAACCACCGCCGCGTTGAAGAAGTCGGGCTGGGGGGGGCCTACCGCGGCGGTCTTCCAGATCCTCGACGCGGCGTCCAGGCGAGTGCAGGCCCCGAGGTGGTGGAGAGCGCGGCAAAACGCCTCGGCCGTGCCGGGCAGATTGCCCCCGAAGCCGAGCAGCACGAGCATGGCGGGGAGTATGGCAGAAGTGGAGCGAACTCTTCCCTGGCGTGGACGTAGAAGCTAGTATCAGGTGAAGGGTAGGAGGTGGGCGATGGCTGGTGCGGTGGAGCGAGCGCGGCGCGCGCGCACCCTCGTCGAGCGACTGGGCGCACGCGTGCCTGGCTTTTCTGGCTATCTCGATCGGGAACTGCGCCGCGAGGTGGACGAGGCGTTGCGGAACCACTTGGCGGCGGGGCTCGAGGCGGCGCGCCGCAGGGTGGCGGCGGCGATGGCCTCGCTCACCCTCGCGCAGGCAGCGCAGATCGAGCGCCTCAACCGTCTCGACAAGGAGCTGGACGCGCTCGCCTGCCGGCTGCGCGCCGCCGGCTCCGGCTACGCCGGGCTCTTCGACGCCTTCAAGGTGCGGGAGGAGCAACTCGAACGGCTCTATGAGCTGGATCTGAGCTGCGCTGAGAGCGTCGAGGCGCTGGCGGAGTTCGCCAGGGGTGGCCGGGAGGGGTGGGAGTCGGAGATGGAGCGGCTCCTGGAGCGCCTGCGCCTGGCCGTCGAGGGGCGCCCACAGGTGGTGCAGGAGATCCTGCACGCCGGGAGGTCGTCATGAGCCAGTTTCTCGAGGTGTTGGAACACTACGACGAGAGCGGGCGGGAGATCGCCTATCGCCTGCCGCCCTCGGGCTCGGCCGAGATCAAGTTCGGCGCCCAGCTGGTGGTGCATCAGGCGCAGGAGGCGGTGTTCTACCGCGACGGGCGGGCGCTGGATGTCTTCCCCCCGGGGCGCCACACCCTCACCACCCAGAACATCCCGTTGCTCACCAAGGCGCTGTCGTTGCCCTTCGGTTTCACGTCGCCGTTCCGCGTGCAAGTGGTGTTCGTCTCCAAGCGCACCCTCCTCGATCAGAAGTGGGGGACGCGGGAGCCGGTGGTGTTTCGCGACCGTGAGCTGGGGGTGGTCCGTCTGCGCGCCTTCGGGGTCTACGCGTACCGCATTGGCGACTCTCGCACCTTCGTCAACTCGGTGGTGGGGTCGCTTGGGCAGTTCGACACGCCTCGGCTGGAGGAGTTCTATCGTGACGTCATCGTCAGCCGCCTCAGCGACCTGCTCGGCGAGAACCTGACGTCCATACTGGATTTGCCCGCCCTGTACGACGAGCTGGGCGCACTGGCGCGGTCGCGACTGGTGGAGGACTTCGGCAAGTACGGGGCGGATCTGTCGGACTTCTACATCGCCTCCATCACGCCCCCCGACGAGGTGCTGGCGCGCCTGGACGAGCGTGCGGGCATGGGTGCGGTGGGGGACCTGGAGGCCTACACCCGCTTCAAGGCGGCCGTGGCCGTGGGCGATGCGGCCAGCGGTGGGGAGGGGGGCGGCGGGGCCGCCGCGGGTTTGGGAGTCGGGCTTGGGGCGGGGTTCGGCGTGCAGATGGCCTCGGCGGTGGCCCAGACGGTCCGCGGCGGTGGAGCAGCGCCGGCCGCGGCGGGCGCGGTGCCGGGAGGAGGGTTCTGCACCGCGTGCGGCGGCACCCTGCCGGACGGCGCGCGCTTCTGCCCCGCCTGCGGCACGGGGGTTGCCCAGTCCGCCTGTGCCGCCTGCAGGCAGGCCCTGCCGCCGGGGGCACGCTTCTGCCCGGCGTGCGGCGCCGCCCAGGCAAGGTGAGCACCCCTACGAGCGGGCCTTGGAGGGTTCTTCGCCGGCGTCGGGCTCGCTGTCGGGGAACAGCAGCGGCATGGGGTGGAGCCGTGGGGTGAGGAGCGAGAGGACCAGCTCGCCCCAGCCGTCGCGCTGCGCCTCCTTGAGGGCGACGTAGGCCAGCCCCCGCCGCGCCAGCTGCTCGTCCAGCAGTTCGTCGATGCCTCGCTGGAACGAGGTGTCGGTGTCGCGGACACCGTCCCACCGCGGTCTGGTCCACAGCGGCACCTTGACGAGCAGGTCGTAGGTGGTCATCCAGGCTGACAGCAGCGGCTCCCAGGCCGGCTGCGGGCCCGCCGCGTAGAGCAGGTAGCAGAAGTTGTCGAGCACCGAACGATCGCACAGCACCACCGCGTGGCCGGCCTGTGCTTCCAGCTCCCACGCCATCTGCGTGTGCAGGATCCACGCCTGGGCGTCACGGCTGGTGTCTCGGTTGATGGGCAGCGGGCAGCGTCGCGCCACCTCGCGCACCAGCTCGACGTCCACGTCCCGCCGCTTCAGGCGCGCCGCAAGCTCGTAGCAGAGAGTGGTCTTGCCCACTCCGTGCGTGCCGATCAGCGCGAGTTTCACGGCACCACGGTCCGCCCGACGGCCGCCAGGGCGGCGTGGACCGCCGAGCCGTCGGCGGGTCGGGCGGCGGGATCCTTGGCGAGACAGCGCATGATCACCACTGCCACGGCCGGAATGAGGGCGGGGTTGAAGACCGACGGGTCGGGCGGCGCCTGCTCGATGTGGGCGCGCAGGATGTTGCCGGAGGTGAAGGGGAGTGCCGCCGTCGCCATCTGGAAGAACGTCACCCCCAGCGAATAGACGTCGCTGCGCTGGTCCGGCGGTTCGCCGAGAATCTGTTCAGGGGCCATGTAGTACGGAGTGCCGGTGGCGCCTGAAACATCGGCGTCGATCTCGTCCAGACGCCGCGCGATGCCGAAGTCGAGGATCTTCACCGTCCGCCGCTCCGACACCACCATGTTGGCGGGCTTGAGGTCGCGGTGGATGACCCCGCGGGTGTGGGCGAAGGCCACGGCATCGGCGATTTGCACCATGAATGGCAGCAGGTGCTCGCGGACTGCCTCGGGGTCGGTGCGCAGCAGGTGGTTGAGGGTCAAACCCTCGACGTACTCCATTGAGATGTAGGTCGAACCGAACCCCCTGGCGAAATCGTAGATGTGGACGATGCCGGGGTGGGACAACACCGCGGCCGCGCGCGCCTCGCGTTCGAAGCGGGCCATGGCCTCCTCGGTGTGCTGGCGGGGGTTTAAGATCTTGATCGCCACCGTGCGCCGCAGGCGCAGGTCGGTCGCCCGGTAAACGACTCCCATGCCGCCCCGCCCGAGTTCCTCCTCGAGAACGTAGCGGCTGGCGGCGTCGCTGCTCTCGGCCGGGACGGCGGGCACCTCGTCCGAGGTGGCCGAAGTGCGCCGCGTCGCCAGGCGCTGGGCGCGCTCCGCCGCGTCACGAAAGGCGTAGTCGAAATCGGCGACGCGCTGGAAGGTGATCTCGGCGTTGCGGGTGTCTCCTCGCCGCTCCAACAGCAGTCCTTGCCGATAGAGAACGGGCAGGAGCTCGCGGGTCACCGGCGCCCCGGCGGTGGCTCGCTGCAAGACGGCGATGGCACCGGTGATCTCGCCGCTGCTCTCGAGCCACTCGCTGATCCGCCCCAGTTCGGCGGCGAGGTGCGGAAAGCTGCCGCCGAAACGGCGGAGCATGTCGTGGGCGGTGCCCAGATGTCCCTCGCGGACGAGCGTCGCCAGGGCTTCCTCGACGCGCCCCAGCCGGGCCATGAGATAGGCGCGCCGCTCGGTGAGCCCGCCCCGGGCCAGCGCCTCCATGGCGCGCTCGAAGTCCCCGGAGCGCTCGAAGGCTTGCGCCGCCGCGCCGAACTCGCGGGCGGCCAGCCAGCACTCACCCGCCAGTTCCCACTCTTCGATCTCCTGGTAAAGCTCCGCGGCCTGGCGGACATCGCCGCTGGTGCGCGCGACCTGCGCCGCATCGGCGAGCTTGCCCGCGGCACGGAAACGCTCGATCGCCTCCTGCCAGCGGCCAAGGTGAACGAGCGCCACCGCCGCCTCGGCATTGAGGCCGCCCTGATCGTACTCCAGGGCAGCCGCCTCGAACTGGCCGGTGGACTCCAGGTGACGCGCTCGCACCCGAGCCGCCTGCTCACCCTGCCCCGCCTCGCGAAGCGCGTCGGCGGCCCGCAGCGGCTCGCCGGCCCGCTCGTACGCCCGCGCCGCCGCCTCCGGTTGACCGGCAGCCAGAAACAGGTCGCCGGCCTCGCGCAGCCGCCCGCACGCCAGCGCCGCCTGTGCCCCCAGCCCGGGAAGATGAGCCAGCCGCGTGGCGCGAAGCGCGGAGTCGGCCACGGCGCCCGAGATGCGATGTGAGCGGAGTGCGATCTCCACGGCCCGGCAGGCCCGGCGGGCGTCGTCGCCGCGCAGGAAGGCGTCGATCGCCTGCTCGGGCTGACCGGATTCCACCAGGTGCTGGCCGTAGCGCAGCCACATCTGGACGGCCTGCGCCTCGTCGCCCACCCGGCTCAGGGCCTGGGCCGCGAGCGCCAGGGAGGGGCCGCCGGCGCGCTTGAACATCTCGGCGGCACGGTGCGTCTGGCCGAGAGTTCGGGCCACCTCTCCGGCTCTCTCCCACGCCCGGGCGCGAGTGAAATGGCGCAGAGCGCGGCGGGGGCTTCCGGCCTGCAGGAGCAACTCGCCGGCAGCCAGGTGGTCGCCGCGCCGGGCGGCCTGGGCAGCCTGGTGCGCGAGGCTGCCGAGGGGTGGCGAGAAGACGCCGAGAGCCGCCAGCATTGCCAGGATGGCCGCCGGATAGGCCAGGGAGTTGACCCACCACTGCCGCGGCAGTTCGATGAGCGCAAGTGCCCCCAGGGAGCCGAGAGGGACGTCGAGCAGGGGAAGTAGCCACCACAGGTTCACCCACGTGAGCACGACGCCCGCCGTCAAGCCAAGCATCGCGCGGCCGCTGCGGGAAACGAGCAGCACGACCGGAACGAGCAGCACCACCGGCTCGTGGAGCATCACTCAATTCTACCCGCTCGCGGCACCGATTGGGCGGATTTTTGCTCGGGCGAGACGGGGCATGGGCTCGGCTTGGGGCCCCGGGGCACCAGCGAGGGGTTGAAAGTTTACTAAAAGTCGCTCATATTTTGTTCCGGCGGCTGCCGCCGCGTGAGGTCGTACATGAAGGATCTGTATGCATCCCTCGGGGTCGCCAGGGGCGCATCCCGGGACGAGATCAAGAAGGCGTACCGCAAACTGGCGCGCCGGTACCATCCCGACGTCAACCCCGGCAGCCCGGCGGCGGAGAAGCGCTTCAAGGAGATCCAGGAGGCCTACGCGGTGCTGTCGGAGCCGGATCGGCGAGCGCAGTACGACCAGTTCGGCACCGTTGACGAAGCCGAGATGGCGGCGCAGCACGAGCGTGCCCGCCGGCAGAGATCACCCGAGGGCGTCCGCTTTCAGTTCGATGGCGCCTCCTTCGGAGGATTCCCCGACATGGGCGAGCTGTTCGGCGACGTCTTCCGCGGTTTCTCCACCTCGACCCGACGCCGGGGTCGCCCGCCCGCGGAGGAGGCCGTGGCCGAGCTGGACCTCGCGCAGGCGGTGGCAGGTGCAACGGTGGTGGTTCCTGTGCGCGCCGAGGTGGAGTGTCCGGAGTGCCGGGGGGCGGGCATCAAGGACCGGGAGGCGTGCTCGCGCTGCCGCGGGGCGGGGGTGCTCATCCGCACCGATCGTTTGCGGGTGCGCCTGCCGGCCGGGGTCGGGGAAGGCGACCGCGTGCGGGTGAAGGATGGCTCGGGCAGGGAGGTGGCGGTGGTGGTGCGCGTCAGGCCCGATCCCCACTTCCAGCGCAAGGGCGACGACATCTTCACGGATGTGCCGGTGACTTTCAGCGAAGCGTACCTGGGGGGAGAGATCGAGATTGGCACCGTCCACGGGCCGGTGCGCGCCCGCATCCCCCCGGGAACCCAGTCGGGACAACGTTTCCGCTTGCGTGGCAAGGGCGTCCGCAACGTCCGCACCGGCGTCAACGGCGATCACTACTACATTGTCCGGGTGGTGATCCCGAAGGTCGTGTCGCCGGCCGGCAAGGAGGCGGCCCGCAAGGTAGCCGAGCTGTACAGCCAGGATCCGCGCAGCGAATTGCCGCGTTCGCTGTGACTCAACAGAGGTTGGCGCCCCTGGCGGGGCTCATCCCCAGGTGGCGTCTAGCGGGCGAGGTTCTCGACCAGGGCGATGGCCTGGTCGATGGTGAGACCGTCGGCAAGTGCGAGCGTGCGCTTCTCGCTCCAGCCCTGAGGTCGCGCCACGATGTACTCGAGCTGGCTGCCGGCCACTCGATAGGCGACCGGCGAGAGGTCGGTGCCGAGCACCACTCGTGCGCCGGAGAAGGAGATCTCCTTGGGCGTCGGGTAGACCTTGCGCACACCGAACACCGGCCGGTGGCGGCGGCGCTGGGTCGAACCGATCAGTCCGCCCTCGCCGGCCGGCGGCTCCAGTTCGAATCCCACCTCGACGAGGTGGAACAGACACACTTTCGGGGTGGAGAAGAACAGCAGGGCGCGGTCTCGCGCCGGTTCGGCGGCGAACAGCGGGTGCTCCACGACGCTGGCTGGCGGCTCGACCTCGCAGGGCAGACCCACGACCGCAAACTCCCCGAGGCTTCTGGTGCGCAGGCGATCGTCCTCATCCGGATCGGCGGTGAGCCGCAGCAGCGCGTACGAAGCGTCCTGCTCTTCGCCCACGCCCTCCCACCACATGACGTGCAGGAAGCTGTCCTCGACGGTGATGGTGGCCTCTGGATCCTCCGGGTCCGTCGCGGTGCTCGTCACCTGCGACAGACGCACCGACGGGAAACGTGGATTTGCCCAGAAATCACCCGACAACCGCAACAACTGCTCCCATTCGCCGTCGTGCCAGACCGCCGCGATGACTTCAGAGATCCCATCGCCCCAGTTGCGCTGCCAGACCACCGCCACCTTGCCGGTGAGCTCGTCCGCTGCCACCTGGATCTCGGCGTCGTTGGATCCCGGGATCCCGACCACGAAGGGCACCGTGCTGGTCAGCAGGTTCACGCCGCCGCGCTCGGCCGTCAGCACCAGGCCGACGGGCTCGGCGGTGGCCTTCCAGAGCACGCCGCTGCGGTCCAGGTAGAAGGGCGTCGCGGCCCAGCCGGTGCTGGCAAGGGCGCCACCGAGCACGATCATTGCGAGTAGCCTTCGCATCGCCGGCCTCACGCCTTCAGGTTGATGACCTCGCGGACGTTGAAGGCGGCGAAGAAGCTCTTCATGCCCTTGAGGTCGGGGTAGTGACTGGCGAGGAGGTGGAGGTACCCCTCGGCCGCCTCCTCGTTGCCCTCGTCCATTGCGGCATCGGCAAGCAACATCAGGGTGTTTCTTTCCACCGCCTGGTGCTCGAACTCATGCGCCAGCGCCAGCGCCTTTTCTCCCCACACACGCCCCTCGTCGAAGCGCTGCTGCTGCAGGGCGCCGTAGCAAAGGTCCTGGTAGATCTCGGGGAGGAACTGCCGGGCCCCGATGCTCTCGATCACCGCGGCGGCCTCGCAGCACAGCGCCATGCCCTCGGCCACGCGCCCGGTGCACATGAGGCAGTACCCGAGGTTGTCGCGGGTGATGGCGCTGCCGATGGGGTCGATCGGGTTCAAGGCGTCCATGCGCAGGACCTTCTCGAAGCACCCGGCGGCTTCCGCGAACTTCGATTCCTTCAGCGCCAGGGCACCCTGTTGGTTGCCCGAGGCAGCCAGACTGCGAGGCTGTTCGCTGACCTCGGCCAACTCCGAGGCGCGGCGGGCGTACGCCAGGGCGCGCGAGATGAGCCCTTCCGCCTCGTACGCTTGAGAGGTGTAGTAGGCAGCCATCCAGGCGGTGAACGGATCCTGGCTGCGCATGAGGATGTGCTTGAGCTCGGCCGAGACCGACCCCAGCCGGTCAAGTTCGGCGAGGACGACGCAGCGGTTGCAGAAGGCGCGGTCGACGAGTTCCCGATCCCCGACCCGCCGCGCCTCTCCCTCGGCTGCCTCGAACAGTCGCAGCGAGCGCTGCACCCGGCCGCGCGAGAAGGCGCGCTGGGCCAGGGCGGTCAGTCGCAGGTAACGCTCCGTCGGCGCCATCTACCGGTCGCTCCCGCCCGTCTCACGGGCGATCTTGAACTCCACGAACGCCTCGACCTCCGCCTGGGCGTCGTCGCTGAGCATACGGTACGAGTGTAGCAGCGACGACTCCCGCTGCGTCAAGCCCTGCCGCCGCCGCCCATCCTCAAAGAACTCCGCGAAGGAGATCTGGAAGGCTTGCAGGATGCGGAACAGCACATCCAGGGGGACGCGGTACTCCCCCTTCTCCATGCGCGACAGATCGGACTGCTGAATGCCGATTTGGCGCGCCAGCTCGGTCTGGGTAAGGCTTCGCTCCAGGCGCTCCTGGCGGATGCGCCGGCCAACCGCCGAAGCGGGCATGAGGGGCCGGGTCGCCTGGCTCATCGCTGTCTTGTTGCTTCCGAGACCTTCTGCTACGGTTCCGGAAAGCGTACTCCTATGCTACGTCCGCATGGGGCGCGTGTCAAGGCAGGTGGGGACGCGGGAAGGCAGGAAGAGGCAGCGGTGCCGGTGATCGAGATTCTCGGCAGGGTGTGGCGCTGGCGGCGGCTGGTGAGGCAGTTGGCGTGGCGGGAGTTCAAGGTCCGCTACGCCGGCTCGGCGCTCGGCGCGGCGTGGGCCGTGCTCGAACCGGCCGTCCAGTTCGGTCTCTACCTCACCGTCTTCTCGGTGCTGCTTGGCATGCGTCTTGAAGGAAAGGCCGGCGTGGGAAGTTTCGGCCTGTACCTGGTGAGCGGTCTGGTGCCGTTTCTGGCGCTGCAGGAGGCGTGTGGGCGAGCCGTCGAGCTGGCCCGTGCGCAGGCGCAGCTGGTCCGCCACGTCAGTGTGCCGCTGGAGGTGGTGCTGGCAGGAACGTACCTTGCCGTCCTGGCACGCTACGGCATCGCCCTGGGCCTGGTCGTGATCTACTCGGCGGTGTCTTCGCCCGCGAGCGTGGCAGGCGCCGGGTGGTTGCTTGTGGGGTTGGCGGTGTTCATTGCCGGCAGCTTTGGGGTCGCGCTGGCGTTGCTGCCGGCCGGGGCCTTTCTCCCGGACCTGGGGAGGGTGGTCTCGCTGGGGATGATGGTGCTGCTCTTCGCCACGCCCGTGCTGTACCCCGAGAGCGTGTTGCCCGCTCCGCTGGCGCGCTGGCTATCCCTCAACCCCCTGGCCGGGATGGTGGACGTCTTTCGCGCCGCCACCATGGGGACGTCCGTCTCGGCCGCCCGTCTGGCCGCATTCGTGGGGTCTTCGCTGCTCGCGTTGCTGGCAGGCGCGGCGATCTTCAGCCGCCGCGCTGCTGCGGTTCGTGATCTGGTGTGATCAGTCCGAGGATGTCATTCGGGACTTCTTGTAAGGAGGAAGTAATGTCAGTGCGTCACGCTGTGTTTGTCGTCGCTTTCGTCGTGGCGGCCGCCGGGGTAGGTGCCCAGGCGCCGCCGCCCGCGCCGCGCCCGCCCGTACCCTTGCAGCAGGTTCAGGCCGCCCCCACTCCCACCCAGGCGGCGGAAGCGCCGGCGGTCGACGAATGGGCGGAGTTCATGAGGGAGTACTACAACGTTCACAAGGTTCCCAAGGCCAAGGCGATCCGCCTCTCGCCGCAATTCGCCTGGCCCCACCCGGTGATAAAGATCAAGATGGAGGTGGTGGACGAGGATGAGGAGTCCCTCTACCTGCGCAACCTCCCCATCGAAGACCCCGAATCCGGCGCGCACAAAGCCTGGCTGGCGCGGGAGCAGATGGAAGCCATGGCGATCATGCAGAAGGAGCGCAGCGACGCCAACTTCGTGCTCACGGTTTCGGAGGTCTACGTCCCGCCCCCCTTCACCGACCGGCTCCGTTTCTCCGAGCGCAGCGATGGCCTGCCGCGGGAGGGGCGCTGGCAGATGGGTCTGGCCGTGGCCGACCTCAACAACGACGGGCGCGCCGACCTGGTGTTGCCGCCGCCGCGGCTCGGTGACGGCCGGCCCTCGGTGTGGCTGCAGGCGCCCGGCGGCTGGCAGCTGTGGCGGGAGGTCCGCTGGCCGTCCATCCCCATGGATTACGGCGACGTGGGCGTGGCCGACTTCGACCGCGACGGCCACCTGGACATCGCCCTCACCAGCCACTTCAAGCGCGCCTGGGTGCTGTACGGCAACGGCAAGGGGGACTTCACCCGGTTCGTGGAGCTGCCGCGCGCCAACATGACCGCCTCGTCGCGGGCGCTGGCGCTGGCGGACTTCGACGGTGATGGCCGTATGGACGTCGTGCTGCTGGCCGAGCTGGACATCGACCTCGGCACCAGCCAGGCGTTGGGCAACGGCCTCCTCCAGGTGGTGCTCAACAGGCCCGATGGTTGGGTCAACGTGGACGTCTCCGGCGCCACGCCCAACCTGTACGGCGACAAGGTTGCGGTGGGCGACTTCAACGGCGACGGCGCCCCGGATGTTCTCGTTTCCTCGCACAAGAACGTCTTCCCGTACTGGATCTACCTCAACTCCGGGGACGGCCGCACCTTTCGCCCGGTGTCCAGTCCCGAGTTCCCCTACCTGGCCTACGGCCTGGGCGTGGCGGCAGGCAATCTCGACGGCAAGCCCGGCGACGAGGCGGTGGTCGGCTTCGCCCAGAGTCCGCGCTCGGGCGGCCAGCAGCACCCGATGAACGCGGTGGCCATCTTCCGCGTCGCGCAGCAGGGTGACGAAGTGGTGGTCACCCGCGACCTGCTGCACGCCGAGCACGCCGACTTCGACCGCTTCACGGTGGCGCACCTGTTCGACCTGGACGGCGACGGCCGTCTGGATCTGCTCCTCGGACGGCAGGACGGCACCGTCGACATCTACCTGCAGGGTGCCGACGGAACACTCTACAAGGAGCGCGCCGGCGAGCTGGAGTTCGGCGACGCCTACATCAACGATTTCGCTCTGGTGCCGCTGGCTGCCGGAATGAAGGGTCTGGCGGTGATGTCCTCGGACGGGCGGGCGACGCCCGGGTCCGTGCGGGTCTTCGAGATCCACAAGAAGTAACCGGTTTCCTCCGATTCGACAGGATTCCCCATGGCGGCGCGCCGGCGGCCAGCGCGCCTGCCGGGGGGGCCGGTGGCCTCGCAGTCCTGCCGCCGTGGGCCGCCCTCGC